>NZ_JBXAQB010000009.1:0-260699 GCF_058806835.1 Roseococcus sp. GW821-FHT12F05
GGTGGAGCAGCCCGGTAGCTCGTCAGGCTCATAACCTGAAGGTCACAGGTTCAAATCCTGTCCCCGCATCCAAAATCTCCAGCATCAGCAGAGCCTTGGCCGCCGTCTCGGAGATCCCGCTCCGCAGGCGGCTCTTTGCCATAGAGTGAAGCTGTCTGGATGGGCGGGCATCGGGGCCGGCTGAAGCGGTTCACCGCTTCCGGATCACCAGGAGCGCGGTGTTCCCGTTCATCAGGCCCGCGCGGGAGAGCCCCGCCGCCTCATGCGCCCGATGGCCTCGCGACGAGCAGCTGAAGAGCTTCTGCTTCGTTCGAGGCGAAGGTGAGAAGGCGTGAGAAGCCGGTGATGTCGAACACAGGGAATATCGCGTCGTTCACCGAGACCAGGATCAGGTCGCTGCCGGCCTTCCTGGCGTCTCGCGTGAAGCGCATGAGCACCCTCAGCCCCATGCTGCTCAGATAGCTGACACGACGCAGATTCAGGAGCAGGCTGCCGCCTCCTCCGGCGTACCAGCCTTCCAGCTCCTGCTCCAGAAGTGCCGCTCCCGCGATGTTCAGCTTGCCGCTGACGGCGAGTACGACCACGCCGCTCTCGATGAGCCGTGAGATCTCCAGCATGTCCCCTGAACCTCTCGCCCCGGAAGCGGGGTATTCGCCGACGCGCTGCGGCGTCTATCATAAGTGGCCGCTTCCAATTATCAATTCCGTCCGGCACGGTACCCGGCAGACGCAGTCGCCTGTGGCCATGACCGCGTCTCCGGCTCTCATGGCATGGCTTCTGGCAGATCATGACGACTGTAAAGATCCTTTCCCTGGACGGCGGCGTGCGCCCGTTGGTCTGCTGCATGCTGCTGAAAAGGCTCATCGAGGCCGCCCCGGGCCTGCTGGACGGCGTCGACATATTTGCCGGCACCTCAGCCGGGGCCGTGACCAGCGGCGCCATTGCGGCTGCTCCCACTGTGGAGGAAGGGGTCGACCGGGCCATCGAGCTGTGGCGGCGCTGGAAGCCTTTCGCCGGCGCGAGCCCGCTTTCGCCACGCACGCTGTTCGCCATGTCCGGTGGCTGCGCCTTCCTCACCCATGAGCAGCTCCACGCCGAGGCCCGCATGCTGTTCGGCGGGATCCGCCTTCAGGATCTGAAGCGGAAGGTGGTCATCCCGACCGTGTCGCTCGACAACCAGATCTCCCTCCAGAAGCGGCGGCACTGGTCGATCGAGATCGCCCACAATCTCGACACGGAGGAAGGCTCCCGCTCGCCGGCGCTCGCCGACGTCGTCCTGCGCTCGAGCTCCCTCCCGGTGTTGCATCCGGCCTTCCAGGGACGCGTCGACGGCGGCCTCTACGCCAACAATCCCAGCATGTGCGCGCTGGCCCTGGCACGCGACTACCTCGGCGCGGAGATCGATCGGACGCTGATCCTGTCGGTCGGCCAGGGGATCTCGAACGCCTACATGTCGCTGAGCCGCGGCGATGTCGGCTACGGCCAGTGGCTCCTCGCCGGCGACAACCCGATGGCGCTGATCCGGCTGGTAATGGATGCCAATCTGCAGTCCACCAACTATCAGATCAGCCGCATCCTGGAGGATCGCTTCGTCCGACTCGACCCTACCCTCACCGCGGATGTCGAGCCCGCGGCCAGCCGGCCCCAGGCGGAGGTCAACCGGCAGCAGGAGGCGATGGCCGCCGAGGTGAGCCTCGACCTGACGCTGGAGCAGCTGGACAACATCGGGTGGATGGCGCCGAAGGCGGGGCCGTCGTCAGGCCGCTGAATCCGTGGGCTTGCCGGGAACCTCCGACAGCTTCCTCTCCTCCAGCCCCAGCGCGAGGAGGAGCCCGCCCAGGGCGACCGCGGCCGCCGCCAGGAAGCCGATGACGATGGCGCCCTGATACTGGTCCATGATCAGCTGCCGCGCCGCGTCCGGGAGTCCCACGATCTCGCCGAGCCCGAGGCTCGCCGGCTCATGGCCCGGAGAATGGCCGGCGAGGCTCAGCTGCCCGACCACGATGGCGCCCGCGGCCGCGATCCCGAAGGCGCCAGCGAGCGAGCGGAAGAAGCCCGAGCTGGAGGTCGCCGTCCCGATGTCGCCGGGCGGCACGGCGTTCTGTAGCGCGACCGTCAGGCCCGGCATCAACAGGCCCAGCCCCGCGCCGACGAAGAAGAGCAGGGCGGCCATCAGCCCTGCCGCCATGTCGCCGAGGCTCGCCGACGTCGCCCAGCCGAGCGAGAGGAGCGACAGCGTCACGGTGGCGACACCCGCCAGGGTCTGCCGCCTGTAGCGCCCGGTTCTGGAGATCCGGCGGCCGCCGAGAAGCAGCGACAGGGTGAGCCCTGCGGCCATCGGCGTCATGACGAGGCCCGATGCGGCCGGCGACAGGCCGGTCACGACCTGCAGGAAGAGGGGGAAGAAGGCGAGCGCGCCGAAGACCGCCATCGTCATGGCGGCCGATACCAGCGTCGCCACCTGCCAGATCCGATTGCTGATCACGGATAGGGGAAACAGCGGCTCCGGATGCCGCTTCTCCACGGGCACCAGCGCCACCCCCAGCGCCAGGGCCACGGCGAGGAGCCCGAGCACGAAGGCCGAGCCCCAGCCCAGGGAGGGACCCAGGCTCAGCGCCGCCAGCAGGCAGGTCGAGATCGTCAGGACCATGAGGATGCCGGCGAAATCGATACGGTGCTCCGAGCTCCGTCGGCCGGGGGGCAGGCCCATCCAGATGAGGGCGAGGGCGGCGAGCCCGAAGGGCAGGTTGACGTAGAAGATCCACCGCCACGACCATGCCTCGGTGATGAGGCCGCCAAGCGGAGCCCCGGCCAGGCTGGCGAGCGTGAACACGGCGCCGAACAGGCCCTGGTAGCTGCCGCGTGCCCGGGGCGAGACGAGGTCCGACATGGTGATCTGCGTCAGGGTCATCAGGCCGCCCGCGCCCAGGCCCTGGAAGGCCCGGCCGGCGAGAAGCTGCGGCATCGACTGGGCCAGTCCGCAGAGCGCGGACCCCGCGAGGAAGATGAGCACCGCCACGGTGACCAGCGGGCGCCGCCCGTGCATGTCGCTCAGCTTGCCGTAGACGGGCGTTGCGGCGGTGCTGGTCAGCAGGAAGATCGTCAGCACCCAGGACAGCTCGCCCACCTGGCCGAGGTCGCTGATGATGCGCGGCAAGGCCGGTCCGACGATGTTCGAATCGAGCGCGCTCAGCGACATGACCAGGAGCAGGCCTGCCAGGGCGAGGTGGAAGCGCCGCTTCGGGATCGCGATCGCGGCATGGTCGCCGGACTCGCCGGGATCGGCGGCGCTCATGCCGACGCCGCCGCCGCCTCTCCCATGCCGCCCGCGGCCGCCCTCCCGGCGTCCACCAGCAGGGCCGCCGTCTCGGCCGGGCCGTCGATCATGGCCTCGTGGCCGGTATCCAGCGTGCTCACGGCGAAGCGTCCGCCATCGGCGAGACGTGCCGCGATGGCGCGGAAATCCGGCGGCCGGAAGCGCAGCGTGGCCGCATAGGCGAGATGCGGGACCCCCTGCCACGCCCCGGTCAGCTCCGCCGCGTCCTGGAATGTCCGGAGCGGATGAGGCGCGCAGCGCCGGTCGACCCAGGCGGCGTCCTCGGGCGAGGCGAGCGCGTACATCGCAGCCGGCGCGGGCGGCAGGACGGCGCCGTGCTCCGTTTCCACCGCACGGGACAGGATGAGGTTGCGCCGCTCCTCGCCGTCGACGTCGAGCAGCGAGCGGCCCGGCTCGGGGAAGAGGGCGTCGATCAGCACCAGCGCGCCGACGCGCCCGGGGACGCGGTCGGCAGCCAGCAGCGCCACGGCACCGCCGTAGCTGTGCCCGCACAGGACGATGTCGGACAGTTCCTCGCTCTCGATCACCGCCAGGATGTCGGCAACATGGGAGGAAAGGCCGGTTTGCGGTCCAAGGAGGTGGCGGCGGTCCCCCAGCCCCGTCAGCGAGGGGGTGAAGACCCGATGGCCCGCTGCCGACAGGGCGGCGGCGACACGCTTCCAGCACCAGCCGCCGTGCCATGCGCCGTGGACGAGCAGGAAGTCGGTCATCGGCGCTGCCTGTGCATGCATTCCTGCAGGAGCGCTCCTGTTGCCTGTCCGCAGGGCCGGCCGCAGAATGACATGCCAGTCATTGGGCAAGGCGCAGAAGCACTCACGATGCGGATATCCGGGCCGAGGTCGCCTTGTCAACGACCCTGAATCCAGAGCGACCGGCCGGCTCGCGCCCTCGTGCCCTTCCCGCCGGAGAGGCCGTCCGTCCCGACATCCGGGCGCTGCTCGGGGGTGTCGCCGAGGAGGCCCTGCCGGGGCAGGGGAGCCGATGGCACGCAGGGTCCTGATCGTCGGCGGTGCCGGCTTCATCGGCTCGCACACGGCCGAGGCGCTGCTGCAGGCCGGTCACCGCGTGCGCGTTCTCGATGGCCTCGATCCCGAGGTGCACGGCCCTTCCGGCACATGGCCCGCCTATCTCCATGCGGCGGTGGAGCGGCGCAAGGGAGACGTGCGCGACCCGGACGCGCTCGCCCGGGCCCTGGACGGGATCGACGCCGTGTATCACCTGGCGGCGCGGACGAGCACGGCCCGTTCCATGTATCGGCTGCAGGACTACCTGGACGTCAACGTATCGGGCACGGCCGCGCTGTGGGATGCCGTCGGCCTGCGTGGCGGTGTCGAGCGGGTGGTCCTGGGCTCCTCGCGCGCGGTCTATGGCGAGGGCGCCCATCTCTGTCGAGATTGCGGCCCCGTCGCGCCGCCCGGGCGCTCCCGCGAGCAGCTCGACCAGGGCCGGTGGCACCTGCGCTGCCCCCTCTGCGGTGGCGCCGTCGCCGCCATCGCCACCGACGAGCGGCAGGAGCCGAAGCCACAGTCGATCTACGCCACGACCAAGCTCTTCCAGGAGCAGCTGGCGGCGCAGGCCGCCAGGGGCCTCGGCGTCGGCCTCGTGATCCTGCGCTACTTCAACGTCTACGGACCGCGCCAGGCATGGGGCAATCCCTATACGGGCATCGCCAACGTCTTCTTCTCCCGCCGCCAGGACGGCCTGCCGATCCAGCTCTTCGAGGACGGCCTGCCCACCCGCGACTTCGTCTCGGTGCGCGACGTCGCCCGTGCCAACCTGCTCGCGCTCGATGCTCCCGCGCCGGGAGGGCCGGTGAACATCGGCTCGGGCGTGGCGACCACCATCCGCGCGATGGCGGAGGCGGTGTGCGTCGGGCTCGGCGTCGCGGCGGCGGTCGAGGTCACGGGCTGGTCGCGCCTCGGCGATATCCGCTGCTGCTTCGCCGACACGCGGCTGGCCCGGCAGGCGCTCGGATTCGAGGCGGAAGTGTCGCTCTGCGACGGCGTCGCCGAACTGGCCCGCTGGATCGGGGGCGAGCCGCGGTCCGGCGAGGCCTACCGCGCCATGCTCGAGGAGATCCAGGCCAACGGCATCCTGCGCAGGGGCGCGGGCCCAGCCAGCGAGGAGCGATGAGATGAAGCCCCATGTCCTTTTCATCGGGGAGGCGGTGACGCTGACGCACGTGCTGCGGCCGAAGATGCTGGCGGATGCGCTGCATGCGGCGGGCTACCCGGTCACGCTCGCCTGCGATCCGCGCTTCGACGCGCTGATGGGCGAGAGGCCCTACCGCACCATTCCCCTCCGTTCCTCGATCGACGCGGCGACGAACGCCCAGATCCTGAAGCGGAACGAGCCGCTGTTCAGCCCCGGCACGCTCGCGGACTACGTGCGGGAGGACACGCGCCTCATGCGGCTGCTCGCGCCGCGGCTCGTGGTCGGGGACATGCGGCAGTCCCTGTCCATCAGCGCGCGCCGCCTCGGCGTGCCCTACGTCAACATCATCAATGCCCATTGGAGCCCGTTCTCGGACGTGCCCCTCGAGGTGGTGAACAATCCCTGGACCGGCCTCCTCGGGCGCGAGATGGCCGACCGGGTCGCCCGTGCCCTGACGCCGGTCGGCAGCATGCTGGTGGGCCTGCCGCACAACATCGCCCGGGTGAGCCACGGGCTGCCCCCCGTCGGGCTGACGCTGAAGGAGGTCTTCACGGACGGCGACTATGTCGTCCATCCGGACATCCCCGAGATCAACCCCACGCGCGATCCGCCGCCGCTGCACCGCCATATCGGGCCGATCCAGTGGACGCCGTCGCGGCCGGCGCCCCCCTGGTGGGGGCAGGTGCCTGCCGACAGGCCGCTCGTCTACGTGAACCTCGGCAGTTCCGGGGAGCCGTCCCTGCTGGCCGGCATCGTCGCGGCGCTCGTCGACCTGCCCGTCAGCGTGATGGTTGGAACCACGGACAAGGGGGCCGTAGCGTCGACCGCCGACAACCTGTTCGTCTCCGATTTCATCCCCGGCGAGGAAGCCGCGCGGCGGGCGGCGCTCGTGATCTGCAGCGGGGGCGCGTCGTCGGCCTACCAGGCGTTGGCGGGCGGCGCCCCTTTCCTCGCCATCCCGAGCAACGCCGACCAGCTCGTCTTCACCCGCCTTGCGGTACGGCACGGCGTGGCCGAATGCCTCCTCGAGGCCGAGGCGGGCACTGAAGCGGTGCGGGATGCCGCCACGCGGATGCTCGATGGGCCGCAGTACAAGGCGAATGCGGAGCGCCTGGAGCGGGTGCTCGCGGGCTACGACGCCCCGGCGCGCTTCGTGTCCTTCGTCGATGAGATCCTTGGCGGAACGGCGGCCCTCAGCGCCGGCGCCCCAGCAGGAGCGCCATAGCGGCGATCGCCAGCACGGCGAGCCCCGTCGGCGTCGTGACGATCTCGCCGTGCGGGCCGAGCAGCACCGCGCAGGCCATCACCCCCACTGCCACGAGCGCGATGCCGAGCTGATTCGCCGACTGCATCCGGGAGCGCGCGCCGTCCCCGTGGCGGTCCGCGCTGACGCGCACGCGCAGCTTTCCGCGCTCCAGCTGCGTCATCAGGTTGTCGAGCCGCGCGGGCAGGCGCAGGCCGAAGGCCCACAGCCGCTTCAGCCGGTCGGCATCGGGGGTGAGCTCGTCCGTGACCAGGCGCTGCGCCAGCGGCATGAAGCGCTCGGCCGGATCGAAGCCCGGGTCGATGGCGGCGACGGTGCCGGAGCAGATTCCCATGGCGCGGAACACGAACAGCAGCTCCGCCGGGAGCTTCATCGGCGAGCTGTAGAGCAGCGACTGGTAGTCCGCGAAGATCTGCCCGTATTCGGGCAGCTCGGCCGTGCGGACCTGCCCGACGAAGGCGTGGGGAAACCTGTTCAGCATCGTCGCGGTCATCCGCTCGAGCTCCTCGATGTCCGTGCCGGGCAGGAGCAGGTCTCCTTCCACATAGGACTGGACGATGGTGTAGGCGTCGCGCGTGGCGAGCCCGGCGGCATAGGTGCGCAGTGATTGCCGAGCATGGGGCGGGATCTGCACGGCCATGCCGAAGTCGATGAAAACCAGCCGGAACGGCCTGCCGGGAAGGTAGGGCAGGTGGCTCGGGACCGGGCCGGCCGGTGGCAGCGCCGGCAGGTGCCGCTCGTCCTTCGCCGGCAGCGGCTGCACGAAGAGGTTGCCGGGATGGGGATCCGCATGGACGAAGCCGAACCGGAAGATCTGGTCCAGATAGGCATCCATCAGCTTGCTCGCGACGCGATGGCGATCCACCCCGGCCACCTCGTAGCCGAGCACGTCGGTGATGGGCACGTAGGAGACGTCCTCCATCGTGAGCGTGCGGGGGCCCGATCGCGACCAATGGATCTTCGGCACGTGGATATCGGGATCCTCGGCGAACTGGCGCGCGAAGCGCTCGCTGCTGCGGCCCTCGGCGACGAGGTCGAGCTCGCGCCCGGTCACGGTGACGAACTCCTGCGCCAGGAGATCGAGATTCACGCGCCGGCGGATGCTCGGCACGCGCTTCATCAGGCGGATCGCGCGGCCGATGATGGAGAGATCGCTCTCGACGATCTCGTGGATGCCGGGCCGCAGCACCTTGACGACGACGGCCCGCCCATCCGGCAGCACGGCCCGGTGTGCCTGGCCGAGCGAGGCCGCGCCGAGAGGGATGGGGTCGAAGCTGCGGAACAGCTCCGCCATCGGCAGCAGGAAATCGGCTTCCAGCTGCGCGACGATGGCGGAGGCGGGCGCTGGCGGCACGGCGTCGTGCAGGCCCGCCATGATGTCCGTGACCTCCTTGGGCACGATGTCCACGCGCGCGCCGACATATTGGCCGAGCTTGATGAGGACGCCGCCGAGGCGCTCAGCCTCCGCGCGGTAGAGGCGGGCGAGGCGGGCCCATCGCGGCGCGGACGGCCTCCGGAAGCGGCGGAGCGGGCCGGCCGCGAGCAGGATGTCCCACCAGAACAGGTGCAGCATGATCCGGGTGAACAGGCCGCGCACGGCCCGCGCGCGCCGGCGCATGCCGGGCGTCGGCGCCGGCCGCGTCACGCGAAGTCCAGCGGCAGCGCGCGGTTGCGGATCATCTCCTTCACCAGGGCGATGTGCCCGTCCTGGCGCATGTCCCGGTCGTTGAAGGGCACCACGGCGCGGACCGCGTCGCGGAGCGCGCGGCCGCGGGCGTGGCAGCCCTCGTCCCGCCGCAGGTCGACCGCCTGGGCGAGCGCGAGCAGGCAGATGGCCGAGACGGTCTCGGTGAGCTCCACCACGCGCAGGCAGTCGCGCGCCGCGATGGTGCTCATGCTGACCTTGTCCTGGTTGTGGTTCTCGGTGCTGCGGCTGAAGACGCTCGCCGGCATGGTCGCCTTGAGCGCTTCCGCCGTGAGGGCCGAGGCCGCGATCTGCATCGCCTTGAAGCCGTGATGCGCCGCGCGTGCGGCGGGTTCCGCGCCGACCAGGTTCTCCGGCAGGCCGCTGCTGGTCGAGGCCGAGCAGATCAGCACCAGCTGCCGGTCGAGGATGTCGGCGACATTGGCGACGGCGTTCTTGAGCCCGTCGGCGACGAAGCACACATGGCCGCCATAGAAATTGCCGCCGAACAGCGGATCGCCCGTCTCCGGATCGATGAGCGGGTTGTCGGACGCGCCGTTCAGCTCCGTCTCGAGCCAGGGCTTCATCCAGTCGAGCGCATCGAGCAGGACGCCGATGACATGCGGGCCGCAGCGGATGGAGTAGCGGTCCTGCAGGCGCCCTTCGCGGGGCGTGCCGGCCTTGTATTCCACGTCCCCCGCGATCCACTCGGCGCAGCGGAACTGTCCCGGGTGCGGCTTGGCCCGGAAGATCCGCGGATCGAAATGCGCGGGATTGCCCCGGGTGACGTCGCTCGCCATCGCGGTCAGCGCTGCCGCGAGCCGCGCGAGCCAGCGCGCGCGCTCGAAGGCGAGGGCCGCGAGTGCGACCGACACGCTGGTGCCGTTCATGATCGCGAGGCTTTCCTTCGGCCCCAGCGTCACCGGCGCCAGTCCCGCGGCCGCCAGCGCCTCGGCCGCGGGGACGATGCCCGATCCGGCATGGACCTCGCGCTCTCCCGCCAGCACGGCGGCGACATAGGACAGCGGGGTCAGGTCGCCGCTCGCGCCCACGGACCCCTCGCTGGGGATGACGGGCAGGATGCGCCGGCCGAGCAGCTGCGCCAGGCGGTCCAGCACCTCCAGCCGGACGCCCGACCAGCCCGCCGCGAGAGAGGCGAGGCGGGCCGTCAGCACCGCCGCGGACTCGGCTTCGTCCAGCGGGGCGCCCGTGCCCACGCCATGGAACCGCACGAGATTGGCCGCGAGGTCGTCCGCGAGATGCGCCGGCACTTCCGTCACCACCGATTCGCCGAAGCCGGTATTGACGCCGTAGATGCGCTCGCCCGCTGCGATGCGGGCGTTCAGCAGGCGCGAGCCGGCCTCGATCCGGTCGCGGAACGCGGCGGAGGAGGCGAGCTCAACGCGCGCATGGCCATGCGCCACGGTCCAGACGTCCGCAGGCGTGAGCGGCTGCTCGCCGACGATGACGGCGGGCAGGTTGTGGAGCTTCATGAAGGCTGTTTCCTCATGGCCTCGGCATGGCGCCTGGGCGCTGGAAGAGTGACCGCATGGGCGCCCATTCATGAGACGGCGTCCGCCGGGAATCCATGGATGCTTTACCCATTCTCCGGGAATGGATACTGGTCTGCAACGCCTGAGGTCCGGCCGGGCCGTGTCGATGCCGGCCCACGCCTTGGCAAGTCATCGTGTCGCGGGTGCCTGAGCGGGGATCATGACGGACATCACGGCACCGGACGCGTCCCCCTGGTTCCTGGGCTTTCCCGCCGCCGCCGAAAGCCCCGCGCGGTTGTTCTGCCTGCCCTATGCGGGAGGCAGCGCCGCCGCGTACATGCCATGGCGTCGCGCGGCGGATCCGCGACTGGGCATCATTCCCGTGCAGCTTCCGGGCCGCGGCGGCCGGATCCGGGAGGCGCCCCTGCAAAGGCTCGACCGGATCGCGGATGCCTTGGCGGCCGCGCTCCGGCCTGCGCTGGACCGGCCCTATGCGCTGTTCGGGCACAGTCTCGGCGCCCTCCTTGCCTTCGAGACGCAGCGCCGCCTGCGCGACCTCGGCGCGCCCGCGCCCGTGGCCCTCTTCGTCTCCGCGCGGGCGGCGCCGCATCTGCCACGCCGCCGGCCTCCGCTGCACCGCCTGTCCGACGGCGATCTCATCCGCGAGTTGAAGGCGCTCGACGGCACCCCGGCGGCGGTGTTCGAGGATCCGGAACTCGTCGCGCTGATGCTGCCCATCCTGCGGGCCGACCTGGCAGCCGTGGAGACCCACGAGTTCCGGCATGACGATCCGCTCGACTGCCCGATCCATGCCTTCGGCGGCGACGCGGACAGCGTCACCGCCGAGGATCTCGATGGCTGGAGGGCACATGCACGCGTCTTCTCCGGCGTGACGCTCTATCCGGGCGGCCATTTCTATCAGAATGCCCATCGGACGGCCCTGGTGACGGAGATCTGCGGTCTGTTCGACCGCTTCCGGCCGGGCGCCTGAGGATGCTGGCCGGGCGCCTGCCGGACCCATGCGCGCTCGCGGTCGGAGAGGTCCATGTCTGGCATGCGGACCTCGATGCGCTCGCCGGCGACCAGCCGCATCTCGAAACGCTCCTGTCCGTGGAGGAGGCCGCGCGCGCGGACCGTTTCGCGACCGCGGTTCTTCGCGATCGCTTCCTCCGCCGCCGCGGCCTTCTGCGATTGCTGCTCAGCCGGTACCTCGGCAAGGACCCGGCCACGCTGCGCTTCTCCTCCGGTCCCCACGGCAAGCCGGAGCTGACCGCGGGCCCCCATTTCAATCTGAGCGACAGCGACAGCCACGTCGCCATCGCCATCGCCGACCGGCCGGTGGGGATAGACATCGAGGTGCTTCGTCCGCTCGACGGCATGGCGGGCATCGTTGCGGACAATTTCTCCGCGCGTGAGATCGCCGCCTTCGCCGCCGTGCCGCGGGCGGCGCGGGAGGAGGCCTTCTTCCGCGCCTGGACGCGCAAGGAAGCCTTCGCCAAGGCGCTCGGGCGCGGGCTGCTGCAGCGCTTCGCGGATTTCAGCGTGGAGTTCGCGGCGGGCGAGGCGCCCCGCCTGATCGAGATCTCGGGCGCGCCGGAAGAGGCGGAGGCCTGGACTCTGCGCGATCTCGCCCCCGCCGCCGGACTGGCCGGGGCGCTGGCGGTGCGGGCGCGGTTGGCCGTGCTGCGCTTCGAGCATATCCGGCCCTGAGCCTGGCCTGAACCGTACCATTCTGTGAAGCGGCTTGACGGGCGCCGGGGGCGACTTGTAGCGTCCGCTTGGGTCATGGAACTGCTTGTCTCTGAACGAGAACTGGCATCGGGAGCGCCATTCCCATGGCGGCGGACAACGGCAATCTGAACGTCGCGAATTTCGTCGATAGTGCCGCGGCCGGCCGTCCTTGCCTCGTCCATCAGGGTGACACGCTGACCTATGGGGCTGTCGGCGCGCAGGCCGCGCGCCTGCGGCGCATGCTGGCCGCGCAGGGCATCGGCCGCGGCGACCGCGTGGCGCTGCTCCTGCCGAACTCTCCCGGCTTCGTCTTCGCCTATCTCGCCATCCTCGGCCTGGGCGCGGTCGCCGTCTGCATCAATCCGCTGCTGGCGGAGGAGGAGATCGCCTTCATCCTGTCCGACAGCGGCGCCCGTGCGGCCTTTGCCGGCGAGGCCGCCGCCGGCGTCCTGGAGCAGCGCGGCATCCTCCGCCTCACGCCCGACGCGCCGGGCGGCGAGCCGCTCGCGCCGGCCACGGTCGATGCCAGCCATCCGGCCGTGATCGTCTATTCGTCGGGGACGACGGGCCGGCCGAAGGGCGTCGTCCTGTCGCACGGCAACGTCGATTTCACCGCGCGCTCGAAGGTCCGCTACATGGATGTCGGGGCGGAGGACCGGCTGCTGCTGTTCCTGCCGCTGCATCACTGCTTCGGCCAGAACGCCATCATGAATGCGGCCTTCTGCGCGGGCGCCTGCATCGTCCTCCACTCACGCTTCGACCGGGAGGCCGTGCTGGCTTCGCTCGGCGCCGATGGCGTGAGCATGGTGTTCGGCGTGCCGACCACCTTCCTCTCCCTCGAGGAGCATGTCGGCGCGGCCGACACCTCCTCGGTGCGCTACTGGTTCTCCGCCGCGGCGCCCCTGCCGCGCGAGGTGGAGGAGCGCTGGACCCGCCGCATGGGCCTGCCCATCCACCAGGGCTACGGGCAGACCGAGTGCTCCCCCTTCGCCACCTACAACCATGCGGAGCTGCTCCGGCCGGGCACGGTGGGCACCGCCATCGACGGCGTCGAGCTGCGCGTCGTCGATCCCCGGGACGGCCGCGTGCTGCCGGCAGGAGAAGCCGGCGAGGTCGTGCTGTGCGGCCCCAACGTCATGCTGGGCTACTGGAACCGGCCGGACGAGACCGCGAGGACCATCCGCGACGGCTGGCTGCACACCGGCGACATCGGCCGGCTCGACGCGGACGGCTATCTCTCGGTCGAGGACCGGCTGAGCGACCTCATCATCGTCGGCGGCCGCAACGTCTATCCGGCCGAGGTCGAGAACGCGCTCCACGGCCATCCCTCCGTCGCCGAGGCGGCGGTCTACGGCGTGGCGGATCCCTTCCTGGGCGAGGAGGTCTGGGCCCGCCTCGTGCTGCATCCCGGCTGCGCCGAGGCGCCCGAGGAGATCGAGGCGCATTGCCGCCGGTCGCTGGCCGCCTACAAGGTGCCCGCCGTCATCGAGTTCGCCGGCGCGCTGCCGCGCAACCCGACGGGCAAGATCCTGAAGCGGGAGCTGCGGGCCGCGGCCAGCCGGCCGGAAGCGGCCCCTCTTCCGGGGCGGCGCTCCCCGGAAGAGGCGGAAGCCTGGGTCGCCGGCTGGCTGGCGCGGCGCCTCGGCCTTCGCGCGGAGGAGATCGAGCGCGAGCGCGCCTTCGCCGAATACGGGCTCGATTCCGTGCTCGGCGTCGCGCTGGCCCGCGAGCTCGCCCTCCATCTCGGCCATGCCCTGGAGCCCACGCTGGCCTGGGAGGCCCCAACGCTGGCGGCCCTGGTGGATCGCCTGGCCGGCGCCGAGGTGCTCGCCACGCGGCGGGCGGCGCCCGCGGTGGCCTGACCGGTGCCCACGCCGCCCGCCGAGCCCGTGGCCGTCGTCGGGATCGGCTGCCGGCTGCCGGGCGGCGCGGACGACGCCGAGAGCTTCTGGCGGCTCCTGCGCGAAGGGACCGACGCGGTCCGCCCGATCCCCGAGGAGCGTGGGGAAGGCGTGGGCGGCGAGCTTTCCTACAGCCGGCACATGGGCGTCCTCGACGGCATCGACCGCTTCGATGCCGGCTTCTTCGGCATCTCGCCGCGCGAGGCGGCGTCCATGGATCCGCAGCACCGCCTGCTGCTCGAGGTGGCGTGGGAAGCGATCGAGAACGCCGCCTGGTCTCCGGCCTCCCTCGCCGGCTCGCAGACCGGGGTCTGGATCGGCATCTATTCGGACGACTACGCCCAGGAGCGGCTCTACCGGCGCGCCGCCGCCGAGATCGACGGGCATGCGGGCCTCGGCATGATGCGCAGCCTCGCCGCCGGGCGCATCGCCTATCACCTCGACCTGCACGGGCCGGTGCTGGCGGTCGACACCGCCTGCTCCTCCTCCCTGCTGGCGATCCACCTGGCCTGCCGCAGCCTGCGCGCCGGCGAATGCGACCGGGCGCTGGCGGGCGGCGTCAGCCTGGCGCTCTCGCCGGAGATCACCCTCGGGCTCTGCCGCATGGGGGCCCTGTCGCCGAGCGGCCGCTGCCGGACCTTCAGCGCGGACGCGGACGGCTTCGTGCGGGGCGAGGGCTGCGGCGTCGTGGCGCTGCGGCGGCTCGACGACGCGCTCGCGGCGGGCGATCCGGTCATCGCCGTCATCCGCGGCTCCGCGGTGAACCATGACGGGCGCAGCAACGGCATCTCCGCGCCGAACGGAGCCGCCCAGCGGTCGGTGATCCGGGCGGCGCTCGCGGAGGCGGGGGTGGACGGGCGCTCGATCGGCTATGTCGAGGCCCATGGGACCGGCACCCGGCTCGGCGATCCGATCGAGCTGCGGGCGCTCGGCGACGCCTATGGGAGCGAGCGCGCGGCCCCGCTGGTGATCGGTTCCGTGAAGACCAATCTCGGGCATCTGGAGGCGGCGGCGGGCGTCGCCGGCTTCGTGAAGGCGGCCCTGGCGGTGAACCGGGCGGAGATCCCCGCGAACCTCCATTTCGCCTCCCCCAATCCGCTGATGCCATGGGACGGGCTCGGCATGGAGGTGGCGACCGGCACCAGGCCCTGGGGCGGCCCCGAGCCTCGGCGCGCGGGGATCAGCGCCTTCGGCATGAGCGGCACCAACGTGCACATGGTGATCGAGGCGCCGCCGCTCCTCCGTGAGGAGGTGCGGGGGCAGGGGCCCTGGGCGCTGGCGCTTTCGGCGCGGTCCGAGGCGGCTCTCGGCGCCCTGGCTCAACGCCACGCGGCGGCGCTGGAGGCGCGGCCCGGCATCGATCCCGCCGCCGTCGCCGCCACGCTCAACATCGGGCGGGCCATGTTTCCGGTGCGCGCAGCCTTCGTCTTCGAGGATGTCGAAGGGCTCGTGCGCCAGCTGCGGGGGCCGCTGGCGCCGGTCGCGGCTCCTGTCCGCCCGCCCGCCCTCGTGTTTCGCTTCCCCGACAAAGGGGCGGGAGGCGCGGAGCGGCTTGCCGACGCCTTCTCGGCCGCCCGGGAGCTGGAAGCCCTCGGCCTCCATCCGGCCCATGTCATCGGCTTCGGCTTCGGCGAGATCGCCGCGGCCTGCTGCGCCGGCGTCCTCGGCCTCGGCGAGGCCCGGCAGCTCCTGCAGGCGCGCGAGGCGGCGCTCGCCCAGGCCGACCGCGAGGCGGGCCGCTTCGCCTTTCTGCGGGCGCTGCGGGCGCTCCATCTCTCGCCTCCCGGCACCCCCCTGGTCTCCGGCATGCTCGGGCGTGCGATCGGGGCCGAGGCGACGAGCCCGGCCTATTGGTGGCAGCAGCTCGGCCAGGCGCCGGACCCGGAGGCGGCCATGGCGGCGCTCGGCGGCAACGTGCTCGTCCTGGATGTGGAGAAGCCGCTCACCCGGATGGAAGCCTGCCGCCTGCTCGCCCGGCTCCATCTGGCGGGCGCGCCGATCGACTGGGCGAGGGTGCATGCCGCGGGCCGCACACGGCGGATCGCGCTGCCGTCCTATCCCTTCGAGCGGCAGCGCCATTTCATCGAGCGGCCCGCAGCCCGTTCGGATGTTGCCGAAGTTCCCTTCGGCCTCGCCGGCGCCGCGCTGTCCCTGGCCGGCAGCGCGGAGCGGCGCTTCGTCCTGACGCTGGGGCCTGCGCATGCCTATCTGCGCGATCATCGGGTGGGCGGCGAAAGTCTCCTGCCGGCGTCGGCCTTCGCCGAGATCGCGGCGCAGAATGCCCTCGCCGCGCGTCCGGGCCGGACCAGCGCCGTCGAGCGGCTGTCGCTCCTGCGGCCCCTGCCGCTTCATGAGGGAGACGGGACCGAGATCCAGACGGTCGTGGCGGAGGATGGCGGCTGGAGCCTCTATGCCCGGCCCGGTGTGGACGGCGAATGGACGCTCCACGCGACCGCCCGTCTCGCCGATGTCGCCGCCGGGATGGCCCCGCCCGAGGCGGAGGCAACACTGGCGCAGCGCATCGAGGGCGCCGAGATCTACGCCACCCTGGCGCGCCAGGGCATCGAGCCCGGCCCCGCCTTCCGGAGCCTGGAATGGGTCGAGCGCCGCGGCGAGGCAGCCCTGGCGGCCATGACCCTGCCCGATGCCGCGGGACCATCGGAGAGCTACCTGCTGCACCCGGCCCTGCTCGATGGCGGCCTCGTGGGATGCAGCGCCATCCTGCCCGGGCTGCCGGAAGGAACGAGCTGGCTGCCGGCCGGGATGGACCGCCTCCGCGTCCATGGGGCCGCCGGCTCCGCCGCGACGGTGGTGGCGAGGTTGCGCGCTGCCGACGGCGAGCGGGCGCAGTTGGACCTGTGCGTGCTGGCCGAAGGCCGCGTCGTGGCCGAGATCGAGGGGCTGGCCTTCGTCCGCTCGAAGCCGCGCGCCGGAGCCGTCGCGGAGCCGCGCCTCCTTCGCTTCCATTGGCAGCCGGCGCCGCTGCCGGCCGGCGGGAACCCTGCGCGCCGGTTCGTCCTCACCGGCGACGATGCGGCAGCCCTCGCCGCGCTCGCGGAGGCGCTGGGGCGGCAGGGCCATGCCGTGACGCTGCTCCGCGAGGAAGAGACGCAGGACGCCGGCGCGCTGCATCGGCGGATCGCGGAGGCCATGCCGGGCGGCGTCGTCGCCGATCTCGCTCTCATGGCGGCGGATGCCGCGGGCGGCGTCCCGGCCTCCTATGGCCGGCACCTGCGTCTCGTCCAGGCGCTCGGCCCCTCGGCCGGGCGCTCCGGCGCGCGGCTCGTCCTGGTCACGCGCGGCAGCCAGCGCGTGGGGATGGAGGAGGTGCCCGCCGTCGCCGAGGCCGGCCTCTGGGGGCTGTCGCGCGTGGCCGCCCGCGAATACCCGGACCTGCGGATCGCCCGGCTCGACCTCGACGCCGGCGAAGCCCCTCCCATTCGCGAGCTGGCCCGCTTCCTCCCCGAGGCGCCCTCCGGCGAGGAGATCGCCTTCCGCCAGGGCCAGGCGTTCCAGGCGGAGCTGTCCGCCGAGGGGCCGGCCCGGCCGGTGGAGCTGCCGGTCTTCGCCGGCGCCCCGCCCGGCCCAGGCGAGGTCACCCTCGGGGTGATGGCGAGCGGCCTCAACTTCCGGGACGTCCTGCACGGCATGGGGCTGCTGGCGGATTCCGCGGCCCGCATGCCCTACGGCCTGGAATGCGCCGGCCTCGTCACGGCCGTGGGCGCTGATGTCGCCGGGCTGCGCCCCGGCCAGCCCGTGATCGCCGGGCTCACGGTGGGCAGCCTCGCGGACCGGGTGAGCGTGCCGGCGGCCTTCGTGGTGCCGAAGCCGCCCGGCCTCTCGTTCCGCGACGCCGCCACCCTGCCGCTCGCCTTCCTCACCGCCCATTACGGCCTCGACCGGCTGGCCGGGCTCAAGGACGGCGAGCGCGTCCTGATCCACGCCGCGGCCGGCGGCGTCGGCCAGGCCGCCATCCAGGTCGCGAAGCGGGCGGGCGCCGAGATCTTCGCGACGGCGAGCCCGGGCAAGTGGGGCCATCTGCGCCGGCAGGGGATCGCCCACCTCTTCGACTCGCGCCGGCCCGACTTCGCCGGCGAGATTCGCCGCCTGACCGGCGGCCGGGGCGTGGACGTGGTGCTCAACAGCCTGGGCGGCGAGGCCATCGCCGCGAGCTTCGCCGCGCTCGCGGACGGCGGCAGGTTCGTCGAGATCGGCCGGATGGACATCTGGTCCCGGCGGCAGGTGGAGGAGCTCGGGCGGGGCATCGCCTATTTCCCGTTCGACCTGTGGGACGTGAAGCAGGACCAGCCTCTGGTCGCCGCGATGATGGCCGAGATGGCCGCCCGGCTCGGGGACGGCACGCTGGCGCCGCTGCGCTCCGAGCTCTTCCCGATCGACCGGGCAGGGGCGGCGTTCCAGCACATGGCCAGGGCCCGCCACATCGGCAAGATCGTGCTCTGGCAGGCCCCGGCCGGACGCGGCGGCGTGATCCGGCCGGACGGCGTCTATCTCGTGACCGGCGGACTGGGCGCGCTCGGGCTGCACGCCGCCCGCTGGCTGGTCTCGCGCGGGGCGCGGCGCGTCGTGCTGGCCGGCCGCCGGCCGCCCTCGCCGGAGGCGGACCAGGCCGTCGAGGCGCTGCGGGAGCTCGGCGCCGAGGTCGAGGTGAGGCAGGCCGACCTCGGCGTGCGGGCCGAGGTGGCGCGGCTCCGGGCCGGGCTGCCCCCGCTTTCGGGCGTGATCCACGCCGCCGGCCTGGTGAACGACGCCGTCATCGCCCGGCAGGACGAGGCGCGCTTCGCCGAGGTCCTCGCGCCCAAGCTGACGGCCGCCTGGCACCTGCACGAGGCGCTGCGGGAGGATCCGCTGGATTTCTTCCTCCTCTACGCCTCGGCCTCGGGCCTGCTCGGCACGCCGGGCCAGGCGAACTATGCCGCGGCCAATGCGGCCCTGGACGCCTTCGCCCACCACCGCGCCGCGCTGGGGCTGCCGGCGCTCGCGGTGGACTGGGGCCCCTGGGCCGGCGAGGGCATGGCCCGTGCGCTCCGGGACGAGGGGATCGCGCGCATCGACCCGGCGGCGGCGGATGCCGTGCTCGACCGCCTCCTGCTGGAGCGGCAGGGGCAGGTCGCCGTTCTGCCGGAAGGGCCCGCACGCATGCCGCCGCGGGCCGCGGCGCCCGCCGTCCCGGCGCAGGCGCCCGCCCTGCGGGCCGAGCTGGAGCGGGCGCCCCTGGCCGACCGGCGCCGGCTCCTGCGGGCGCATGCGGGCCGGCTGGTGGCGGCGCTCCTGGAGCTGCCGCCGGGCCAGGCCGTCGATCCCGCGCGGCCCCTGGAGGAGCTCGGCTTCGATTCGCTGATGAACCTCGAGCTGAAGGCCGAGCTCGACCGCAAGCTCGGCGTCGAGCTCCGGCAGACCCTGGCCTTCGACTTCCCGACGGTAGACGCGCTCGTGGCCCATCTCGCCGAGGATGTGATGAAATGGACCCTCCGTGAGGAGCGGGGCCGTGAGGAGCCGGGGGAGGCCCCTTCCGGCGCCCCGGACCTGAAGGGCGAGCTCCTCGCGGAGCTGCGCGCCCTGAACTACTGAGGCCCGCCATGTCCGATGCCACGCCCGACGACGGCAACACGATGGAACGGGCCCTGCGCGCGATCCGCGACCTGCGCGCCAGGGTGGCGAGCCTGGAGCAGGGCCAGGGGGTAGGGCAGGACGATCCCGTCGCCATCATCGGCATGGGGTGCCGCTTCCCTGGAGCCGGGGACCTCCAGGAGTTCTGGAACCTGCTGGTGGAAGGCCGCGATCCGCTCGGCCCCGTTCCGGCCGACAGGTGGGACATCTCTGCGCTCTACAGCCGCGACCCGCAGGCGCCCGGCAAGACGATCACCCGCGATGGCGGGCATCTGCCCGGCCTCGACCGCTTCGACGCCGCCTTCTTCGGAATCAGCCCGCGCGAGGCGCCCTTCATCGATCCCCGCCAGCGGCTCGTGCTGGAGACGGCCTGGGAGGCGATCGAGGATGCCGGCATCCCCACGGACCGGCTCGCGGGCAGCAGAACCTCCGTGATCGTCGGGACCCTGACCAACGACTACAACCAGCTCATCACCGCGGACGACCGCTGGGTCTCCGCCAGCACCGGGACCGGCACGTCCACGAGCATCATCGCCAACCGCGTCTCCTACCTGCTCGATCTCCACGGTCCGAGCCTCACGGTGGACACCGCCTGCTCCGGCTCGCTGATGGCGCTCCACCTCGCCGTGCAGACGCTGCGCAACGGCGAGGCGTCGCTGGCGCTCTGCGGCGGGGTGGCCGTGAACCTCGTGCCGGCGCCCGACATCTGCTTCTCGCGGATGGGCGTGCTGTCGCCGCAGGGCCGCTGCCGGACCTTCGACGCCGCCGCGAGCGGCATGGCACGATCGGAAGGCGCCGGCATGGTCGTGCTGAAGCGGCTGTCCGACGCCCTGGCCGATGGCGACCGCGTCTACGCCGTCATCCGTGGGAGCGCGGTCAACCACGACGGCCGGAGCAACGGCATCGCCGCGCCCAACGGACAGGCCCAGGAAAAGCTGATCCGGGAGGCCTGCGCCAAGGCCGGCATCGAGCCCGGGAGGCTGCACTACGTGGAGGCGCACGGCACCGGGACGGTGCTCGGCGACCGCATCGAGCTGCAGGCCCTCTCCGCCGTCCTGTCCGGCGGGCGCGAGCCGGGGCGGCCGCTGCTGGTCGGCTCCGTGAAGAGCAATATCGGGCACACGGAATCGGCCGCGGGCATCGCCGGCATCATCAAGACCGCGCTGGCTTTGAAGCACCGGCTGCTGCCGGGCAACCTGCATCTGGAGACGCCGCACCCGGCGCTGGCCGAAGCGCCGTTCCCGATGAAGGTGCCCACGAAGGCGGAGCCATTCCCCTTTCCCGGCGAGACGCTCCTCGCGGGCGTCAGCGCCTTCTCCTTCGGCGGCGCCAACGCCCATGTGGTGCTGGAGGAAGCGCCCGCACCGCTTGCGAAGCGTGGGCCGGCGCAGGACGGGCCGCCGCTGGTGCTCCCCCTCTCGGCGGCCTCGCCCGGGGCGCTGCGGGCGCTGGCAAGCGCCTATCTCGCCTATCTGCGCGCGCCTGGCGCGCCAGAGCTCGCGGACATCTGCATGACGGCGGCCCGGCGGCGCCGGCACCATCCGCATCGCCTCGCCGCCGTGGCGCGAACGGCGCCCGAGATGGCTGCCCGGCTGGAAAATCATCTGTCCGGCGGCGACGAGCCCTTCGTCGTCGAGGGCGAAGCGCCGGCCGCCGGCCGTCGGCTGGCCTTCGCCTTCTCCGGCCAGGGCGGCCATTGGCTCGGCATGGGGCGCGATCTCCATGAGAGCGAGCCCGTCTTCCGCGACGTCATCGAGGCGTGCGACCGCATTTTTTCCGAAATGGCCGGCTGGTCGCTGACCGGGGAGCTTCGCGCTTCCCCCGAAGCCTCGCGGCTGGAGGAGATCGACATCGTCCAGCCGGTGATCTTCGCCGTCCAGGCCGCGCTCGCCGCCCTGCTGGCCTCATGGAACCTGCGGCCGGAGGCCGTGCTCGGCCAGAGCATGGGCGAGGTCGCCGCCGCGCAGGCGGCCGGGATTCTCTCTCTCGACGACGCGGCGCGCGTCATCCTGGAGCGGTCCCGCCTGATGCGCACCAGGAGCGGCCAGGGGCTCAATGCCGTCGTCGGCCTGCCGGCGGCGGAGCTGACGGACCGCCTGGCGGGCCGCCTCGACCGGATCGGCGTGGCCGGGACCACCAGCTTCACCTCGACCCTCGTGGCGGGCGACGCGGACGCCCTCCGCGCGCTGATCGGAGAGCTCGAGGCGGAGGGCGTCTTCTGCCGCCTGATCGACAACATCGACGTGCCGGCCCACAGCCCCGTCATGGACGACCTCCGGCCGCAGCTGGTCGCCGCCCTGCGCGGCCTGGCGCCCCAGCCCGCCGGGGCGGCGCGGTTCCTGTCCACGGTCACCCTCCGATACGAAGGCGGCGAAGGGCTCGGCGCGGCCTATTGGGGGCGCAACCTGCGCGAGCCCTTTCGCGTGGCGGAGGCCGCGGCCGCGATGGCGCGGGAGGGCTACGACCTTTTCGTCGAGATCGGCCCCCATCCGGTCATGGTCGGCGCGCTGCGCCAGAACCTCCAGCATGAAGGAGCCGGGGGCATCGCCCTGCCGAGCCTGATCCGTGGGCAGGAGGGCGCCGCCGCGATGCGCCGGCTGGCCGGTGCGGTCTGGGCGCATGGGGGCGCCTTCGACGTCTCGGCGCTCCTGCCGGCCGGCGCGCGCTGCGTGTCGCTGCCGTCCTATCCCTGGCAGCGCGAGCACTTCTGGGTGGACCAGATCGCGGAGGCGACCGGCGGCACGGCGGAAGCGCGGCGGCGCGGCGGCGCCACGCTGCTCGGCGCGCATTTCGCCCCGGCCCGCGGCGGCCTGCACGGTTGGGAGCAGGATATCGACGGGTGGACGCTGCCCTGGCTCGCCGACCACGCCATCCGCGGCGTCCCCGTGCTTCCTGGAGCGGCCTATCTCGAAATGGCCGCCGCGGCGGCGCGGCAGGGGCTCGGCTGGGAGCGCGCGGAGATCGCCGAGGCGCATTTCGACAGGATGCTGCTGCTTCCCGGCGGGCAGCCGCAGCGGCTGCAGGTCCTGCTGTCGCGCATCGCGGACCGTGCCGCGAAGGTGGAGATCCTGAGCCGGCCCGCCGCCGGCGGGGAATGGACGCTGCATGCCCGCGCGCTCGTGCACAGGGATCCCGCGCCATGCGGCGCCCTGCCGGCGGCGCCCGTGCCGCCTCCGGAAGCGGCGGGCGTTGCGGCAACGGATTTCTATGCCCGTTTCGCGGAGGGCGGGCTCGAATACGGCCCGGCCTTCCGGGGCGTGCGCTCGCTGGCCACGCTCGGCCGGACGGTCTGGAGCGAGGTGACGCTGCCGGACGAGGCGGGCCAGCCCGCGGCAGGCGTCCACCTGGCCCTGCTGGACGCCGCCTTCCAGACCGTCGCGGCGGCCGCCGTTGCCGGCGAAGCCGTGCGTCCGGTCTATCTGCCGCGCGCGGTCCGGCGCCTGGTTGTCGCGGCGCCTGCGCCGGGGAGCTGCCGCGTCTGCGCGGTGCTGAAAGCGGACGCCGAGATCGGCGCGCCGGTCATCGAGGCCGATCTGGCCATGTTCGATGGCGATGGCAAAGTCTGCCTGCGCGTCGAGGGCCTGCAGCTCGCGCGCGTCGACGAGATCGGCGCCGCGGAGCCGGCCCTCGAGGACGCGCTCTATGGGCTCGACTGGCAGGGCATGCCGCGGCCGGACGGGGCGGCGGCGGGCGACGGCGCCTGGCTGCTGATCGGCGACGTCGCCGCGGAAACGGAGGCGCTGGCGGAGCAGATCGGGCGGCTGGGCGGCACGGCGCATGTCGCGCACACGGCGGCCGACGGGGTGCGGATGATGGCCGGGATCGGCACCGGCCTTCGCGGCGTCGTCCAGATCGGCGCGCCGGCCCGCGAGGACGTGCCGGCGGCGGTGCGCGCCGGCCTGGTGGAGGGCGCCCTGGCCCTGGTCCAGGCGCTGGTGTCCACGGCGTCGCAGGCCCGGCTCTGGTTCGTCACCCGCGGGGCCGTGGCGGAAGCGCCCACGACGCCGACAGGGTTGAGCGATGCGGCGCTGTGGGGCTTCGGCCGCGTGGTGGCGATCGAGCATCCGGAGATCTGGGGCGGGTTGTGCGACACGGGCGCGGCGCCCGACTGGCATGCCCTCGCGGCGGAGCTCGCGGCGCCGGCCACGGACCGCGAGATCGCCTGGCGCGGCGGACGGCGGCTCGTGGCGCGCCTCGACCGCCTGCCCCGGCCTGAGGTCCGGCCGGAGCCGGTCGGGTTCCGAGCGGATGCGAGCTACCTCGTCACGGGCGGGCTGAGCGGGCTGGGGCTCGCGACCGCGCATTGGATGGCCGAGCGCGGCGCGCGGCGGCTGATCCTCGTGGGCCGCACCCCGCTGCCGGCGCGGCGCATCTGGGCCGGCCTCGACCCGGCCAGCGCCGCGGGCCAGCGCGCCGAGGCCGTCCGCGCGCTCGAGGCCCAGGGTGTCTCGGTTCACCTCGAAAGCTTCGACGTGGCGGATGCGGCACGTCTCGGGGAATTCCTGCGCAGCTATGAGGAGGAAGGCTTCCCGCCGATCCGCGGCGTCGTCCACGCGGCCGGCATCGTGCAGGACGCCCTGCTGCTCCGCATGACCGGGGAGGACGTCGATGCGGTGATGCAGTCCAAGGTCGCCGGCGCCTGGGCGCTGCACGAGGCCACGCGGCACCTGCCGCTCGATTTTTTCGTGCTCTACTCCTCGGCGAGCGCCGTCATGGGCCAGGTCGGCCAGGCGGCCTATGCCGCGGCGAACGGCTTCGAGGACGCGCTCGCGCGGCATCGCCACGCGGCGGGCCTGCCGGCGCTGTCCATCGACTGGGGCCCCTGGGCGGAGATCGGCCTCTTCGCGCGGCTCGGGCTCGCCGGGCGCGCCGGTCTGTCCGGCGTGACGGGCATCACCCCTGGCCAGGGGATGCAGGCGCTCGACCGGCTGCTCGCGCTCGGCGTCCCCCAGGCCATGGTGCTGAACGCGGACTGGGCGCTCCAGCCCGCCTCGCCCCGGCTGGAGCGGCTGCAGACGGCGCTCCGGCCGGCTGCCTCCGGGGAAGGCGGGGAGGCCGATCTCGCCGGGCTGCTGCTGATGGGCGCGTCGCAGCGCAAGGCCGAGCTGTCGAGGGCCGTCGCCGGCATCGTGGCGGCCGTGCTGCGGCTCGATGCGGGCCGGCTCGATCCCATGCGGCCGCTGACCGCCTTCGGCATGGACTCGATCATGGCGGTCGAGATCCGCAACCGCCTCCGGCGCCGGTTCGACGTGCAGCTCACCATGGTCGAACTCTTCACGGGCACCGTCGCGCGGCTGGCAGAAGGCCTCGACCAGGCGCTGGCGCGGGACGATCGGCTCGCCGCGCTGCTCGACGAGATCGAGAGCCTTCCGGCCGACGCGGTGGAAGCATTGCTCGAAATCCCCGAGGGTGCGGCGGGACCATGAATCTCGACGACCGCCTCGCGCGCCTCTCGCCGGAGCGCCGCGCCCTGCTCGCGCGGCGGCTGGGTCAGACCGTGCCGGCGGCCGAAGCGCAGATTCCGCGCCAGCCGCGCGACGGCCGCAGCTTCCCCCTGTCCTTCGCGCAGGAGCGTCTCTGGTTCGAGCACCAGCTCGCCCCGCGCGACCCATCCTACAACGAGACCGTGGCGCTCAGGGTGCGCGGCGCGCTCGACCTCGGCCGGATCGAGCGCGCGATGGCGGAGCTCGTCCGGCGGCACGAGAGCCTCAGGACGGGCATCGCCGAGACGTCGGAGGGCCCGCGCCAGGTCATCGCGGAAGGCTGCGCCGTGCCGCTGGTCCGGCACGATCTCCTGGGCCAGGGCGAGGCGTCGGTGGACGCGGCCATCCGGGCGGAGATCCTCCGGCCCTTCGACCTGGACGCGCCTCCGCTCCTGCGCCTCTCCGCCTATCGGACCGCAGAGGATGCCTGCGTGCTCCTGCTGGTCGCGCATCACATCATCCTGGACGGCTGGTCGGTGGCCGGCCTGTTCCGCCGCATCTTCGCCGATTATCGGCGTCAGGCAGGAGAGGGCGCGGAACGCGACGAGCCGGCAACGCAATACGCGGACTTCGCCGCGTGGGAGCGGAAGCGCCTCGAAAGCGGCGCGCTCGACGGCGAGCTGGCCTTCTGGAAGGAGCAGCTGTCGGAGGCGCCGCCGCCGGCAGCACTTCCCTTCGACAGGCCCCGGCCGCCCCTGCGTGGCCCGGCGGGAGGGCGCGTCGTGCTCCGCTGGGATCCCTCGCTGAGCGAAGCGGTGCGCGCCACGGCGCGGCTGCGGCAGATGACGGTCTTCACGATCCTCGCCGCCGCCTGGGGCCTGCTCCTGGCGCGCTGCGGCGGCGAGGAGGAGGTCGTCTTCTCGGTGCCGAGCACCACGCGCGACCTGCCGGAGCTCGAGGGCGCGGTGGGGCTGTTCATCAACACGCTCGTGCTGCGCCTGAGGGCACCGGCCGGCGCCGAGCTCGGGGATTATCTCCGCGATGTGGGGGAGCGGGCGGCGCAGGCCCAGGCCCACCGGCTCTATCCGCATGACCGGCTGATCGCGCGGCTGCGGGAGGAACGCGGCCTGGCGCCGGCGCCCTTCACCGCCGTGATGTTCGACGTCCAGCGCCTGCCCACGGAGATCGTCCCGGAAGGGCTGGGCGTCGACTATCTCGATCTCGACCCGGGGACGAGCAAGTTCGAGCTCGGCCTGTCCATCAAGGACGACGGCGAGCGGCTCACGGCCACCTTCGAATACGCGGCGGAGCTCTTCGACCGGGCGACCGTCGAGGGCATGGCCGGCGCCTACGAGGCCCTGGTGAGGGGCATGTTGGCGCGGCCGGAGGCGCGCCTGTCGGAGCTCGCGCTGCTGTCGGAGGCCGAGGCGGCGCGGGAATGCGCGGCCGGGGCGGGTCCGCTGCGCGACTTCGGGCCTGCGCGCACCCTCCATGCCGCCTTCGACGAGATCGCGGCCCGCGTGCCCGAGGTCACGGCCGTGACCTCGGGCGAGCGGTCCCTCAGCTACGGCGAACTGGCGCAGGCCGCGAACCGGCTGGCGCACCGGCTGATCCGCCAGGGCGTCCTGCCGGGCGAGCCGGTCGCCATCGCGCTGGACCGCTCGGTGGGGCTGATCGTGGCCATCCTGGGCGTGCTGAAGGCCGGGGCCGCCTATGTGCCGCTCGATCCTGCATGGCCGCCGGCGCGGCAGGCGGGTCTCGTCGCGGAGAGCGGCGCCCGCGTCATCATCGCCGCGGGCGCCGGGGCCTTCGGCGCCATCGTCTGCGACCCGGCCGCGGAAGGCGACGAGCCCTGGACCGCGCCGGCGGTCCCCGGGGGGCCGGACGACCTCGCCTACGTGATCCACACCTCCGGCTCGACGGGACGGCCGCGTGGCGTCGCGATCCGTCATGGCTCGGTGCTGAACCTGTTCCATGCCCTCGGCGAGGCCGTCTATTCGCGCCTGCCCGACCGGCCTCTGCGGGTCGCCGTGAACGGCCCGGCGGCGTTCGACACCTCGGTGAAGCAGATCGTCCAGCTCCTGGCCGGGCACACGCTCGACGTCCTGCCCGATGCCGTGCGCGCCGACCCTGCGGAGCTCGTGCGCTATGTCCGCGAGCGGCGCATCGACGTGCTCGACGCCACGCCGACCCATCTGGGGATGCTGCTGAATGAGGGGCTGGCCGAGCCGGGCAGGGCGGCTCCCCTGGCTGTCCTCGTCGGCGGGGAGGCGATCGATCCCGGCCTCTGGCGCCGCCTCTCCGCCGTGGCCGGCACGCGCTTCTTCAACCTCTACGGCCCCGCCGAATGCACGGTGGACGTGACGGCCGCCGGGATCGAGGGCGAGGAGCCGCATCTCGGCCTGCCGCTGGCCAACCTCCGCACCTATGTCCTCGATCCCGAAGGCCGCCCGGTGCCGCGCGGCATGCCGGGAGAGCTGCATGTGGGCGGGGCCGGCGTCGCGCTCGGCTACCGCGGCGATCCGGGCCTGACCGCGGAGCGCTTCATCGCGCTGCCCTTCGATCCCGGCCCCGTCTACCGCACCGGAGACCGCGTGCGCCGCCGCGCGGACGGCCGGCTTGTCTTCCTCGGCCGCACGGATGAGCAGATCAAGCTCCGCGGATACCGCGTCGAGCCGGGCGAGGTTGCGGCGCTCCTCCGGCAATGCGACGGCGTGACCGACGCTGCGGTGGTGCCGCGGGGCGAGGGCGTGCAGCGGCACCTCGTCGCCTATGCGGCCGTGGCACCCGGGCGCGCGCCGGTGGTGGAGGGGCGGCAGCGGCATCTCCTGCCCAACGGGCTCGCCGTGGTCGGGCTCAACCGCAACGAGACCGATTTCCTCTACGAGGAGATGTTCGAGCGCGACGCCTATCTGCGGCACGGAATCGAGCTGCGCGGCGGCGATCTGGTGTTCGACGTGGGCGCCAACATCGGGCTGTTCTCCCTCTCCGCGCATTTCGCCGCGCCGGGCGTGAAGCTGCACGCCTTCGAGCCGAACCCGGAGGTCTTCGCGCTGCTGAAGACCAACCTCTCGCTGTACGGCGCCGACGCCGTGCTCCATCCGACGGGGCTCTCGCACAGTGCGGGGAGGCAGGATTTCTCCTTCTATCCCGGGTTCTCGATCCTCTCCGGCCTCTATGCGGACCGGGAGGCGGAGAGCGCGGTGGTGCATTCCTTCGTGCGCCGGCACGAGCGCGACGAGGCCGCCTTCGATGCGGCAGGGCTGCAGGAGCTGATCGAGGACCGGCTCAGCCTCCGCTACCTTCCCGTCGAGCTCGACACCCTGTCCGGTGTGATGGCGCGGGCGGGCGTGGCGCGCATCGACCTCCTGAAGATCAACGTGGAGAAGGCCGAGGCCGATGTCCTTGCCGGCATCCACGCGGAGGACTGGCCGAAGATCCGGCAGGTCGCGCTGGAGGTCCACGACGTGGATGGCCGGCTCGACGCCATCCGCCGGCTGCTGGAGGAGCAGGGATTCCTCGTCGCCGTCGATCAGGACTGGCGCCTCGAGGACAGCGCGAGAAGCAATTTCTACGTCTATGCCCGCAGGGGCGAGCGTCCGGGCTCCACGCCCCGGCCCCGGCCCATCCCGGCGATGGTCACGGCCGAGGCCCTGCGCGACGCGCTGATCCGGCAATTGCCGGACCACATGGTGCCGGCCGAGATCGTGCTGCTCGATGCGCTGCCGATGACGTCCAGCGGCAAGCTCGACCGGCGGCGCCTGCCCGAGCCGGCGCGCACGCCGCCGGCGGAGGCGCAGGCCCCGCGCAGCGCGACCGAGGAGCGCGTCGCCGGGGTGTGGCGGGCCGTGCTTGGGCGCGAGGGGATCGGCATCCACGACGACTTCTTCCGCATCGGCGGGCACTCCCTGCTCGCGACGCTGCTCGTGGCGGAGCTGCGCAAGGCGCTGGGCGCCGGCCTGCCGCTGCGGACCCTCTTCGAAGCTCCGACCATCGCGCGGCTCGCGGAACGGATCGACCGTGATGCGAAGCCGGAGGCGGAGGATACCGCGCTCCCGCAGATCGTGCCGGACCCGGCCTCCTGGCACGAGCCTTTCCCGCTGACGCCTATCCAGGAAGCCTACTGGATGGGCCGCAACGCCGCCTTCGAGCTGGGCGAGGCGGCGACGCAGATCTATCTGGAGCTGGAGCAGGCGGGCTGGGACGTGGCGCGCATCGAGGCCGTCTGGAACCGGCTCGTCGCGCGCCACGACATGCTGCGCGCCGTCATCCTCTCCGAGCAGCGGCAGCAGGTGCTGCCGGAGGTGCCGCGCTACGCCATTGCCGTCGAGGATCTGCGCGGCCTGCCCCCGGAGGCCGCCGCGGCGCGTCTCGCGGCCAAGCGCCAGGCCATGACGGGCGAGACGCTGCAGCCCGACCGCTGGCCGCTGTTCCACATCGAGGCGAGCCTGCTCGACGGCGGCAGGGTGCGCCTCCATGTCGGCGTCGATGCGCTGATTGCCGATGCCGCGAGCCTTTTCCTCCTCTTCGACGAATGGCGCCGCGGCTATGAGGGCGGCGAGTTCCGCCCGCCGCTCGCCATCGGCTTCCGCGACTACGTCATGGCCGAGCGCCGGCTGCACGAGGGCGGGTCCTACCGGGCTTCGCGCGACTACTGGCTCGCGCGGCTCGATTCACTGCCGCCCGCGCCCGAGCTGCCGGTCGACCGCTCGCTGGCGGCACGCAGCCGGCCGGGCTTCACGCGCCGGTCGCGCCGCCTTGCCCCCGCGCTATGGGAAGCGCTCAAGGCCCGGGCGGCGCAAGCGGGCCTCACGCCGTCGCTGGTGCTCATCGCGGCCTATGCCGAGATCCTGTCGCGCTGGAGCGGCAGCCGGCACTTCACCCTCAACCTGACCACCTTCAACCGCCTCCCGCTGCATCCGGACGTCGCGGGGCTGATGGGCGACTTCACGACGCTCACCCTGCTGGAGGCGGATCATTCCCGCCCGATGGGCTTCGAGGAGCGTGCACGGGCGCTGCAGGCCCGGCTCTGGGACGATCTGGACCACCGCTTCATCAGCGGCATCGAGGTGCTGCGCGCCCTGGCCCGGAAGCGCCGCAGCGGCACCTCGGCGCTCATGCCGGTCGTGTTCACGAGCGCGCTGGACATCGATCCGGCGGGCCAAAGGACAACTCGCTTCGGCGAGGTGGTGGAGAGCGTCTCCCAGACGCCGCAGGTCTGGCTCGACCACCAGGTGATGGAGTGGAACGGCGAGCTCGTCCTCAACTGGGACGCGGTCGAGGCGATCTTCCCGCCCGGCTTCCTCGACGCCATGGCGGAGGCGCATGGCGGCCTCGTCGAGCGCCTCGCCACCTCGGAGGAGGCCTGGACCGGGCCGCCCAAAAACCTCCTGCCGCCGGCGCAGCTCGACCGCCGCGCGGCGGTCAACGACACCGCCGGCCCTCCGCCGCGGGGCCGGCTGGAGCAGGGCTTCCGCAACCAGGCGCGCATCCGTCCCGACGCCGTGGCGGTGGTGACGAGCGCCGGGTCGGTCACCTATGGCGAGCTCCATGCCCGTGCCGCGGAGATCGCCGGCCTGCTGCAGGCACGCGGGCAGGGCGCGGGCCGGCTGGTCGCCGTGGCCATGCGGAAGGGCTGGGAGCAGATCGCCGCCGTGCTCGGCGTGCTGATGGCGGGCGCCGCCTACCTGCCCGTCGATCCGGACCTGCCGGAGGAGCGCCGGCAGTACCTGCTCCGCCACTGCGATGTCGCCGTCGTCCTGACCCAGTCCGGCATCGCGGCGGAGCTGGCCGTTCCGGCCGGCATCGAGGTGATCGCCGTGGACGCCCTGGCTGGCGATCCCGCCGCCGTCCCTCCCGCGCCGGCGAGCCTCGACGACCTCGCCTATGTGCTGTTCACCTCGGGCTCCACCGGCCGGCCGAAGGGGGTGATGATCGGCCAGCGGGCGATCGCCAACACGATCGGCGACTTCGCCCGGCGCTACGGGCTGGGGCCGGGCGAGCGGACGCTGGCGCTCTCGGCGCTCGGCTTCGACCTCTCGGTCTTCGACATCTTTGCGCCGCTCTCCACGGGCGGCGCCGTCGTCGTGCCCGATGCGGAGCGGCTCCGCGACCCCGCCCACATGGCGCAGATGTGCCGCACGCACCGCGTCACCATCTGGCAATCGGTTCCCGTGCTGATGCAGCTGTTCGTGGAGGCGCTGGAGGCGTCCTCCGGGAGCTGGCCCGCGGACCTCCGCACCGTCATCATGAGCGGCGACTGGATTCCCGTCCCGCTGCCGGACCGCATTCGCGCGCTGGCCGGGCCCATTGCGATCCACGGGCAGGGGGGGGCCACGGAGACCTCCATCAACGCGGTCGTCTATCCGATCGGCGAGGTGGATCCGGCCTGGCGCTCCATTCCCTACGGAAAGCCCTTCGCCAACCAGACCGCGCACATCCTCGACGGGGAGCTGGAGCCAGCGCCGGACTGGGTTCCGGGCGAACTCTACATCGGGGGCATGGGCCTCGCGGAGGGCTACTGGAAGGACCCGGACGCCACGGCGGCGGCCTTCATCACCCATCCGCGCACCGGCGAACGGCTCTACCGCACGGGCGACCACGGGCGCTTCCTCCCGGACGGCAACATCGAGTTCCTCGGCCGGCGCGACAACCAGGTGAAGATCAACGGCTATCGCATCGAGCTCGGCGAGATCGAGGCGGCGCTCCGGCAGCATCCGGAGGTGGCCGAGGCGGTCGTCGCCGCGCCGGCGGATGCCGCGGGCGGGCGGATGCTGGCGGCCTATGTCGTCCGCGCGGAGGAGGCGGGCGCCGATGTCGGCTCCGAGCTCGGCACCGAGGGCGTGCTGCTCGACCCCGTCGCCCGCCTGACCTTCAAGCTCGACCGCAGAGGCCTGCGCGCGTTGCCGGAAGAAGCGGCGGCCGTGCCGCTCGCGTCGCGCGGCTTCGATGAGGCACGCCGGCTCGGCTGGCTCCGCCGGCAGAGCATCCGCCGCTTCGTGCCGGGGGCGGTCACGCTCGCCCAGATCGCCGAGTGGCTCGGGGCGCTGGAGCCGATGCCCGTGCCCGGCGCGCCGCTGCCGAAGATGCGCTATCCCTCCGCGGGCAGCCTCTACCCGGTCCAGCTCTATCTCGCCGTGAAGCCCGGCACCGTGCGGGGCCTCGAGGGCGGGGCCTACTACTACGACCCGGCGGGGCACCGGCTGGTCCGGGTCGGGGCGGAAGGCGACCTTACCCGGCTTTATCCGCGCGCCAATCGCGGCATCGTGGAGGCCGCCACTTTCTCCGTTGTGCTCGTCGGAAAGCGGGCGGCGGTGGAGCCGCTCTATGGCCCGCTCTGGCGGGATTTCTGCCTCCTGGAGGCCGGCCAGATGGGCCAGCTCCTGGCCGATGCCGCGGCGGACGTCTCCCTTGGTCTCTGCGCCCTCGGCCTCATCGACGAGGCCGGGACCCGCGCGGCGCTCGGGCTGGACGAGGGGCATGCCGTGCTCCACAGCCTCGCCGGCGGCGCCGTGAGCGCCGCGCAGATGGAAGGCTGGGCGCCGGAGGAGGCGCCGCAGCACGGCGCCGGCCCGGAGGCGCTGCGCGCCTGGCTGGCGCGCAAGCTGCCGGACTACATGGTCCCCCGCGCCTTCGTCTTCCTCGACCGGCTGCCGCAGAACGCCAACGGCAAGATCGACCGCGCGGCGCTGCCGCCGCCGGAGGCGAGGCGCCCGGCCGATGCGGGCGGGCCGCCCTCCGGCGGGGTCGAGACGGCCATCGCCGCCGCGCTCGCTTCCGTGCTGCAGCAGGACGCGCCGGGGACCGAGGCCAACTTCTTCGACCTCGGCGCCAACTCGGTGCATCTCGTGCAACTGCACCGGCGGCTCCAGGCCGATCTCGGTCGCGCCTTCCCGCTGGTCGACCTCTTCCAGAACCCGTCGATCCGCCAGCTGGCCTCTCATCTCGCCGGCGAAGGCGAGGGCCACGACGCGGAGGACGTCCTCGCCCGCGCGGAACGCGCGCGCGCCGGGCGCAGCCGCCGCCTGGCCCGGCGCCGCGCCGGCCTGCAGGAGACGGACGCAGGCCATGAGTGACGCGCCCCAGGATGGCATCGCCATCGTCGGCATGAGCGGGCGCTTCCCCGGAAGCCCGGACATCGGGACGTTTTGGCAGGCCCTGCTCGATGGCCGGGAGGGCATCGCCCGCTTCACCGAGGCCGAGCTGCTGGCGGCCGGCATCCCCGCCGAGGTGCTGCGCCAGCCGAACTACGTGCGGGCCGGCGCCTGCCTCGACGGGGCCGACCTGTTCGACGCCGCGTTCTTCGGCATCAGCCCGCGCGAGGCGGAGCTGATGGATCCGCAGCAGCGCCTCTTCCTGGAGCACGCCTGGCTCGCGCTGGAGGATGCCGGCGTGGTGCCGGAGCGGTTCCCCGGCCAGATCGCCGTCTTCGGTGGCGCCAGCTTCAGCACCTACGGCCTGCTCAACCTGCACGGGGACCTGGGCTCCTCCAGCGCGCTGGAGACGGTGCTCGGCAACGACAAGGACTATCTGGCGACGCGCGTCTCCTACAAGCTCGGCCTGCGCGGCCCGAGCATCGGCGTGCAGACCGCCTGCTCGACCTCGCTGACGGCGGTGGCGCTCGCCTGCGACAGCCTGCTCAACCTCCAGGCCGACGTCGCGCTGGCCGGCGGGGTCACCGTCAAGCTGCCGCTCAAGGCCGGCTACCTCTACGAGGAAGGCAGCATCGCCTCGCCGGACGGGCACTGCCGCACCTTCGACGCCCGGGCGCAGGGCACGGTCTTCGGCAGCGGCGTCGGCGTGGTGGCGCTCAAGCGCCTGGAGGACGCGCTGGCGGAGGGCGACACGATCCACGCGGTGATCCGCGGCTGGAGCGTGAACAATGACGGCGCCCGCAAGGTGGGCTTCACCGCGCCCAGCGTGGAGGGCCAGGCCCGCGTGATCGCCGCGGCGCTTGCGCAGGCGGGCGTGGCGCCGGAGACCATCGGCTATGTCGAGGCGCATGGGACCGCGACGCCGATCGGCGATCCGATCGAGGTGCGGGCGCTGACGCAGGCCTATGGCGCGTCGGCCGGACGGGCGCGCCCCTGCGGCATCGGCTCGGTCAAGACCAATGTGGGGCATCTGGAATCCGCGGCGGGCGTGACCGGGCTCATCAAGGTGGTGCTGGCGGTGAAGCACGGCGTGATCCCGCCGAGCCTGCATTTCGAGGCGCCGAACCCGGAGATCGACTTCGCGCGCACGCCGTTCCGCGTCGTCACCGAGCGGACGGAATGGGCCCCGGAGGGCGCGCCGCGGCGGGCGGGGCTCAACTCCTTCGGCATGGGCGGCACCAACGTCCATGTGATCGTGGAGGAGCCGCCGGCGCGCCCGGTGCGGCCGCAGGCGGGCGCGGAACGGCCGGTCCATCTCGTGCCGCTCTCGGCGCGCAGCGAGGCAGGCCTGCGCGAGGCGGCCCTGCGCCTTGCCGACCGCCTGGCCGCCGCACCCGGCCTTTCCCCCGGGGACGTGGCCCATACGATGGCGGGCCGGAAGCATTTCCCCATGCGGCTCGCGGTCCAGGGCCGCGGCACGGCCGGGATCGAGGCGGCGCTCAGGGCCTTCGCCGAAGGGCGCGATCCGGAGGCCGTGCAGGGCGAGGCGAAGGCGGCTCCGGACATCGCCTTCCTGTTCACCGGGCAGGGCGCGCAATACGCCGGCATGGCCGCCGAGCTCCATGCGACGTCGCCGGCCTTCCGCGCGACGCTCGACCGCTGCAGCCGGCTGCTAGAGCCGCATCTCGGCCGGCCGCTCCTCGACGTGCTGTTCCCGGCCGGCGGCGACGAAGGGCTGATCGACGAGACCGTCCATGCGCAACCGGCCCTGTTCAGCGTCTCCTACGCGCTCGCCGAGCTCTGGCGGTCCTGGGGCGTCGCGCCGAGGATGCTGATCGGCCACAGCCTCGGCGAATACGCCGCGGCGGCCGTCGCCGGGGTGTTTTCGCTGGAGGATGGGCTCGCCCTGGTCGCGGCGCGCGGCCGGCTCATGCAGGCCCTGCCGCGCGACGGCGTGATGATGACCGTCTTCGCCGGCGAGGCGGCGGTGCGCGAGGCGCTCGCGCCCCATGCCGCCTCGGTGTCCGTCGCCGCCGTCAACGGGCCCGCGAGCACGGTCGTCTCCGGCGCGCGCGCGGCCGTCGAGGCGATGGCCGCGGCTTTCGGGGCGCGCGGCTTGAAGGTGCGGCCTCTCACGACGTCGCGAGCCTTCCACTCCCCGTTGATGCAGCCGATGCTGGCCGCCTTCCGGGCCGTGGCGGAGCAGGTCCGCTACCGCGTGCCCGAGCTGCCGGTCCTCTCGAACGTCACCGGCCGGCTGGAGCGCGAGAGGCTCGCCGGGGCGGACTACTGGTGCGAGCACGTCATGGCCCCGGTCCGGTTCATGGACGGCATCCGCGCCGCCGTCGGGGCGGGCGTGCGGAGCTTCGTCGAGATGGGGCCGCGCCCGGTGCTCTGCGCGCTCGGCCGCGAGGCGGTGGAGGAGGCCGGCGGGCTCGAATGGCTGCCGAGCCTGGCGCGGGCAGGGCAGGACTGGGCGACGCTCGCCGGCAGCCTGGGCCGCCTCTACGTCGCCGGCGCGCCCATCGACTGGTCCGCCTTCGACAAGGGGTGCGGCCACGCCCGCGTGGCGCTGCCGGGCTATGCCTTCCAGCGGCGGCGCTTCTGGACGGCGCCTGCGCCGGGTGGCGGCGCCACGGGCCCCGCGCGCGGCGTGGGGACCGGCGCGGGCCATCCGCTGCTCGGCCATCCGCTGCTTGGGCAGAGGCTGCGCCAGGCGGGCACGGCCGACATCCGCTACGAGGCGGAGATCGCCGCGCGCAGCCCCGCCTGGCTGGACGATCACCGCGTGTTCGACGCGGCGGTGCTGCCCGCCGCGGCCTATCTGGAGATGGCGCTGGCCGGCGGCGCGCGGCTTCTGGCGACCGAGCTGCTGACGCTCGAAGGCGTCCGGTTCCGGCAGGCCCTGACCCTTCCGGAAGGGGAGCGCCGCATCGTCCAGACGGTGTTCTCGCCCCAGGGGCCGCGGGAATTCGGGTTCCGGATGTTCAGCGGCGACGAGGCCGGCGAGGCGTGGACGCTGCACTGCGACGGCACGGTGAAGGCCGCGCCCGCCGGGGACACCCCGGGGGAGAGCCTCGAAGTGGCGCGCGCGCGCTGCGACGGGCCGGTGCAGGCGGAGGCCGTCTATGCCTCCTACCTCGCCCGCGGCCTCGGCTACGGTCCTGCCTTCCGGGGCATCCGCGCGCTGTCGGCCGGCCCCGGCGAGACGCTCGCCCATATCGTGCTGCCGGAGCCGGCGCGCGACGGGGAGGCCTACCGGCTGCATCCCGCGCTGGCCGATGCCTGCTTCCAGGCGCTGGGCGCCGCCTTCGGCGCCCGCGACGACCGCGACACCTTCCTGCCCGTGACGCTCGACCGGCTGACCCTCCATGCGCCGGTGCCGGCGGCGGTGTCGTGCCACGCCCGGCTGCTCGGCGACGCGGCGCATCCCGGCGATCAGGCCTCCACCCTGTGCCTCTTCGACGAGGGGGGGCGGCTGGTGGCGGAGATGGCCGGCCTCCAGTCCCGCCGCGTGACGCGCGAGGTGGTGCTGCAGGCCGATGCGCTCGACAACTGGCTCTACGAGACCGGGTGGGAAGCGGCGCCGCCGCTGCCCGCGGCGGGGGGGCAGGCCCCCGGCGCCTGGGCCGTGCTGGGCGACGGCGGCGCGTTCGACCGCGCGCTCGCCGAGGCGATCGCCGCCCGTGGCGGCTCCGCCGTCCTGCTCACCGGCGCCAGGGATCTGGCGGCGGCAGGCCCGTTTTCCGGCGTCGCCGACCTGCGCGCCCTGCCGCAGCCCGACAGCGATGCGCCCGTTGCGGCGGAGCGGGCTGCCGCCGGTCTGCTGGAGCTGGCGCAGGCCCTGGCGGAGGCGGATCCCGGCCACCGCATGGCCCTGGCGCTCGTCACCCGCGGCGCGCAGCCGGTCCTGCCGGAGGAGGGCGTGGCGGACCTCGCCGGGGCCGCCTCATGGGGCCTGATGCGGACGATCTGGCACGAATTCCCCGGCATGCCCTGCCTCTCCCTCGACCTCGACCCCGCGGGGACCGCCGATGCCGGGACGGTCGCCGCGGAGCTCTGCGCCATCGGCGGCGAGCAGCAGGTGGCCCTGCGCGGCGGCGGGCGTTTCGTGGCGCGGCTGCGCCGCCACGAGGAGAGCGAGGCCGACAGGAGCCGCCTCGAGCTGCCGGCCACGCCCTACCGCATCGAGAGGTCGCCGGATGCCGGCCTCGACCGGCTGGAGATCCTGCCGCTGGAGCGGCGCCGGCCCGAGCCCGGCGAGGTCGAGCTGGAAGTCGTGGGCATGGGGCTCAACTTCCGCGACGTGCTCAGCGCCATGGGCCTCTACCCCGGCGATGCGGGGCCGTTCGGCGGCGAATGCTCGGGCCGCGTCGTGCGGGTCGGTCCGGACCTCGCCGGCCTTGCCGTGGGCGACGAGGTGGTGGCGCTCCACCACGGGCTCTTCGCCAGCCATGTCACGCTTCCGGCCGCCGTGGTGTTCCGCAAGCCGGCCGGGATGCCGCTCGTGCACGCCGCGGGCCTGCCGATCGTCTACCTCACCGCCTGGTACGGGCTGAGCCACCTGGCCCGCATCAAGGCCGGCGACAGGGTCCTCATCCATTCCGCCACCGGCGGCGTCGGCATCGCCGCGATCCGCATCGCGCAGATGGCGGGGGCGGAAATCCTCGCGACGGCAAGCCCGCACAAGCACGCGCTGCTGCGGGAGATGGGCATCCGCCACGTGATGAACTCGCGCAGGATCGACTTCGCCGGGGAGGTGATGGCCGCGACCGGCGGGCAGGGCGTGGATATCGTCCTCAACAGCCTGGGTGGCGAGGCGATCCCGGCGGGCCTGTCCGTCGTGAGGCCGGGCGGCTTCTTCGTCGAGATCGGCAAGCGCGACATCTGGAGCGCCGGGCAGGCCAGGGAGGAACGGCCCGACATCGGCTACGCGATCGTCGACTTCGACGAGACGGCGACGCAGGAGCCCGAGCTGGTCCGCCGGCTCCTGGGCGAGGCGCTGGCGCTGATCGGTGAGGGCCGGCTCGGGCTGCCCCTGACGACCGCCTATCCCGCGGCGCAGGCGCTCGACGCCATGCGGCTGATGCAGAAGGCGAACCATGTCGGCAAGCTGGTGCTCGCGGCGCCGGAGCCCGGCGGGACGGGCGCCGCGATCCGTTCCGACGCCGCCTATCTCGTCACGGGCGCCTTCGGCGGGATCGGCCGGCTCGTCTCGCGCTGGCTCGTGGAGCACGGCGCCCGCCATCTCGTGCTGGCCGGCCGCACGCCGCCGGGCGGGGAGGCCGAGGCCGCTGTCGCGGCCCTGCGCGGCATGGGCGCCGAGGTGGCAGTCTTCTCCGTCGATGTCGGCGACCGGGCCGCGGTGGACCGGATGATCGCGGCGATCGACGCGGGGCCGGCCCCGCTGCGCGGCATCGTCCACGCCGCCGGGGTGCTGGACGACGGCATCCTGACCGCGCTCGACCGCTCCCGCATCGCTTCGGTCTTCGCCGGCAAGGTCCACGGCGCCTGGCACCTGCACGAGGCGACCCGCGCGCGCGACATCGACCTCTTCGTCATGTTCTCCTCGCTCGGCTCGCTGCTCGGCGCGCCGGGCCAGGCGAACTATGCCGCCGCCAACGCCTTCCTCGACGGGCTGGCGCATCGCCGCCGGGCGCTCGGCCTCCGGGCGCTGGCCGTCAACTGGGGCGGCTGGTCGGAGACGGGCATGGCCGCCGGCAGGGCCGTCGCGGCGCAGCTCTCCCACGGCGGCGCCATCCCGCCCGAGACGGGGCTTCGCATCCTGGGCCGGCTGATGCGCGAGAGCGCCCCGGAAGTCGCCGTCGTGCCCTTCGCATGGCCGCTCTATTTCGAGGGGCTGCCGCGCCGGCTCTCGCTGCTGGCGGAGGTGGAGCGGGACCTCGCCCGCCAGGCGGCGGACGCCGAGAAGCTCGCGGATCTGCGGGCCACCCTGCGCTCCGCCGAGGCGGCGGTCCGCGAAGCGAGCGTGCTGTCCTACCTGCACGGCGTGGTCGCCCGCCTCCTGAGGCTCGAGCCGGGCGAGGCCATCCTGGTGGACCAGCCGCTGGCCGAGCTGGGCCTTGATTCGCTGGTCGGCATCCAGCTCAGGAACCGCATCCGGACGGAGCTCGACATCGACCTGCCGGCGGCCGAGCTGATCGAGGCCGGAAGCCTCGGCCAGATCGCGGCGGTGATCGGCGCGAAGCTGGCGCCCGGCGGCGGGCAGGCCGTCCCGCGCATCGTTCCGCTGGGGCGCGCGGAGGCTCCCCTGTCCTTCGCGCAGCAGAGGCTGTGGTTCCTGACCCAGGCCGATCCCCATTCGGCCTTCTACACGGTGACCTTCTCGCTCTTCCTCGAAGGGCGCCTCGATCCCGCCGTGTTCGAGGCCGCCTTCCGGGCGATCGCGGCCCGGCATGGCGCGCTGCGCACCAGCATCCATCCTGGCGCGGCCGGGGCCGAGCCGGTGCAGCGGGTCGCCGAGGCGGTGGAGCTGCCCATCGAGCTCATCGACCTGTCCGGCCTCGATGGCGCGGAGCACGCCGCCGAGGCCGGGCGGCTGGCGGGCCGCGAGGCGGCGCGGGTCTTCGATCCCGCCCATGGCCCGCTGGTCCGGGTGACGCTGCTCCGGCTGGGCGAGGAGCTGCACCGCGCCATCGTCGCCATGCATCACGTGATCGTCGACGGATGGTCGGTGGTGGTGCTCGTGCAGGAGTTCGGCGCCCTCTACAGGGCCATGGGGGCGGGGCGTGTCGCGGAGCTGCCGGCGCTGCCGGTGCAGTACGCCGACTTCGCGGTGTGGCAGCGCGACTGGCTCGCCGGTCCGCGCCTCGGCGCCGAGCTGGCCTACTGGAAAGAAAAGCTCGCCGGCCCTCCGCCGGCGCTCGAGCTTCCCACCGACCGGCCGCGCGCGGCCACGGCCCGGCACCGGGGCGGGTCCTTCAACGTGCTGCTCCCGCGGGAGCTGGCGGAGGGGCTCAAGGCGCTGGGACACTCCCTCGGCACCGGCCTGTTCGCCGTGCTGCTGGGCGGCTTCCAGATCCTGCTGCACCGGCTCACCGGCGCCGACGACGTCAGCGTCGGCTCGCTGGTCGCCAACCGCGACCGGCCCGAGATCGAGGGGCTGATCGGCTTCTTCGCCAACATGGTGGTGTTCCGCAGCGACCTCTCCGGCGATCCCTCCGTCCGCGACGGCCTGGCGCGCGTGGCGGCCACGGTGCGCGATGGCCTCGCCCATCAGGACGTCCCGTTCGACCGCCTCGTCGAGGAGCTCAATCCTCCGCGCGCGCCGGGCCGCAACCCGCTCTGCGACATCATCCTCGTGCTGCAGCGCGCCGTGCCCGCCGCCGACCTCGACGCGGACGGGCTCCGCATCGCCCCCCTCTGGGACTTCGACAACGGCACCGTCCGCTTCGACCTCGAGGTGCATGTCTGGGAGCTGGAGCAGGGCCTGTCGACGTCCTTCATCTACGACGCCGACCTGTTCGACCGCGCCACGATCGAGCAGATCCAGAAGCAGTTCGCCCATCTGCTCCAGGAGATGATCGACGCTCCCGGCACGCCGATCTCGCGCCTGGCCCTGCCGGGCGACGCCGCGTCCGCGCCCGCCTGGTCCGCGGATCTTGCCGCGGCGCTCAGCAGCGTCGAGAACCTCAGCGACGAGGAGGTCGAGGCGCTGCTGCGCGGGATGGGCGAGGCGGAGGCCGACCGCATCCCATGAGCACCGCGGGCCCCGCCACCGAGCTCTCCGCCGCGCAGAAGCGCGCGCTGCTGGCGCGGCTGCTGGTCCAGGGGCAAGGGCGAGGGCAGGGGCGCGCGGAGGATTTCCTCGATCTGTTCGGGCGGCAGGTGCGGCAGGCGCCCGGCCATCCCGCGATCGAGGCCGGGGCGACGGTGCTGACCTATGCCGCGCTCGATGCCGAGGCCGCCCGCTGGGCGGCGGAGCTTTCCGCCCGGGGCGTGGCCGAGGGCGCGCGCGTCGGCCTGGCGCTGGAGCGCGGCGCGGCGCAGGCGGCGGCGCTGATCGGCATCCTCAGGGCCGGCGCCGTCTGCTGCCCGCTGGAACCGGATGACGCCCCGCTGCGCCTCGCGCGCATGCGGGCCGGGCTCGACGCCGTGATCGGCCGGAACGGGATCGAGACCCTGCATGGCGGCGCCCCGGCAGAGGGCGCGCCGCCGCCGGCCGCCATCCTGTGGCCCGATGCGCGGCCCGTGGCGATGCCGCGGCAGGCGATGGCGGAGCGCCTCGCCTGGCTCGCCGGCGCATGGCCGCTCACGGCGGCGGACGCCGTCCTGTCCGACCGGAGCCTGCACGATGCCGGCTTCGTGGCCTTCCTGCTCCACCCGCTGGCCTGCGGGGCGACGGCCGTCATGACCCCGCGCCCCGGGCTGACGCCGCCGCCGGGCGCTTTCTGGTCGCTGCCCGAGGCCGGCGGAGCCATCCTGCTGCAGCCGGACGACGGCGGCCTGACCCTCCTCGGCATCGACCTGCGCCTTCTCGACGCCCAGGGCCGCCCCGTGCCGCCCGGGGCGGTGGGAGAGGCTCATCTGCTCCCCGGCGGAACGGCTTCCCCGGTCGCGACGGGCGAGCGGATGCGGCGACGGGCCGATGGTCGGTTGGAGTTCCGGCCGGGCGGGCGGCGGATGGCCGGGCGGGGCGGCCTGCGGATCGGCCTGCGGGCCATCGAGGCCGCCCTGTCGGACCTGCCCGGCGTGGATCGCTGCCGGGTGGTCCCGCGCCGGGACGTCGAGGGGAAGGAGCGGCTGGTCGCCTATGCGGTCGCCCTCGGCGAGCCCGATCCGGCGGCCTGGCGGGCCTTTGCCGATGCGCGCCTCGCCCCCTGGCAGCGCCCGGACGACTGGGTCGCCGTGTCGAACCTGGCCTTCACCGGGGCCGGGGAGGTGGACGAGGCGGCGCTGCTCGCCGTCCCGCTCGTCGACGCCCTTGCGGCGCGGGAATGGGAGGCTGCGCTCGCCGGCCCTGCCGGTGCGCGCGAAGCTGCGGTGCTGGAACAGACGGCGGCGGCGCAGGACATGGCGGCGTCCGTCCTGCTGCCGCCGCTTCCGATGTCCAGACCGGCCGATCCACCGCCGGACAGGGTGCAGCCTCCGGACGGCCCGCCGGCCTTCGCCGATGGCGGGCCGCTCGACCTCCCGGAGGACGCGCCGCGGACGCTGACCGACGCGCTCCTGCGGACCGCGGCGCGCCACCCGGCCAAAGGCATCACCTTCGCGGCCACCGGCGGCGGCGCGCCGGAGACGCTGACCCATGCGGCCCTGCTGGCGGAGGCGCTGCGGATCGCCGGCGGGCTGGCCGCGGCAGGGCTGAAGCCGGGCGACGCCGCGATCCTACAGATCCCGCAGCTGCGCCGCCATCTGCCCGCCTTCTGGGGCTGCGTGCTGGCCGGGCTGCGGCCGGTCACCATTGCCGTCAGCACCACCTTCGCCGGGCGGACCGCGCTTGTCTCCAAGCTGCTCAATGCCTGGGAGCTGCTGGAGCGCCCCGTGGTGCTCGCGCCGCAGGCGCTGCACGGCGACCTGGCGGGGCTGGAGCGCTTCGCCGCCGCGCCGCTCGCCGTGCTGGACCTCGAAGGCCTGGCGGCCCATGTCCCGGCGGCCCATGTCCCGGCGACGCAGGTCCATGCCGCGCGTCCCGAGGATGTGCTGTTCCTGCAGCTCAGCTCCGGCAGCACAGGCCTTCCGAAGTGCATCCAGATCACCCATCGCGGCGTCGTGGCGCATATCCATGGCTCGGTCCGGGCGGTCGGGTATGACGGGCGGGACGTTTCGCTCAACTGGCTGCCCATGGACCATGTGGTGCCGATGCTGACCTGGCATCTGCGCGACGTGTATCTCGGCTGCGACCAGGTCCAGGCGGCGCCCGGCGATGTGCTCGCCGACCCGCTCCTCTGGTTCGACCTGATCGAGCGCCACGGCGTCACGCGGGGCTGGTCGCCCAATTTCGGCTTCAAGCTCGCGGCGGACGCCGTGAAGCGCGCGGGGGGGCGCCGCTGGGACCTGGGCTCGCTGAAGAGCCTCATGAACGCGGGAGAGCAGGTGACGCTCGCGGTCAGCCGGGAGTTCCTCGGCGCCACCGCTCGCTTCGGCGTGACGCCGGAGGTCCTGCAGCCGGCCTTCGGCATGGCCGAGGCCTGCACCTGCATGACCTACGAGACCGGCTTCGACCCCGAAGGCTCGGTCATCCGGGTCGCCAAGGGCTCGCTGGGCGGCCGGCTCCGCTCCGCGGCCGCCGGGGATCCGGAGGCGGTGGACTTCGTGCGGCTCGGGGCGCCGGTGCCCGGCGTCGCCATCCGCATCGCCGACGAGCACGGCCGCCAGCTCCCGGAGGACGTGATCGGCCGCTTCCAGATCCGGGGCGACGTCATCACGCCAGGATATCTGAACAATCCCGCCGCCGACCGCGACGCCTTCGTGGGCGGCGGCTGGTTCAACAGCGGCGATCTCGGCTTCATGCGTGACGGCCGGCTGGTCCTCACCGGTCGCGAGAAGGAGATGATCGTCGTCCACGGCGCCAACTTCTACTGCCACGAGATCGAGGACGTGGTGAATGCGGTGGAAGGTGTGCGCGCGACCTTCTCCGCCGCCTGCTCCGTCGCCGACCCGGAGACGGGAAGCGAGGCGCTAGCCGTCTTCTTCGTGCCGCGCGACGGCGCCGATCCCGCCGCCGTCGCCGAGGCCGTCCGCGCCGACGTGGCCTCGCGCGCCGGCCTTGCCCCCGCCCATGTGGTGCCGCTCTCCGAGCCTGCCTTCCCCAAGACGACGAGCGGCAAGATCCAGCGGACGCGCCTGCGGGACGACCTGCTGGCGCGGCTGGAGGCCCGGGCGGCGTCCCGCGCCGTGCCCGCCTGGTTCCACCGCGAGATCTGGGTCCCGGCGCGGCTGGAGCCGCCCGAGATCCTGCCGCGTGCCGTGCTCGTCCTCGGCGGCGCCGATGGGGCGGCGTCCGCGCTGCGGAACCTGCTTTCGGCCTCGGGCGTGCCCAGCCTCCTCGCCGCGCCCGGAGAGGCGCTGCCTGCCGCCGACGTGGTGGCCGATCTTCGCTGGCTCGGCTTCTCGCCGCAGGGCGAAACGCCGGAGGCCCTGGGCACGCGCGCGGCGGCGACCTTCGGCCCGGTGCTGGAGCTCGTCCAGGCGCTCGGAGCGGCAGGGCGGCCCGTCCGCCTGACGGTGGCGACGCGGGGCGGGCTCCCCGGCGGTGAGCTCTCCGACCCGGTCGCGGCCGGCCTGCGCGGCCTGCTGCGGACGGCGGAGCTGGAGTGGCCGGACCTCGCGGCGCGGCACATCGACCTCGGCGATCTCGAGCCGGAAGCCGCCCTCCGGCGGATGGCGGAAGAGATCCTGCGCGACGACGGCGAGCGGGAGGCGGCCTGGCGCCGGGATGGCCGGCGGCTCGTGCCGCGCCTGGAGGCCGTCGATCCCGCCGCCGCGAAAGGCGAGGCCGTGCCCCTGCGCCGCGGCGGCCGGTACCTGGTCACGGGCGGGCAGGGCGCCCTCGGCCGCGCGGTCGTCCGCCATCTCGCCGAACGTTGCGCGGCGAGGATCCTCATCGTCGGCCGCGGCGAAGGCGCCGGCGGCGCGGGGATCCTGCACCGCCGTGCCGACGTCGCCGACGAAGCCGCCATGGCGGCCGCGATGTCCGAGGCGGAAGCCACCTTCGGCGGGCCGCTCGAAGGGGCCTTCCATCTGGCCGGCATCGGTTCCGCCCTCCCGCTGGCCGAGGAGACCCCCGAAGGCCTCCTCGCCGCGTTCCGCCCGAAGGCGGTGGGCGGCGCCGTCCTGCAACGGCTCATGGCCGGACGGCCCAACGCCTTCATCGTCAACTGGTCGTCGGTCAACGCGATGTTCGGCGCCACGGCGGCCGGCGCCTATGCCGCCGGCAACGCCGCACTGGAGGGGGTGAGCGGCCCGGTCCGCATGCTCACCCTGCACTGGAGCCGCTGGCAGGATCTCGGCATGAGCGCCGCCATGGGGCACGGCGAATTCGCGGCCGCCCGGGGCTATCGCGCCCTGCCGCCCGCCCAGGCGCTGGCCAGCCTCGACGGCGCCCTGGCGGCCGGCCTGCCGTCGCTGGCGATCGGGCTGGACGGCGCCAACCCGCGGATCCGGGCGCGCCTCGGCACGCCGCCGGCCGGGCTCATGCAGCTCGCGGGCTTCGTGGCGCCGCGCGGCGGCGGGGAGCCTGGCCGCCCGATCCTCGACCGCTTCGGCACCGAGGTGCCGTGCCGTGTGAGCGTTCTCGAGGCCTTGCCCCGCGTCGCCGACGGCGCCGTGGACCGGGACATCCTGGCGGGCTCGGCAGGCCGGGAGGAGGGGATGGCGGATGAGGTGGGAGAGCTTCTGGCGGCGATCTGGCGAGAGCTGCTCCACCGGCCCCATCTGCGGCCCTCCGACAATTTCTTCGCCGTGGGCGGACATTCCCTGCTCGCGGCGCGCCTGGTGCATCGCGTGCGGGAAGCCTTCGGCGTCGAGCTCTCCTTGCCCGCGCTGTTCGAGGCGCCCACGCTCGCCGCCATGGCCCGCTGGATCGGACGGCAGGCGCTGCGCGGGGAGGGGCTTCCCCCGCTTCCCGACTGCCTCGTGCCGATCCAGGCCGAAGGATCACGCCCGCCGCTGTTCTGCGTCCATCCCGCCGGCGGCAGCCCCTGGTGCTACCTCCACCTGGCGGGAAGCCTCGGCCGGGACCAGCCGTTCTACGGCTTCCAGGCTCCAGGCCTGCTCGGCGAGCGCGACCCGGTCCGCTCGGTGGAGGAGCTGGCCCGCCTCTATGTCGAGGCGATGCGCTCCTGCCAGCCCGCGGGCCCCTATCGCATCGGCGCCTGGTCCTCGGGCGGGCCGGTGGCGTTCGAGATGGCGCGGCTCGTCGAGGAAGCCGGGGAGAGCGTGGCCCTGCTCGCCTTCTTCGACTGCGCGGCGATGGAGAGCGACAACTTCATCCGCTCGCGCAATCCCTGGAACCATGCCAGGGGGCTGTGGCGCATCGGCACCTATGTCAGCCAGGTGCGCATGCCGCGCTCCTACCGGGAGCTCGTGATGCTCGCGCGGCTGATCGGCATCAGCCTGCCGGCGGAGATGCGGGATCTCAGGCTCGGGCTCGATTTCTGGAGGAACGTCGCCCGCTCCCTGCGCATGTTCAACCTCAACACGGTGATGGGCTACCGCTACCGGCCGGGGACGATCGGCGCCAAGGCCGTGCTGTTCCGGGCGGGATCGCGGCTCGGCGCCGACGATCCGCTGGAGAGCGAGCTCAGCCGCCACGTCACGCCGCCGCCGCTCCGGATCGATCTCGATGGGAACCACATGTCGATCATGCTGGATCCGGAAGGCGCCCGCGCCCTGGCGACGCGGCTGAGGCCCTGCCTCGACACGGCCATGGAGGCGGGAAAAGCTGGAAGCCCGGCCGCGAAGGCGGCATGAAGGGCAGAAGACACGGCGCGGATGACTCGTTCCCCGGCCCGTGCGCCCGGCGAATGGCGGGATGTCCCGCCTCGAATTTTGCGGCCTATCGAGAGGACATACGCGCATGACATATCGCATCCTGTCTCTGGACGGCGGCCATGGCGACAAGGCCGGCGTGTTTCTCTCCGCGCTGGAGCGGCGCGGCGAGATCGCCGACTACAGCGTCATCCGCAACATCGACCTCTTCGTCGGCACGGGGAGCGGGGCTGTCGGCGCGCTGCTGCTGGCCTGGTTCGACGATCCGGTCCGCGCCTTCGAGGCGATCCTGCGCTTCGACGACGAGGCGCATGAGGACCGGACGCCGTGGTCGCTCGCCGGCACGGTGCTCGGCAACAACGCAGCCCTTGCGACCAGGAACATCGCTGCCTTCTGCGACGAGATCTTCGGCCCTGGCGCCACGCTGGCCGACATCGGCCGGCCCGTCCTCGTCTCGACGGTCCAGCTCGACAGCGGCTCCGAGGAGACAGGGCGCCAATGGAAGCCGCAGGCCTTCACCAATTTCCCCGGCGACGTGGGGCGAGTCGAGCCGATTGCCGACGTCGTCCTGCGCAGCATGGCGATGCCGCTGCAATATCCCATCCACCAGAGCCGCGCAGGCATCGGGCCGGCCTATGTCGATGGCGCGGTGGCCTGCAACAACCCCGCCATGCTCGCCGTGACCGCCGCGCTCGCCGACAGGAAGGAACTCGACGACCTTCGCCTTCTGTCCATCGGCGCGCCCCGCAATCTGGCGGGCAAAACCCATTACCTTGAGCCCCGCTTGCAGGACGGCTCGGCCAGCTGGGGCTATCGCCAGTGGATGCTCGACCCGTTCAATCCGCTGGTGCTGATCGATCTCTTCCTCCAGGCCGGCGCGGCAGCGGCCACTGCCCAGTGCAGCCAGCTTCTGGGCGGGCATTTCCTGCGCGTCGAGCCCTCCGTCTTCGCCGGTCCGGCATGGGATGCACCGGACACGGACGACGCTGTCGAGCGCACGATGGAATGGCTGGGAGGAAGCGGCTGGAAGCCTGCGGTGCCGGCGCAGTCGGCCGAGAACCGCCCCGGATTCACCGGCGGCGATCTGGTTTAGGTCATGCCGCTATTTGCCGTGCTTCGAGCAGAGCGTTCAGTCGCAATTTCGTCCGCCATGAGTTGCTGCCTCCAAACTTAATATCGCCGCCGGAGGGCAAGGGCTGGCTTCGCTACGTTGGCACCACGTCTGCTTCCATGGGTGCGGCGGTTTGAAGCCGCCATTCCACTTTCGGCCACGACCCGCCAGGTTCGTCGTCAGTTTCATCAAACGGACTGGGGGTCAAATGGGCACCTCGATGTATTGGGATCGTCGGGTGCGTGTCCCCGCATCCAGCTTAACTTGCAATCGGCCCGCCGCACCAACGGCGGGCCTTTGGCGTTTTCCAGGCAGCCCTCGGCTTCGTCATCATTCCCGGCGCCAGATCGGCGGAACGCGGGCGAGCTCCTCCAGGGCGATGTGGCACGACAGGCCATCCCTGCCACCTCGATCGCGCCATGGCGCTGGCTCGTCGCAGGTCGCACCGAGGCATCGCGGGCAACGCGTCGCGAAGGCGCAACCTGGCGGTGGGCTCACCGGGCTCGGCAGCGGTCCCTCCAGCCGCACCCGACGCACCTGCACCGCCGGGTCTGCGATCGGGGCCGCCGCGAGCAGCGCCTCGGTGTAGGGATGCATGGGCGGGGCAAGGCGCTCCCGCAGCTCGCGCATCTCCATGAGGCGGCCGAGATACATCACGGCCAGGCGATCGCTGAATTGCTGCACCATGTTGAGGTCGTGCGCGACCATCAGCAGCGCCACGCCCGTCTCCTGCCGGAGCCGGGCCAGCAGGTCGAGGATGGCGGCCTGCACCGAGACGTCCAGACCGCTCGTCACCTCGTCGCAGAGCACCAGCCTGGGGCGCGCGGCGAAGGCGCGGGCGATGGCCACGCGCTGCTTCTCGCCGCCCGAGAGCTCGTGCGGGAAGCGCGCGGCATAGGCGGCCGGCAGCCGCACCCGCTCGAGCCAGGCCGCCGTCTCCCGCCGCAGCGCCGCGCCCGACAGGCCGCCGTACAGCGCCAGGGGACGGCCGAGGATCGTGCCGATGCGCATGCGCGGGTTGAGCGACTGGTCCGGCTGCTGGAAGATCAGCTGGATCGCCTGGCGCCAGGAGGCCGGAAAGCGCGCGCCGCCGTCCAGCGTCTCGCCGCCGAAGGTCACATGGCCGGAAAAGGGGGAAAGCCCGGCCAGCGCGCGCAGTGCGGAGGATTTCCCGCAGCCGGATTCCCCGATCAGCGCGAAGCACTCGCCCTCGCCGATCCCGAAGGAGATTCCCGCCACCGCCCGCACGCGCCGGTCGGGCCCCAACAGCCGCCGCCGGCCGTGCATGACCACGAGGTCGCGCACCTCCAGCAGGGGCGCCCCCGCCGCGGCCCGCACCGCCGCCAGCCCCCGCGGCGGCACGAGGCGCCCGGCCTCCACCGCCCGCCAGCACGCGACCTCATGTCCCTCCGCGGCCACGACGGGCGGCGGTGCCGCGCAGGCCTCGGCCGCCAGCGGGCAGCGCGGCGCGAAGACGCAGCCCTCGGGGCGCGAGCGCAGGTCCGGCGGGCTGCCGGGCAGCGGCGCGGGCAGGCGCCGCTCCTCCCCATGCGGGTCGGGCAGGCTGTTCAGCAGCAGGCGGGTGTAGGGATGCGTCGGCGCGCGCAGCACCCGCGCCGCCAGGCCGCGCTCCACCACGCGCCCGGCATAGAGCACCGCCGCGCGGTCGGCGACCTGCGCCGCGATGCCGAGATCGTGGGTGATGTAGAGGACGGCGAGCCCCTCCTCGCGCCGCAGCGCGGCGATGAGATCTAGGATGCCGGCCGCCGTGGTCGAATCCAGCGCGGTGGTCGGCTCGTCGCAGACCAGCAGGAGCGGCCGCGCCGCCAGCGCCATGGCGATGAGCACGCGCTGCTTCTCACCGCCGGAGACCTCGTGCGGATAGCGCCGGGCGAGGTTCGCGGGGTCCGGCAGGCGCACGCGCGCGAGCAGGGCCATCGCCTCCCGTTCGGCGTCGCCCTGGCTCATGCCCTGCAGTTCCGTCAGGACCTCGGTGACCTGCGCGATCAGCCGCATGGCGGGGTTCAGGGAAGCACCGGGGTCCTGGAACACCATGGCGACGCGGCGGCCGCGATCGGCCGTGCGGACCTCCTGCCCGTCGATCAGGATGTGCCCGGCGATGCGCCGCGCGTTCGGGGCCATCCAGCCGGCGCAGGCATAGCCGATGGTGGACTTGCCGGAGCCGCTCTCGCCCACCAGGGCCAGCAGCTCGCCCGGCGCCACGGCGATGGAGACGTCCCGCAGCACCTGCAGGGGGCCGCGCGGCATCGCGTAGTCGAGCGAGAGGCCCTCCACGGAGAGGCCGGGCCGTCCGTTCATCCGCCGGCCTTCGGGTTGAGCGCGTCGCGCAGGGCGTCGCCGAACAGGTTGAAGCCGACCGCGACCAGCGCGATCGCCCCGCCGGGCACCGCGACCATCCAGGGATTGCGGAACATGTATTGCCGCGCCTCGGCGACCATGAGGCCCCAGTCGCTCGCCGGCGGCTGCGCGCCGAGGCCGAGGAAGGAGAGCGTCGCGCCGGCCATGATGGCGAAGGCGACGCGGATCGTCGCCTCGACGATGACGGCGGCGCCCACATTGGGCAGGATCTCCCGCAGCAGCAGGAACCACCATCGCTCGCCGCGCGCGACCGCGGCCCTGACATAGTCTCGCCGCGTGACCGAGAGCGTGACGCCGCGCGCGATGCGCGCCATGTGCGGTGTGGTCGCGACGGCGATGGCCAGCACCGCATGGGTCGCGGAGGGGCCCAGCACCGTCACGACGAGCAGGGCGAAGACCAACGTCGGCAGGGCCAGCAGCGAATCATTGGCCCGCATCAGCACGGCGTCCGCCCAGCCCCCGAAATGGCCCGAGACAAGCCCGAGCGCCGTGCCGAGCACCGTCGCGATCGCGGTGGCCGCGACGCCGAAGAGGATGGTGGACGGCGCCCCATGCAGCAGCCGCGACAGCAGGTCCCGCCCGAACTGGTCGGTGCCGAGCCAGAACTGGGCACTCGGGCCGGCCAGCCGTGCGCTCGCATGGAACTGCGCGGGGTCGTAGGGGGCCAGGAAGGGGCCGGCCGCCGCCATGGCGACGATGAGGAGCAGGAGCAGCGCGCCCACCGCGCCGGGCGGCCGCGCCACCAGGCCCGACCAGAACTCACCGCGCATCGCGGATCCTCGGGTCGAGCGCCACATGCGCGACATCCGCGAGAATGTTGGAGACCGCGTAGACCATCGCCAGCGCCAGCACCGTTCCCTGCATCAGTGGCAGGTCCCGGTTCTGGATGGCGACGAGCATCAGCCGCCCCGCGCCGGGAAAGGCGAAGATCTCCTCCACCACGAGGATGCCGCCGATCAGGTATCCGACGTCGAGCGCGATCACCGTCACCGTCGGCACCAGCGCGTTGGGCAGGGCGTGGCGGAACAGCACGCGCCGGCGCGGCAGTCCCTTCAGCTCCGCGGTGCGGACGAAATCGGCGGTCAGCACATCCACCATCTCGCTGCGCGTCTGGCGGACGATATGCGCGGTCAGCACGATCGCCAGCGCCAGCACCGGCAGGATCATGTGCCGCGCATATTCCCCGATCGAGGCCCCTTCGCCCTGCGGCCAGCCGCTCGCGGGAAAGAGGCCGATCTCCGGCCGCGCCAGAAGCACCAGGAGCAGCGTGGCCGTCACGAATTCCGGCACGGAGATGCCGAGCACGGAGATCGTGCCGACCGCGAGGTCCGTCTTCTTCCCCCGCTTGAGGGCCGCCAGCACCCCGAGCGGCACCGCGATCACCGTGACCGTCGTCAGCGCTGCGGCGGCGAGGATCAGCGAGCGCGAGGTCGCCTCCCAGACCAGGGCGGCCACGGGCTGGTGCAGGCTGATCGACCGGCCCCAATCGCCGCGCAGCACGCCGGCGAGCCAGGACAGGTACCGGCTCCACCAGGGCGCATCGAGGCCGAGCTGGGCGCGCAGCGCGCCCAGCTGATCCTCGGTCGCGAACTCGCCCAGCATCATCTGCGCGGCATCGCCCGGCAGGATCTCGGTGACGGCGAAGATGACGAAGCTGGTCAGCAGCAAGGTCAGCAGCACGCCACCGAGGCGCCGCGCCAGGGAGGAAAGATCCATCTCAGCCGCGGCGCGGCGAGTCTTCGGAGAGCCAGACCTGGTGGAGCATCATCAGCCCGCCGCGCGGATGCAGGCGGTAGCCCTGCACCCAGCTGCGCCGGGCGGCCAGGAGATCCTCGTAGAAGGGGATCAGGTAGGGCAGGTCGCGCGCCATCAGCCGCTGCGCCTCGGCGTAGAGCTCGCGGCGGCGGTTCTCGTCGAGGGTCTCGCGCGCGCCGTAGACGGCGCGGTCGAACTCGGCGTTGTTCCAGGCCGTGTCGGCCCAGGGCGCATCGGAGGTCAGCAGCAGCGTCAGGATGGAATCCTCGTGCGGCTGCATGTTGAAGCTGCCGACGGTGAAATGCGCCTTGCGCCAGACATTGGCGAGGTAGGTCTCCCAGGCGACCGTCTGCACCTCGATCTCGAAGCCGCCCTCGCGCGCCATCTCCTTCAGCGCGACGGCGAGCTGCGTGCGCGCCGCCGGGCGGTTGGCGACGGGCAGCGTGACGCGCAGCCCGCGGGGGTAACCGGCCTCCGCCAGGAGCCGCCGCGCCGCGCGCGGATCCCGCGCCGGCGCGGCGGCGCCGGTCGCGAAGCGGTATTCGGGGCTCAGCGGGGTGTCCTGCGCGATGCGCCCATAGCCCTCGGCCACGAGATCGAGCATCGCCTGGCGGTCGATGCAGAGCTGCAGGGCGCGGCGCACCCGCACGTCGTCGAAGGGCTTCTGATCCATCCGCAGGATGAAGTTGTAGAAGCGCCCCGAGGGCTCACGCAGGCCCATGATGCCACGCGTCGCGGAGAGCCGCGCGTACTCCGCCGTCTGCACCTGGTTGATGATGTCGGTCTCGCCGTTGACGAGCGCCGCGGCCTCGCCGGCGAGGTCGGGGAAGAGCACCTCCTCGACCGCATCGAGATAGGGCTGGCCCGGCCGGTGATAGCGGTCGTACCGCTCGACGCGCAGGATGCGGCCCGGCTCGTAGCGCGCGAGGCGGAAGGGGCCCGCGCCGAAATCGCCGGCGTCGAGCTCCGCCATGCCGCGCGCGAGGATCTCGGCCGGCAGGATGCGCGCGTTGAACTGCGCGAGGTTCACCGGGAAGTCGGCGAAGGGGCCCGACAGGGTGAAGACGGCGGTGCGCTCGTCCACCGCTTCCACCTTCGTGATCGGGCCGACATTGCGCAGGCCGGGGCTCGCGGTCGCGGGGTCGAGGATGGCGCGGAAGGTGGCCACGACATCCGCCGCCGTCACCTTCGGGCCATGATGGAAGAAGACGTCGTCGCGCAGGGTGAAGCGCCAGGTCCTGGCGTCCGCGCTGGCCTCCCAGCTCTCCGCGAGGTCCGGCTCGGCCGACATATCGGGCCTGAGCGCGGTCAGGCCCGCATGGAGCAGCTCTCCCGCGACATAGTCCGGGTTGATGATGTGCTTGAGCGGATTGAGCGTCGTCACCCGCTGGTTGATGGAGACGCGCAGCGTGCCGCCGCGGCGCGGCTGGCCTTGCGCGAGCGCATTGTCCATGCCCGATGCCAGGGCGGCCGCGGCGAGGACGGAGCGGCGGGTGGGCTGCATGGACGGCCATCCTTGAGCGGGTGTGGAGCCGATCATGCACGCCGGCACAGCGCGGGCAGAGGCCCGGCCGCGCCCCTCCCGCCGCGGCCGGCGACGACATGCCGTGACGGCGGGCAGCGCCGCGCGGCCTGTGCCCATGAAGGCGGCAGGAGATGCTGCCACGTCCCAGGCGATCCGCGAGGGCCGCTTTGTTCGAAGCATGACCGTTGCTTTGATCGGCCCGCCATCACGCGGACCTCTGTGGGCCCCGTCTTCGGCGCGAGGATCCGAACGCCCGATGACCAGCCGCAAGATGCATCTCGTCGCCTATCTGAAGACGGGACCGACCGCGAACCTCCCCGGCTCCTGGCGGCATCCTGAATCCGACCTGCACGACATCTTCACGCCGGAGCGCTACGAGCACCTCGCCCGCGTGCTCGAGGCCGCCCGCTTCGACGCGGGCTTCTACGCCGACACCTTCGGCATCGCGGACACGCACCGCGACGGCTTCGGGACCCATCTCGGCCGCGGCGGCCAGATCACCTATCTCGATCCGCTCGCCATCCTCCCGCAGATGATGCGCGTGACGCGGCACATCGGCTGGGGGACCACGCTCTCGACCACCTTCCAGACGCCCTACCACCTGGCCCGGACCATGGCCTCGCTCGACCATGTGAGCGGCGGGCGCGCCTGCTGGAACGTCGTCACCTCGGCCACCGAGTTCGAGGCGCAGAACTTCGGCCTCGACGGCCTGCCGCCCAAGGAGGAGCGGTACGACCGCGGCGACGAGGTGCTGGAGGCCTGCGACGCCCTCTGGGACGGGTGGGACGCGGACGCGCTGGTCATGGACCGCGAGAGCGGCGTCTTCGCCGACCCCTCCAAGGTCCGCTACGCCAACTACGAGGGGAAGTACGTCCGCACGCGCGGCCCGCTTTCCATCCCGCGCTCGCCGCAGGGGCGGCCGGTGCTGCTGCAGGCCGGATCCTCGCCGCGGGGCAAGCTCTTCGCCGCGCGCTGGGCCGAGATGATCTTCTGCTCGGCGCACGGCAAGGCGGATGCCGCGGCCTACCGCAACGACGTCAGCGCGCTGATGGACGGCTTCGATCGGCCGCCGGAGGCCTGCAAGGTCCTGCCTTCCATCGGCGTCGTGCTGGGCGAGACGGATTCCATCGCGCGGGAGAAGGCGGCCTATCTGACCTCACTGGTCGACCAGGATCTGGTGCTCGCCTGGGCCTCCAGCACGCTCGGCGTGGACCTCACGGACATGAAGACCGAGGAGGAGGTCATCGCGGCGGCGGGCAACGGCGGCATCCAGGGCTCGCGCGAGCGCGTTTCCCAGCTGGCGCGTGCCGAGGGCATCAGCTTCTTCGAGGCGCTGCGCCGGCCGCGGGGCCTCGTCGTGGGGACCGCGAAGTCGGTGGCGGATCAGATGGAGGACTGGTTCAGGTCGGGCGCCTGCGACGGCTTCATCCTCTGGGCCACGGTCTTCCCCGGCATGTTCGAGGAGTTCGGCCGGATGGTGGTGCCGGAGCTGCAGCGCCGCGGCCTGTTCCGCACCGAATACACGAGCGCCACCCTCCGCGGGAACCTGCAGAACCCGGGATAGCCTCAGCAGAGGCTGCGGAAATCCTTCATTCCACTTCCAGATCGCTTGCCAGGTGGAACAGGCAATCGCCGCGCTTCGTCCGCGCCGGGATGCGCTGGCACATCACGATGCCGGCGGCGTTGAAGGCGAGCTCCAGGGGCGCCCGCCAAGGTGTCTCGGGCGTGTGGATGCGCGCCGCCGGCTGCCCGACCACGACGGTGTCGCCCAGCGCCACCAGCGGCTCGAACACGCCATTCTCCGGAGCGTAGACGTAGTAGTCCTGGCCCCGGACATCCAGGAAACGCGTGGGCACCGGCGGTTCCTGCCAATGCTCGGAGGGCAGGATGCCGAGATGGACCAGCAGGTTGCGCAGCCCTCGCTCGGCGATCGCCAGCCCCGATGGATTCACCGTGCCGCTGCCGCCTAACTCCGTGCCGAGCGCGATGCGGCCGCGCCGGTCGGCGCCGCTGCCCAGCGTCTGGTCGCCGCCCTGCCCCTGCGCGCCGCCCTGGATGTAGGTGAAGGGCGCGCCGAAGGCCCGCAGCGCCGCCAGTTGCTTCTGGTACAGCGCGGGATCCTCCGACTGCCGGGCCAGCGCGCAGGGGATGTAGTTCAGCGAGGAGCCGCCCGAATGCAGGTCGATCACGAGGTCGGCCAGCGGGATCAGCTCGCTGTCGATGAAATGCGCGATCTGCCGCGTCACCGTGCCATCGGGGTCGCCGGGGAAGATGCGGTTGAGGTTCAGGTCGTCGATGGGCGAGACCCGCCGGCCGATCAGCGCCGCCGGGTAGTTCACCATGGGCAGGAGGATGACGCGGCCCTGGATCATCCCGGGCTCCAGCCATTGCGCCAGGTTGGTCAGCGCGACCTGGCCCTCGTACTCGTCGCCATGGTTGCCGGAGGTGAAGAGGGCGGTCGGGCCCTCGCCGTTCTTCACGACGACGATGGGGATGGGCAGGAAGCCGTACGCGCTGTCATGCGTGGAGTGGAACAGCCGGATGTAGCCGGTCTGCTTGCCGTCCCGGGTGAAGTCGACTTCCGGGACGAGGCGCGAGGGGCGGGGCGTTTCAGGCATGGCTGGATGGGGTTTCCATGAGATGGCAGGCCACCTGGTGGCCGGGCGCGGCCTCGAGCAGCGCGGGCGAGCGCTCGCGGCAGACCGGCATCACATGCGGGCAGCGCGTGTGGAAGCGGCAGCCGGAGGGCGGGTTGATGGCGCTGGGGATGTCGCCGGCGATGCGCGTCCGCCGCCCGCGCGAGCGCATGGAGGGGTGGCTGGCCGGCACGGCCGCGATCAGCGCCTGGGTGTAGGGGTGCAGCGGCGCGCCGTAGATGGCGTGCTTCGAGGCCACCTCCACCACGCGGCCGAGGTACATCACCGCCACGCGGTCCGAGATGTGCCGGACGACGGAGAGGTCGTGCGCGATGAAGAGGTAGGTCAGCCCCATCTCGCGCTGGAGGTCCTGCAGCAGGTTCACGATCTGCGCCTGCACGGACACGTCGAGCGCGGAGACGGCCTCGTCGCAGACGATCAGCTTCGGCTTCAGGATCAGCGCGCGGGCGATGCCGATGCGCTGGCGCTGACCGCCGGAGAATTCATGCGGGAAGCGGTCGATGGCGCGCGCCGGCAGGCCCACGCGCTCCAGCATCGCGCGGACCTCGCGCCGCGTCGCCTCGCCCGATGGCGTGCCGTGGATGGCCAGCGGCTCGCCGACGATATCCTCCACGGTCATGCGGGGGTTCAGCGCGCCGTAGGGGTCCTGGAAGACGATCTGCATGCCGCGGCGCACCGCGCGCATGGGGCCGCGGCCGAGGGCGGTGATGTCCTGCCCGTCGAAGCGGATCGCGCCGCCCGTGGGCTCGATCAGCCGCAGCAGCAGCCGGCCGAGGGTGGACTTGCCGCAGCCGGACTCGCCGACCAGCCCGAGCGTCTCACCCGGCAGGATGCTGAGCGAGACCGCATCCACCGCGCGCAGCTTCACGGCGGGCGACAGGCCGAAGAAACCACGGCCGCCGATCAAAAAATCCTTCTCCAGGCCGACGGCCTCGACGAGCGGCCGGGTCATGGGAACAGCTCCCGCGCGCGAAAGCAGGCGACGGTGTGGGCGGGCTCCAGGGCTTCCAGCAGCGGCACGCCTTCGGTGCAGGCCGGCTCAGCATAGGCGCAGCGGGGCGCGAAGCGGCAGCCGGGCGGGCGCCGCGACGGCTCCGGCAGGGTGCCGGGAATAGCCACCAGCCGGGGCTTGTCCTCGGTGAGCGAGGGCACGCATTCCAACAGGCCCCGCGTATAGGGATGCTGGGGGTGGTCGAAAACGCGCGCAACCGGCGCCTCCTCGATGACGCGGCCGGCATACATCACCAGGACGCGGTCCGCCGTCTCGGCGATCACGCCCATGTTGTGGGTAATGATCATGATGGCCATGCCGAACTCGTCGCGCAGATCCATCAGCAGGTCGAGGATCTGCGCCTGTATCGTGACGTCAAGCGCGGTGGTGGGCTCGTCGGCGATGAGCAGTCTCGGCCGGCAGGCGAGCGCCATGGCGATCATCACGCGCTGGCGCTGGCCGCCGGACATCTGGTGCGGATAGTCGTCCAGCCGGCGCGCGGCGGCGGGGATTCCCACCTTGTCCAGCATGGCGACGGCGCGGGCCCGCAGCTGCGCCTGGGGCAGCCGCTCATGCGCGCGGATGGTCTCCATGATCTGCTCGCCGATCGAGAAGACCGGGTTGAGCGAGGTCATCGGCTCCTGGAAGATCATGCCGATCCCAGGGCCGCGGATGGGCCGCATCTGCCGCTCCGACAGGCCGGTGAGCATCTTCCCCTCGAAGCGCACCTGCCCGGCCGCGATGCGCGCCGGCGGGGACGGCAGCAGCCCCATGATGCTGAGCGCGGTGACCGACTTGCCGCTGCCGGATTCGCCGACGATGCCGAGGATCTCGCCCTCCTTCAGCGAGAAGGACACATCCTCGATGGCGTTCACCTCGCCGCGCCCGGTCATGAAGGCGGTGGTGAGACCCTGGACCTCCAGCAGGCTCACTGCTGGATCCGCAGCCGCGGGTCGAGCACGTCGCGCAGACCGTCGCCCAGCAGGTTCAGCCCCATCACGGTGATCATCAGCACGATGCCGGGGATGGTGATGATCCAGGGCGCATCGCGCATGAAGTCGCGGCCCTCGGCCATGATGTTGCCCCAGGTGGGCGTGGGCGGCACGGCACCCACGCCGAGGAAGGAGAGCGTGGCCTCCGACAGCACGGCATAGGCGAAGAGGAAGGAGAGCTGCACGATCATCGGTGCGACCGCATTGGGCAGGATATGGCGCCGCAGGATGCGCCAGTGCCCGGCGCCGGCGGCCACGGCGGCCTGCACGTATTCCATCTCGCGCAGCACGATGACCGAGGAGCGCACGATGCGAGCGGTGCGCGGGATATAGACGATGGAGAGCGCCAGGATGACGTTGATCGTGGAAGGCCCCAGCACCGAGGTCACGGCGATGGCGAGGAGGATGGCCGGGAAGGCCATCAGCGCGTCGTTCACCCGCATCAGCGCGTTGTCGAGCCGGCGGAAGTAGCCGGCGGCCGCGCCGATCAGCGTGCCGAAGACGGCGTTCAGCGCCACCACGGAGCCGCCGATGATCATGGAGAGCTGCGCCCCCCAGACGACGCGCGACCACAGGCTGCGGCCGAGGCTGTCGGTACCCAGCGTCCAGTTCCCGCCGGGTGGCAGGAACTTGTTGCGCATGGAAAGCCGGTTGGGATCGACATCGGTGATGAAGGGCGCCGCCGCGGCCAGGATGGCGACGATGCCGAAGAGAAAGAGCCCGCTGACGAAGAGCCGATGGTGGAACAGCCGGCGCAGCGTGGCGCGCGCGGGGTGCTCGCGCTTCTCCGGAATGTCCTCGGCATCAGTCATAGCGCACCCGCGGGTCGAGCACGGCATAGAGCAGATCGACGGCGATGTTCACTGTCACCAGGAAGGCCGTCACCAGCAGCAGGCCGCCCTGCACCATCGGATAGTCGCGGTTCAGCACGGCCTGGGTCAGCAGCTGGCCCATGCCGGGCAGCGAGAACAGCGCCTCCGTCACGACGGCGCCCGAGAGCAGCAGCGAGACGATGATGCCGACCACGGTCACGATGGGGATCAGCGCATTGGCCAGCGCATGCTTGAGGATCACTGTGGTCCCTGGCAGGCCCTTGGCGCGGGCGGTGCGGATATAGTCCTGCCGGAGCACCTCCAGCATCGAGGAGCGGGTGATGCGGGCCAGCAGGCCGGCCTGCAGCAGGGCCAGCGAGAAGGCCGGCATGGTGGTGCTCTGCAGCCAGCCCCAGGGGCTTTCCGTGAAGGGCACGTAGCCGCCGCTCGGCAGCCACCCCAGCTTCACCGCGAAGAGGATGATCATCAGCAGGCCCAGGAAGAAGTTGGGGACGGAGATGCCGATCATGGCGAACATCATCGCCGCCTGGTCCACCCAGCTGTTCTGCCGGAGAGCCGCGACGATGCCGCAGCCGATGCCGATGATCAGGGTGAAGACCATCGCGTAGGCCGACAGGCCGAGGGTGACCGGCAGGCGCTCCGCCGTCGCCGCCAGCACGCCCTTGCCCAGCAGCAGGGAGCGGCCGAAATCGCCCTGGAACAGGCCCTTATAGTATTGCAGCAGCTGGAAAAGCAGCGGCTCGTCCAGCCCCAGATCCGTCCGCAGCCGGGCGATGTCCGCCGGTGATGCGGAAATGCCCGCGATTGCGGCCGCGGGGTCGCCCGGGATCAGCCGCATGAGCCCGAAGCTGATCAGGCTGACGATCAGCAGAACCGGAATCGCGCTCAGCAGGCTGCGGGTGGCGAGGCGGATCAACGCCGCGCCTGCCTCAGCGCTGCAACCACACGTTGGAGAAGCGCGGGATGCGGAAGGGCACGAAGCCCTGCAGGTTGGCGCGCACCGCCTGCACCTTGGTCAGCGAACCGAAGGGATAGGCGTAGGCGCGCTCCAGGATGAGCCTCTGCATCCGCGCGAAGGCGGCGTTGCGGGCGGCCTGGTCGGGCAGGTTGTTCATGTCGTTCCAGGCGGCCAGCACCTCGGGATCGTCGCGGTCGTCGCGCGGGCGATAGGCGGCATTGGGCGAGACCAGGAACTGCATGGTCGCCAGCGCGCCCAGCGCCGGCTGGGTGCCCCAGCCGCTGTGGAAGAAGTGCCACTCGCTGCTGTTGAGCTGCTGCGACATCTGCACCGAGGTCGGCCAGTCCACCACGCGGAGCGAGGCGTTGATGCCGACCGCCTTGAGCTGCTGCTCCATCACCAGTGCCGCATTGTACATCGGCGGATAGTCGCGGTTGGTCAGGATGACGATGGGCTCGTTGCGGTAGTTCGCCTCGCGCAGCAGGGCGCGCGCGCGGGTGGGGTTGTTGATGTTGTAGGTCTCGCGGCCCGCATCCGTGTAGGTCGCCTGATTGGGAAACTGAAAGCCGACATTCAGGCGGAAATTGCCGTCCGTCGCGGCATCCATGATGTCCTCGGCGCCGAGCGCGGCCTGCACGGCACGGCGGAAGGCGAGGTTGTTGGTGGGCGGGTTGGAGGTGTTCGGCAGCGCGATCTGGATCCACCAGTTCTGCAGCGGCAGGATGGTGATGGCGCTGTTGCGGCGCAGCCCCTCCACCGAGCGGGTCGGCACGTCCTCCACGCCCTGGAGCGCGCCCGTCTCCAGCCCGGCCACGCGGGCCGAGGCCTCGGTGACGATGCGGAAGGTCACGGTGTCCACGCAGGCGACGCGATAGCCGCCGAAGCCGGTGCGCTGCTCGAAGGCCGTGTTGGGGCTGTAGCCGTCGTAACGGCCGAGGCGCGCATGGCTGCCCGGGACGAATTCCATGAGACGGAAGGGGCCGGTGCCGATGGTCCGCAGCTGCTGCCGCTCGTCATTCTCCAGCTCGGAGGGAACGATGACGATGGGCACGGAGAAGGAGGACAGCGCCTCGATGAACGTCGGCTGCGCCTGCTTCATGCGGATGACGAAGGTCATCGGGTCCGGCGTGTCCCAGCCCGCCACATTGTCCAGCGTGCTGCGCTGCAGGCCGATGCGGTTGTAGCGGTTGAAGGAGGCCGCGACGTCGGCCGAGGTCAGCGGCTTGCCGTTGTGGAAGGTGACGCCCGAGCGCAGGCGGAAGGTGTAGGTCATCCCGTCCGGCGCGGCGACCATGCTCTCGGCGAGCTCGAGGATGGGGTTGTTGTTCTCGTCGCGCGTCATCAGCGTCTCGAAGACGTTCATCGCGATGTTGCGGGTCGAGATGGTGTTGGACGTCATCTGGTCCAGCGAATTCACGTTCGCTTCCTGGCCGAAGACGATGTCGCCGCCCCGGGCGGGGCAGGTGAAGGGCGCCGCGTGAAGGGGCCCGGCCCCAAGGGAAGCCATGACGAGGGAGGCGAAGCAGGAGGCGACCAGCAGGCGTTTCATGCGGATTTCCCTTCGTTGGCGCCAAAACTCTCGGCCTCGTCCGGGGGCGCCGTCAACCGGTCGCGAAACGGCGCAGCACATTCTCCATGATGCGGCTGACCGGCCCCTGGAAGGCGCCGTCCTTCCACAGGCTGCCGCACCAGGTGATGGAACCCACGGCGAAGACCTCGCCGCCGCCGGGGGTGACGAAGTGCACGATCTCGGCCCGCTTCAGCGCATCGGCCTTCTCCCCGGAGATGGTGGCGAGGTGGGAGAGCAGCTCCTCCGGCACGGTGACGAAGGAGGCCGGCGGGTCCTCGGAGCGGGCGAGGATGGCGGTGTTGGCCGGCGTGCCCAGGGTGAAGTCGGCGCGGTCCAGCTCGAAGCCCGCGGCCCCGCCGCCGGAGAGGCCGTAATCCCCGAAGGTCTCCTCCTCCACGCCCTCGAAGATCCAGGCGTGGTCGGCGGCGGCGGGGAGCTTTCGGTAGTGGGTGCCCTCGAACAGGCCCTGGCCGGAGAAGCCGACGCCGGCCAGCCTTTGGGGCGGGCGGCCGTTGCGGCGCCAGAGGCCGCCGTACTGGCCGTCGAGCTGGTGGTAGTATTCGCCGGGATTGGCGGCCCAGGCGCGGATGCCGCCCTCGGCGCGGCGCACCTCCAGCGTTCCCGGCAGTTCGGGCACGCAGGCGATGCGCCAGTAGAAGCCGTTGCCGCCGAGATACATCATCCGGCCGGTGCCCTGGGTGTACTCCGCCAGCGCGTCGAGGGTCTCGGGCGTGTGGTATTCCGGGTGGCTGCCGGTCAGCACCACCTTGTAGGGGGCGAGCAGCGCGGCGCCCTCCTCATGCAGGTCCTCGTCGGTGATGACGTCGAAATCGATGCCCTTGGCCTCCATCCAGGCCAGCAGGTGCGTGTCCGCGGGATAGTGGCGCAGGCCGGAGCCGCGTGCATCATTGAAGGTCAGAAAGCCCGGCCGCATCGTCATGATCGGCCGCAGGCGCGAGGAAAGCGCGACGCCGCTGTTGTCGGCGTGACGGTTGTAGGTCGAGCCACCATACAGCGGAAAGTCGCTGGGATTGTGCGGATAGGCGCCCCATTCGGCGACCCGCGCCTTGTAGGCCGCATCGTTGTTGCCGCGGGCGTGGTTGGCATAGGCCTGGTAGGTGAAGGTGGAGGCCAGGAAGACCAACGGCGCCGTTGCCGTGCCTTCGGGCGGCAGGATGTAGAGGGGCAGCCAGTCCTCGCCGGCCGCGCAGGTGAGGTGCAGGGCATAGGCGCCGCTTCCAAGGCCTTCCGGCACGGGGAATTCGAAGTCGGTCTCCCAGCCGCAATCGCCGAGGTCGTCGGCGTGGAAATGGATGGCGGCGTAGTCGGCGGGCGCGTGGCGCCAGTTCATCTCGGCGCCGGTCCAGCGCGAGCCGGTCATGGCGCGGGTGGGGGCGTTCACGAGCACGCCATGGCAGGATTGCAGCCCGGTGTCGGTGATGGCCTGGGTCGTGATGTCCAGGGAAAAATCCCAGGCCGAGAGTGGGTCCGGCGCGTCGGGCCAGGCGGTGTGGAAGCCGGCATGCAGCGCGGGCGCCTCCAGCTTCCCGGTGAAATGGGCGCAGGGCTGGGTGGTATCGCGCGCCGCCATGAGGAGCGCGCCGCTGCCATCGGGCAGCCGCAGGGCGGGTTGGGTGGCCTGCACGGTGACGGGTGTTCCGCCGAGAGGTTGCTGGCCGAGGATGATCCGGCCCGTGCCAGGGTCCGCGCTCAGCCAGATCCGCATCCACTGCCGCAGCGGCCAGGATGCGCCGGTCTCAACCCGGAGGCCGGGCGCGATCTCGGCCCAGGCGCCGCCCGGGCCGACCCCCAGCGTCACCGCGGCGCCGGGCTGCTCCTCGCTCATCAGCGCCGCGTCGGCAGGCGGCATGGCCTCCAGCCGCGCCAGCGCCGACCAGGTGCAGGGGCCAGCCGCTCGGCGGGGCGGCCGCGGCACGCGCGCGTAGGAGCCGGGACGGACGGGCTGGTGCCGGGCCTGGAACTCGCGGTCGAAATGCCCGGCGCAATCGGCGAAGCGCAGCCCCGGTCCGTCCGGATTGGGGTCGCCCGAGATCACCCGCACCAGCCTCGCCCGTGCCGCGCCGCCGCCGGGCATGCTCACCTTCACCTGAAAGCTTTCGCCGGGGCGATGCGAGAAGCGGTCGAGATATCCGGTGATGGGCAGCTCGGCTTGCGGCATCGATACGCTCCTGTGCGGGGGCGGAAATGCTCGGTGCTGGAAAGGCCCGCGTCAACGCGGCAGGATGGCGCCGCGCATGGAGAGAAGATCATGGCGAATGTCCTGGCCAGCCTGAGCAGCAGCGAGGCCGAGGAGCGCGAATGGGCGCAGCGCTGCGACATGGCGGCGGTGTTCCGCATCGGCGCGCGGCACGGCTGGAACGAGCATATCGGCAACCACAACAGCCTGATGCTGGAGGGCGAGGAGCCGACCTTCCTCATCAACCCCCGCGGCTACCTGTTCCAGGAGCTGCGCGCCAGCGACCTCATCGTCTGCGACCTCGCGGGCCGCGTGCTGCGCGGCAAGGGCGAGCTGCGCAAGGTGGCCTTCCACATCCACACCCGCATCCACCTCGCCAATCCCAAGGCGGCCTGCGTGGTGCACGTGCACCCGCGCTACCTCACGGCGCTGTCGATGATCGAGGGCGCGGAATTCTCCCTCTCGCACCACAACAGCCTGCTGCTGAACGATCGCACCGTGTACGACGACGAGGGCAACGAGCCCGTCCACGACGACAGCGAGGGCGATCGCATCGCGCGCCTGATGGGCGACAAGACCATCCTGCTGATGCGCGGCCATGGCGTGACGGTGGTGGGTCCCACCGTGCATGACGCCTTCGACGAAACCTACATGGCCGAGCGCACCTGCATGTACCAGATGACCGCGATGCAGACCGGCCAGCCCCTGCACAGGCTGCCCGAAGGCCTGCGCCGCCACCACACCGGCCCCTGGGGCGAGCGGCTGGATGCGCGGCTGCACCTCGATGCCTGGCGCCGCGTGCTGGACCGCGAGGAGCCCGACTACGCGCGCTGAGCCTGTCCCGCGGGGGTGATCGGCCTCGGCATGGCCACGGTCACCGCGGCCAGAGACCTGAACGGCAGGCGGGCCGGAGCGCCGGCGAAAGCCGTCAGGCCTGGACCGGCAACGTGTCCCGCAAGATCCAGCTCGCGCCGCCCTCCCAGACGGCGGACACGGGCGCGCCCGGGAGCAGGCCCGGGACATCGCCTCGCTCGTCGTTGCGATGATAGGCGATCAGCCGCTCGCCATTGGCGCGGCGCATGTGGAATTGCGTGACCGCGCCGCGGTAGATGACCTCCTCGATGACGCAGGGAAGGCTGTTGGCCGGTTGCTCCGATGCGGCAGCGGGCCGCAGCACGCGCACCATCTCGGGCCGCACCGCCACGGTGAGGGTCGACCCCGGGGAAGGCCAGCTTCCCCCCGGCTCCGGCGGCGAGGCCAGCAGCCGCCCGTCCTCCAGACCGATCGCGACGGCATCGCCCTCACGCCCCAGCACCGTCCCGGCGAGGAAGTTCGACGTCCCGATGAAGCCCGCGACGAAGCGTGTCGCCGGCCTGCGGTAGATCTCCGAGGGCGTGCCGATCTGCTCGAGCCGCCCCTGGTTCATGACGGCGATCCGGTCGGCCAGCGTCAGCGCCTCCTCCTGGTCGTGCGTGACCATGACCGTCGTGACGTGCAGCCGCCGCTGCAGCTGGCGGAGCTCGATCTGCATCGTGTCGCGCAGCGACTTGTCGAGTGCCCCGAAGGGCTCGTCCAGGAGCAGGATGGACGGCTCGATCACCAGCGCGCGGGCCAGCGCCACGCGCTGCTGCTGCCCGCCGGAGAGCGACTGCGGCGAGCGGTCGGCGAAATCCCCCATGCGCACCATCTGGAGCGCGGCGGCGACGCGCTGCCGGATCTCGGCCTTCCTCATCCGCCGCATCTCGAGGCCGAAAGCCAGGTTGCCGGCAACGGTGAGGTGCGGGAACAGCGCATAGGACTGGAACAGCATGCCGGTGTTGCGGCGGTGCACCGGCTGGCCGACGATGGAGGTCCCGTCCAGCCGGATGTCCCCCGCGCTCGGCTCCACCAGGCCCGCGATCATGCGCAAGCTGGTGGTCTTGCCGCAGCCGCTCGGCCCCAGCAGCGCCAGCAGCTCGCCCGACGGGACGGTGAGCGACAGCCGGTCCACCGCGGCGGCGGCGCCATAGGTCTTGGTCAGGCGGTCGAGGATGAGGGCGGCGCTGTGCATCCCCGGGATCAGCGGCGTGTGAACAGCTGGTTGAGCCGCTCGATCCAGCCGCCGCGCAGCGGGTTCAGCGCGGCCCAGTCGGGATTGAACATGCCGAGGTCGTCCATCCGCTCGACCGGATAGGCCATCAGCCGCGCGAGTTCGGGCGCGAAATCCAGGCCGCGGATCGGCGGCGCGGCCACGGTGGCCTCGGCCAGCGGCTTCTGCACGGAAGCGTCCAGCATCAGGTTGATGAAGGCGGCGGCGAGCTCCGGCTCCGGCCCATCCTTGACCTGCACGAGGCAGTTCAGCCCGGCGAAGCTGCCCTCGCGCGGGAAGCACATCGTCACATCGGCGCCGCGCATCGTGTAGGGGTAGATGGTCTTGGAGTATTCGATGCCGCCGACATCCGCCTCGCCCTGCGCGATCTGCATGATGTCGGCCTCGGCGGCGTAGATGTTGTGCAGGTTCGGCCGCAGCTCTTCCATCCGCGGCCAGATCCGGTCGATCAGGTGCTGCGCCTCCGCGAAGGGCTTTCCCGTGACCAGCGCGGCCGTCGCGATGAGCAGGCAGACGGATTGCGGATAGGTCGGCGACACCATGCTGAAGCGCCGCCGGAAGCGCCGGTCCCAGAGCTCCCCATAGCTCGCGAGCGGCCGGATGGCCTGCGGGTTGTAGAACAGGCCGGCGACCGAGACGGCGAAGGCCACGGCATGGTCGTCGTTGATGACGAAGCGCGGGAAGACATTCGCGAGGTTCGGGATCGCGCCGGGCGAGAGCTTCGCCAGCAGCCCGTCGCGCGCGGCGATCTCGACGCCCATCGCGTCCATGCACATGACGCTGAAGGTCGGCCGCTCGCGCGTCGCGCGGAGCCGGGCGATATGCGCGGCGGTCGGCCCGCGCGTCACGAAGACGCGGACGCGGCGCTCCCGCTCGAAGCGGGCGATCACCTCGCGCTGCATGAAGTCGGCCTGCACGCCGTTGAAGATCCCCACCTGGATCGAGCGGTCCTGCGCGCCGGCGCGGCGGCCGAGCAGGAGGGGCGTGGCGAGCCCGGCGGAGGCGGTCAGCAGGCTGCGGCGATCGGTGGTCATTCGAATCCCTTCCTTCACATGCCCATGGTGCGGCGCAGGCCCATCAGCCGTTCCAGCGCGAAGACGACGCAGACGGCCAGCGCGGTCATCATGGCCGAGATCGCCGAGATGCTCGGGTCGAAGAGGCGGCGGACGTAGTCGTAGATCAGGATGGGCAGCGGCAGGTGCTCGGCGTCGTTGAGCCACATCGAGATCGGGTAGTTGTCGAAGGAGATCATGAAGGCGAAGAGCGCCCCGGCCGCGAGGCCGGGCGCGATCTGCGGCAGGATGATCCGGCGGAGCGCCTGGACGCGGTTGGCCCCCAATGTCCGCGCCGCCTCCTCGAGGCGGATGTCCACGAGCTGCAGGCTCACCGACACCGTGCGCACCACATAGGGCACCGTCACCAGCACATGCGCGATGACCAGCCGGATCCAGACGTTGGACGGCCCCATGGCGGTGAAGAGCTGCAGGAGCGCGATGCCGCTGACCAGCACGGGCACGATCAGCGGCGAGAGCAGCAGGCCCTGCAGCGCCGCCTTGCCGCGGAAGTCGCAGCGGACGAGGGCGAAGGCCGCCGGCGTTCCCAGGAGCAGGGACGTCAGCGTCGCCGCGAAGGCGAGCCGCGTGCTGACCCAGAGGGCGCGGAGGAATTCGGGGTCCTGGAGCACCGCGGCGTACCAGCGCAGCGTGAAGCCGCGGGGCGGGAAGGCGGTGAAGTCGGTGTCGCTGAAGGAGATCGCGATCGGGATCAGCAGGGGCGCCGCCGAGAAGACGGCGACGAGGCCCGTGACCGCATAGAGAAAGACGGCGCCCGGGGAGATCCTCATCCCGCGCGCCTCGCGGCGAGGCGGGAGTCGATGAAGCGGATATAGGCCAGGTTCACGGCCAGGACGGCCACCATCAGCACCGTCGCGATCGCCGCGCCGAAGTTCCAGTCGAAGACCGAGAGGATCTGCTCCTCCACCAGCGTGCCCAGCATCTTCACGAAGTTGCCGCCGAGGATCGCCGGCGAGATGAAGGCGCTCGCGGTCAGCGAGAAGACCAGCGTCATGCCGGCGCCGAGGCCTGGCAGGCTCAGCGGCAGCGTCACCCGCCGGAACACGGCCCAAGGCGAGGCGCCCAGCGTGCGGGCCGCGGCCTCCACCTCCGGATTGATCCGCGTCAGCGCCGCGGCGAGCGGCAGCACCATCAGCGGCAGGTAGAGATGCAGCGTGCCGATCACCACGGCCGCCTCGGTGTAGAGGAGCCGGAGCGGCGCCTCGATCAGGCCGAGCGAGGACAGCGCCCAGTTGAGCACGCCGCTGCGGCTGTTCGCCAGGATCACCTTCCAGCCGTAGGTGCGCGTGACGATGTTGACCACGAGCGGCGCGATGATGATCGCGGTGATGCCCCGGCCCATCCAGGCCGGCCCCCGCACGATGACCAGCGCCACGGGATAGCCCAGCACGGCCGCCAGGACCGAGGTGGCCAGGGCGATCTCCATCGTGGTCAGCAGCGTCTCGCCGTAGAAGCCGTTGTCCAGGAAGCGGGCGTAGTTCTGCAGCGTCGGCCCTTCGGGCGAGCCGAAGCTGCTCGCGACCATGCGCAGCATGGGCAGCACGAAGAAGACGGCCAGGAACAGCACGAGCGGCAGGCAGAGGAGCGCGGCCTGCAGGCCGGGACGCCGTGCGAGCCTGGCTCCGAGCGTCATGGCTTGGCCGTCGCGCGGCATCGCGCCGTGGCCGCCTCGTCCACGGCAAGGCCGGCATCCAGCACGACGCCATAGTCCCGCCGCGCCGCCTCGGCGGAGACATAGCCATCCTGCACGTCGGCAGCGACACGGGAGGCCTCGCGCGCGAAGGGATCGCCCCAGCCGCCGCCGCCGGGCATCTCCAGCACCAGGCGGTCGCCGGCCGCGATCGTCTGGTGGCCCTTGGACGCCAGCGCCCGGCCCCCCGTGGTCGACAGGACGCCCGCGCCGCCGTTCAGGCCGCCATGGCGGCCGCGCGCGGGGTTGCGCACGCGCTCGAAGGCGGCGCCGATGGCGAAGGGCTTTCCCTCGCCGTTCTCGATCTCCATGACCTGGCCCAGCCCGCCGCGGAAGGCGCCCGCGCCGCCGCTGTCGGGGCGCAGCGCCTTCCGCCAGACGAGGATCGGGGCCAGCGTCTCCGTGACCTCCACGGGCACGGTGCGGACGCCGCTCGGGAAGGCGGTCGCCGAGAGGCCGTCCTGGCGAGGGCGTGCGCCGGTGCCGCCGGAATGGATCGAGCCCACCGTGAAGGGCGTCGCGTCCCGTAGCACCTCGGGGTCGCCGTCCACGCGCCCCTGGCCGCCCATCAGCCGCAGGGTCCAGAGGCAGGAGGCGCCCTCGGCGGGAACGCTGGCCCGCATCGCCTGGTCCAGGCAGCCGAAGAGCAGGTCCGGCACCATCTGCCCGACGATGTGGCGGGCACCCACCGGCGAGGGGAAGGTCGCGTTCAGGATGCAGCCCTCGGGCGCGACGGTCCGGATGAGGCCGAGCGCCGCGGCGTTGTTCGGAACGGCCGGGGCCAGGATGCATTTCACGGCGAAGCTGGAATAGGCCTCGGCGAAGCAGAGCGGCACGTTGATGCCGAAGCCCGAGACGCCGGAAGTGCCGGCGAAATCCACCAGCACGCCTTCGGGCCCGATGGTGACGGCGGCGCGCAGCGTCACGGGCGCCTCGAAGCCGTCCAGCACCATCTCGTTGCGGTAGGTGCCGGGCGTCACGCGCGCCAGCGCCGCCAGTGCGCCCTGCCGCGTGCGGTCGAGGATATAGGCGCCGACCTCTTCCACATTCTCGAGGCCGAACTCGTCGAGCATGGCGACGAGCCGCGCGCAGGCGCCGTCGTTGCAGCCGGCCAGCGAGTAGAGGTCGCCGATGACCTGCGTCGACTCGCGCACGTTCACCCGGATGATGTCGAGCAGCCACTCGTTCATCACGCCGCCCTCGGCGAGCTTCATGAGCGGGATGCAGATCCCCTCCTCGTAGACCTGCCGCCCGTCGGCCAGCACGCCGCGCCCGCCGATGTCCACGACGTGGCAGGCGGAGGCGAAGAGGGCGACCGCGCGGCCGCCACGGAAGGCCGGCGTGACGACGGTGAAGTCGTTCAGATGGCCGTTGCCGAGCCAGGGATCGTTGGTGAGGAAGACGTCGCCCGGGCGCATCGTCGCCACCGGCCAGCGCTTCAGGAAATGCCCCACCGAATTCGCCATCATGTTGGCGTGGATCGGCGTGCCGCAGGGCGATTGGGCGATGAGCCGGCCGGACAGGTCGTAGACGCCGGCCGCGAGGTCCCGCGCCTCGCGGACCGCGGTGCTGAAGGCGGCCCGCACCAGGGACTGCGCCTGCTGCTCGACGATGTTGATCAGCCGGTTCCAGGCGGACTGGTGGCGGATGCGCGTCGCGTCGCCGCTCATGCCGCCAGCTCCCGCACCATGCGGTCGCGCGCGGTCATCACGATGGCGCCGCTGGGATCGATGCGCGCATCGAAGCCGCCGCCGACGAGCGTGGTCGTCTCCGCTTCCGTGATGACGAGCGGGCCGGGCAATGACACGCCAGGGAACAGCGCCGCGCGCTCATAGACCGGCAGGAGCCGCATACCGCCGCCGTCGAGGTCGAAGAGGCCGCGCGTCGAACTCGGCGCGGCAACGGCTGTCGCCGTGTTGGCCGACGGCGATGCGGGCTCCACCGCGGCGGCGGGAACGCCGGCCGTGGCGGTGAGCGTCCAGCTCAGGATCTCGATGTCGAGGCCGGGGATGACGCGGCCGAAGCGTGCCGCATAGGCCTCCTCGAACAGCCCGCGCAGCCGGGCGGCATCTTCGGCTGTGAAGTCCTGCAAGGGCAGGGCGATGGTGATCTCGTGTCCCTGGCCGCGATAGCGCATCTCGGCGCTTCGCCGCTCCTCGATCGCCGTCCCCGGCGCGCCGCGGGCGACGACGCCGCGCGCTTCCGCCGACATGGCGGACAGCACCGCATTGGCCTGTTCCGGCGCGAAGGCGCCAAGGCGCATGAAGCGGCTGCGGACCAGCTCGAAGGCGATCGGCGCCCGCAGGAAGCCGATGGCGGAGCCGACGCCCGCATTGCGAGGCACCACCACGCGCCGGATGCCGAGCTTCTCGGCCAGGCGGGCCGCGTGCAGCGGGGCCGCGCCCCCGAAGGCGATCAGCGTGCGATCGGTGAGATCGGCGCCGCGCTCCACCGCGTGGATCCGCGCCGCATTCGCCATGTTCTCCTCGACGATCTCGCTGATGCCGGAGGCCGCCAGCACCGCCGAAAGCCCCAGCGGCCGCCCCACCGCCAGTTCCACCGCCGAGGCCGAGCGTGTCGCGTCCAAGGTGATGGAGCCGCCGGCGAAGCCCGCGGGGTCGATGCGGCCCAGCAGCAGGTCGGCGTCGGTCACGGTGGGCTGCGTGCCGCCGCGGCCGTAGCAGGCGGGCCCTGGATCGGAGCCGGCGCTGCGCGGCCCGACGGTGATCCGGTCCAACTCGTCCACGGCGGCGAAGGATCCGCCGCCGGCGCCGATCTCCACCATCTCGATCACGGGGATGCGTAGCGGCAGGCCGCTGCCCGGGAGGAAGCGGTCCTGCCGGGCCACCTCGAAGCCGCGGGCGGTGGTCGGCCGGCCCTCGTCGATGAGGCAGATCTTCGCGGTGGTGCCGCCCATGTCGAAGGAGAGCACGGAATCGAGGCCGAGTTGCCGCCCGACATGCGCGCTCAGGATCGCCCCGCCGGCCGGGCCGGACTCCACCAGGCGGATCGGGAACTCGACCGCCGTCTCCAGCGTCGTGAGCCCGCCGCCCGAGGTCATGAGCAGCAGGGGGCAGCCGAAGCCGCGCCGCTCCAGCTCGCCGGCCAGCGCGGTCAGGTAGCGCGCCATGAGCGGGCGGACGAAGGCATTGGCGCAGGCCGTGTTGAAGCGCTCGTACTCGCGCGCCTCCGGGCAGACCGCGGAGGAGAGGGTGATGCTGAGCCCCGGCAGGCGCGCCTGCAGGATGTCGCGCGCGCGCTCCTCATGCGCCGGGTTCGCGTAGCTGTGCAGGAAGCCGATCGCGACGCTCTCGATGCCCTCGGCCTCCAGGGCCGGCACGAGGGCTTCCACGGAGGCCTCGTCCAGCTCCAGGCGCACGCGGCCGGCCACGTCCATGCGCTCCGGCACCTCGAATCGGCGGGTGCGCGGGATCAGCGGCGCCGGCCGCTCGATGAAGACGTCGTAGGGGTCGAAGCGGTTCTCGAAGGCGATCTCGAGCGTGTCGCGGAAGCCCGCGGTGGTGACGAGGGCCGTCGGCGCGCCCTTGCGCTCGATGATCGCATTCGTGGCGAGCGTCATGCCATGGATGACGAGCCCGACATCGCCGGGCGCGAGGCCGGCCTTTTCCAGGACCTGGCCGATCCCTTCCAGCACGCCCCGCTCCGGATGGTCGAGGGTGGTCAGCACCTTGGCCGCCACCTGCCGGGCCGGGGTCTCCAGGACCACGTCCGTGAAGGTCCCCCCGATATCCACGGCGATGCGAACGACGTCTGGAGCGGACATGCGGTCACTTTCCTTCCGACTTCGTGGCCGTGCCGGGAACCATGAGGATCAGCGCACTAAAGAACGATTGTTCGATAGTCCGACATTGCGCGAAAGCGTAAGAGATCGATTTCCGAAGGACAAGGGTCTTTTCAGGACTCCGGGCGAAAGCCGGAATCGCGCACCACCGGCCCCCAGCGCTCCTGCTCCTGGCGGATGCGCGCGGCGAAGGCCTCCGGCGTCGGGTAGGTGGCGACCGGCGCCTGATCCAGCCGCACCAGCACCTCGCGCACCTCCGGTTTCGCGCCGGCCGCAAGGGTGAGCTGCGCCAGGCTGTCCACGATGGGGCGCGGCGTGCCGGCCGGCAGCGTGAGGCCGTAGAGGGCGAGCGCCGTCATGTCGGGATAGCCGAGCTCCGCGAAGCTCGGCACGTCGGGCAGGGAGGGGACGCGCTCCTCCGAGGAGACCGCGAGGATCCGCACGCGCCCCGCCTGGTGCAGCTGCGTGACGTTGCCGCCCACCTGCATCGCGGCGCCGAGGCGCAGCGCCTCGAGGTCGGACAGCATCTGCGCCGTCTCGCGATAGGGCACATGCGTCATGTTGAGGCCGAAGCGCCTGGCCATCAGCACGGTGAGGAAGTGCAGGCCCGAGCCGGCGGCGGGGCTGCCATAGGTGATCTCGGGCTGGGTGCGGGCCCAGGCCACGAATTCGGCGAAGGTCTTCGCCGGATGGCCGGCGCCGACGGCGAAGCTGTAGGCGAAGCCCGACATGGGGGCGACCGGGACGAAATCCGCGAGCGGGTCGTAACGCAGGCCGGCGCCATAGACGGACGGGAAGATGGTCAGCGCGCTTTCGGGCGTCATGAGGATGGTCATGCCGTCAGGGGCGGCGGCCTTCACCGCCTCGACGGCGAGGCGGCCATTCGCGCCGGTGCGGTTCTCCACGATGACGGAGGGCGCGTACCGGCCCTGCCACTCGCGCGCATAGAGGCGGGCCACCGTGTCCATGGCCGTGCCGCTCGCATAGCCGAGCACGAGGCGGGCCGGGCGCGGCAAGGTCTGGCCGCGGGCGAGGCGCGGCGCGGCGAGCGCGATGACGCCGAGCGCGAGGGCACGGCGGGGCAGGCGTGCAGGCATCATCGTCTCCGGTTCGCGCCGGGTGGCGCATTGGAGGTTTCACGAATGCCGCGAACCGCGATTCTCCCTTCGCCGGACTGTCCGGAGAATGAATCAACCATTTGTTTTTGTTTGTAGTTTCAGAGATTCTGTGGTGACGCCCCGCATGGCCCCGCCCTAGCATGGCGGCCGCGACACAGGGAAAAGGCTCCGCTCCGCGCATGACCTCGCTGCACGAAACCTCGCTGGTGATCGACGGGCTCATCGTCTCGAAATGGAGCCCGGAGGTCTTCGCCGCGATGCGCGATGGCGGCCTCACCGCGGCCAACTGCACCTGCGGAATCTGGGAGGGCTTCGAGGCCTCCATCGATGCGATCGCGCAGTGGAAGCAGTGGTTCCGCGAGCACCCCGCGCTGCTCCTCCAGGTCTACGCGCCGGACGATATCCTGCGCGCGAAGGAGCAGGGCAAGGTCGGCATCATCCTCGGCTGGCAGAACTCGGTCGGCTTCGGCGAGGATCTGCGCCGCGTGCCGCTCTTCGCCGAGCTCGGGCTGCGCGTCGTGCAGATGACCTACCACACCGCGAACATGGCGGGCTCCGGCTGCCTGGAATCGCGCGACGGCGGGCTCACCGATTTCGGGCACGACCTCGTGCAGGCACTGAATGCCGAAGGCATCCTCATCGACCTCAGCCATGTCGGCACCGACACCGCGCGCGACATCGTGCTCGCCTCCGGAAAGCCGGTCGCCTACACCCATTGCGCGCCCAGGGCGCTGAAGGACCATCCGCGCAACAAGACCGACGCGGAGATGCGCCTCGTCGCCGAGCATGGCGGGCTGGTGGGCGTGACCATGTTCCCGCCCTTCATGCGGCGCGGCAGCGAGTCCACGCTGGAGGACTACCTCGACGCTATCGCCCACATCATCGACCTCTGCGGCGAAGAGCAGGTGGCGATCGGCACGGACTTCACGCAGGGTCTCACCCAGGAGGACTTCGCCTATCTGCTGCGGGACAAGGGCTACGGGCGGCAGCTCATCCAGCCCAAGGGCGCGGTCTTCCCGCCGGATTTCGGACGGATCGAGCAATACCCGAACCTGACGGCGGCGATGGAGCGGCGCGGCTGGGCGCCGTCGCGCATCGCGCGGCTGCTGGGCGCGAACTGGATGCGGCTGTTCCGCGAGGTCTGGCGCTGAAGCGCCGTTCGGGTCCAAGGGCGATGCTCCAGGCCGGCTCGATGTCCAATTACCGAACCTAAATTCGATTATCCTGCGATACGGTGAGGGTATCAAGCGATTTAATGGCTTAGCCCTTAAAGGATCTGGATTGACCTTGAGGTTATGGGCGAACTATCGTCTTTTTGTTCGATAGTTGGAATGGAGCCATCGCCCTTGGCGGCCCGCGGCAGAGCGCATTTCTCCCTCCTCTCGCTGGCGCGGAACGCGCTCACCGGCCATCGCAACTGGCTCGAGATGTGGCGGAGCCCCGAGCCGCAGCCGGGCTACGACGTGGTGCTCGTGGGGGGCGGCGGGCACGGCCTTGCCACCGCCTACTACCTCGCGAAGGAGCACGGCATCCGCCGCATCGCGGTGCTGGAGAAGGCCTGGCTCGGCGGCGGCAACACCGGGCGCAACACCACCATCGTCCGCTCCAACTACCTGCTGCCGCCCAACGCGCTCTTCTACGAGCACGCCATGAAGCTCTGGGAGGGGCTGAGCCTGGAGCTGAACTACAATGTGATGTTCAGCCAGCGCGGCTGCATCACCCTCGCGCACACGCAGTCGGACCTCACCGGCCTCATGCGGCGCGGCAACGCCATGCGGCTCAACGGCATCGATGCCGTGCTGCTGGACCGCGCCGCACTGGCGCGCCGGCTGCCGGCGCTGGACCTCTCGCCCGATGCGAGGCTGCCGGTGCTCGGCGGGCTGGAGCAGCCGCGCGCCGGCACCGCGCGGCACGACGCCGTCGCCTGGGGCTATGCGCGTGCCGCCGATGCCCTGGGCGTCGACATCATCCAGAGCTGCGAGGTGACCGGCATCCGCCGCGAGGGCGGGCGCGTCACAGGGGTCGAGACGACGCGCGGCCCGATCACCGCCTCCAAGGTCGGCCTCTGCGTCGCGGGCAATTCCAGCGTGCTCGCCGCCATGGCGGGCCTGCGCCTGCCCATGGAGAGCCACGTGCTGCAGGCCATGGTCTCCGAGCCGGTGAAGCCGGTGCTCGACGCCGTCGTCGCCTCGGGCGCGCTGCACTTCTATGCGAGCCAGTCCGACAAGGGCGAGCTGGTGATGGGCGGCGACATCGACGGCCACAACTCCTACGCCCAGCGGGGCTCGCCGGAGCCGCTGGACCACGCGGTGGAATCCTGCCTGGCGCTCTTCCCCTGCTTCAGCCGGCTGCGGCAGCTCCGCAGCTGGGGTGGGCTCATGGATATGACCATGGACGGCAGCCCCCTCATTTCGAAGCTGCCAGTGGAGGGCCTCTATCTCAACGGCGGCTGGTGCTACGGCGGCTTCAAGGCCACGCCCGCCGGCGGCTGGTGCTTCGCCCACACCATCGCGCGCGACGAGCCGCACCCGCTGAACGCCCCCTTCGCCCTCGACCGCTTCGCCACCGGCGCGCTCATCGACGAGCGCGGCGCTGGCGCCACGCCGTGGCTGCACTGATGCTGATTCCCTGCCCCTGCTGCGGCCCCCGCGACGTCACCGAATTCGACTACGGCGGCGATGCCGGCGTGCCGCCGACCGTCGCGGCGGATCTCCCGCCCGAGGAGGCGCACGCGCAGATCTATCTGCGCGACAACCCCCGCGGGCCGCATCGCGAGCTCTGGTACCACGCGGCCGGCTGCCGCTGCTGGTTCGCGATCACGCGCGACACGGCGACCGGCGCCATCCTGGACGGCGCAGCGTGACCCAGCCCTTTCGCGCCGCGACAGGCGGCAGCATCGATCGCGACCAGGGCATCGAGTTCCGCTTCGATGGCCGATCCTACACCGGTCAGACCGGCGACACGCTGAGCTCCGCGCTGATGGCCAACGGCGTGCGGATCGTCGGGCGCAGCTTCAAGTATCACCGTCCGCGCGGCATCTTCGGCTATGGCGCGGAGGAGCCCAACGCGCTGTTCCAGCTCGGCGAGGGTGCCGCCACCGCGCCCAATTGCAAGGGCGGCCTCGTGCCGCTCGTGGAGGGCCTCGTCGCCGCCGGCCAGAATGCCTGGCCCTCGGTCGGCTTCGACCTCGGCGCGATCGCCGGAATCGCGGCGCCGCTGCTGCCCGCGGGCTTCTACTACAAGACCTTCCTCCGCCCCCGGCGTCTCTGGCCGCTCTACGAGCGCCTCATCCGCCAGGCAGCCGGCCTCGGCCGTGCTCCCGGCCTGCCCGACCCCGACCACTACGAGCAGGTCCACGCGCATGTGGAGGTCCTGGTGATCGGCGGCGGGCCCGCGGGGATCGCGGCGGCTTCCGCCCTGGCGGCCCCGGGGACGCGCGTCATGCTGGTGGATGACGGCTCACGCCTCGGCCTGGCGGCGGCCGATCCCGACGCTCTCATCGACGGCATCCAGGCCGGCTTCTGGCTCGCCGCGCGCGAGGCGTCGCTGGAGGCGCAGCCGGACGTCACGATCCTGCGCCGCGCGACCGCCTTCGCCATCTCCGACGGCCATCGCGTGGACGTGCTGGAGCACCTGGCCGGAAAAGGCCCCCGCCAGCGCCGCTGGATCGTGCGCGCCGACCGCATCATCCTCGCCACGGGCGCGCAGGAGCGGCCGCTGGTCTTCCTCGACAACGACCGCCCCGGCGTCATGCTCGCCTCCGCGGCGCGCGCCTATGCCGAACGGCAGGCGGCGCTGCCGGGCCGGCGCGCGGTGATCTTCACGAACAACGACAGCGCCTATGGCGCGGCGATCGCCCTGCATCGGGCCGGCGTCGCCATCGCGGCCATCGTGGACCTGCGGGCCGTGGCGGAGGGGCCGCTGGCGCTGACCGCGCGGGTGGCCGGCCTGCGCTGCCTGCCCGGCCATGCCGTGGTCGCTGCGCGCGGCGGGCGCTCGGTCACGGGCTGCGAGGTGATGCGCCTGTCCGGCGAGGGCGTCACGGGCCCGTCGGAGCATATCGATTGCGACGCGCTGCTGGTCTCGGGCGGCTTCACGCCCGGCCTGCAGCTCCTGGCCCAGGCCGGCGGCGCCACGCGCCTCGATCCGGCGACCGGCGCCTTCGTTCCGGCGGATCCGCCCCTGGAATGCGTGGGGGCCTGCACCGGCGCGACCCGTCTCTCGGACTGCCTGGCGCAGGGTTTTGCGCTCGGGGGCGGCACGCCGCCGGCGGTCATCGAGGAAGCGGAGGCGCCCATGCGCCCTCTCGCCATCGCGCCGCTGCCGCAGGGCGCGCGGGGCAAGCGCTTCGTGGACCTGCACAACGACGTGACGGTGGAGGACATCGACCTCGCCCTGCGCGAGGGCTTCCGGTCCGTCGAGCAGGTGAAGCGCTACACCACGCTCGGCATGGGAACCGACCAGGGGCGGACCAGCGGGCTGATCGGCGCCGCGCGCGTGGCCGAGCTGCTGCGGGCGGATCTGGCCGATGTCGGCGTCACGCGACCGCGGCCGCCGCTGGTGCCGGTGACCTTCGGCGCCCTGGCGGGCGGCCATGTCGGGCTGCGCGTGGCGCCGGCGCGGGTCACGCCCATGCAGCCCTGGCACGACGCCCATGGCGCCCGCATGGCGCAGGTCGGCACCTGGCGGCGGCCGCAGCTCTATCCCCAGGGGGGCGAGACCGATCAGCAGGCCATCGACCGCGAGGTGCTGAACACCCGTGGCGCGGTCGGCCTCGTCGACGTCTCGACCCTCGGGAAATTCGACCTGCGCGGGCGCGACGTCGCGGAATTCCTCGACCGCGTCTACGTCAATTCCTGGGGGAATCTCGCCATCGGCCGCTGCCGCTACGGCGTCATGCTGCGCGAGGACGGCATGGTGCTGGACGACGGCACCACGAGCCGCCTCGGCGAGCGGCACTACGTGATGACCGTCACCACCGGCAATGCGGAGCGCGTGCAGGGCCATCTCGACCGCCTGCTGCAGCTCGCCTGGCCCGGGCTGGACGTGACGCTGACGAACGTGACGGAGCATTGGGCCGCCCTGGGCATCGCGGGCCCGCGCTCGCGCGAGGTGCTGTCGGCGCTGCGTCCGGGCTTTGACGTCTCCGACGCCGCGCTGCCCTATATGGGCGTTGCGGCGGGCCGCGTCGCCGGCCTGCCCGCGCGCGTCTTCCGCATCAGCTTCTCCGGCGAGCGCGCCTATGAGGTGAACGTCCCGGCGCAGCATGGGCTGGCGCTCTGGGAGGCGGCGATGGAGGCGGGCCTGTCCTTCGGCGCCATGCCCTACGGCACCGAGGCCATGCTCACCATGCGCGCCGAGAAGGGCTTCTTCATGCCGGGCTTCGAGGCCGATGGCCGCACCACGCTCGACGACCTCGGCCTCGGCCGGATGATGAGCCGGAAGAAGGGCTGTGTGGGCCAGGCGGCGCTGCGGCGGCCGGCGTTGGCCTCGCCCGATCGCAGGCAGATGGTCGGGCTGCTGGCGGCCGATGCCGCGCAGCCCATTCCGCGCGGGGCCCAGCTCGTCGCGGATCCGCGTGCGCCGGTGCCGATGCCCATCCAGGGCCATGTGACCGCGGGCCTCTACAGCGCGTCGCTCGGCCGTTGGATCGCGCTCGCCCTGCTGGAGCGGGGGCGAGCGCGGCAGGGCGAGGAGCTCTTCGCCGTCTCGCCCCTGGCGGGCGAGGAGGCGCGGGTGCGCGTGGTGGAGCCGGTCTTCCTGGATCCGGAAGGAGAGAGGCTGCGTGGCTGACCTGGCCCTGGACCTCCTGCCGGTTGCTCCTCTTCTCACGGTCTGGGCGGCAGACAAGGCGGAATTCCGCGCCTGGCTGGGCGGAGTGGAGCCGCCGGACGCCGTCTCCCGCGCCACGCTGACGGCGGAGGGCGCGGTGTTGCGGCTGGGCCCGGACGAATGGCTGGTGGTGGGCGCCGCCGGTGCCGAGGGCGCCCGGCAAGGGATCGACGCGGTCGATGTGACCGGCGCCTGGATCGGCCTGCGCGTCAGCGGGCCGTCCGCGCGCGGCCTGCTCGCCCGCGGCGCCGCGATGGATCTCGACCCGCGCCGCTTCCCGGCCGGGCATTGCGCGCGTACCCGGCTGGCGCGATGCCCCGTCATCCTGCTGCCCCGCGGCGAGACGGTCATCGACCTCCTGGTCGCGCGCAGCTACGCGCCCTGGCTCCAGGACTGGCTGCGGGATGCGGGCAGGGGCCTCGGCCTTGCATGAGAGGCCTTTGGGCAACTCCGGCTGGTCGGTTTCGCGGGCCTTTTCCGCGCCTGGTGCGTTGCCGGCCTTGCCGATGCACCGGCACCGGCGTCATGCCGAAGGCATGCCTCCGGCATGACCGCCGCCTTCCAGGCGCGAAGAATCCTCCGAGAACCCTCCGCCGCCGGTGTTGCCCAACGGCCTCCAAGCCGGCAGCCTCGATTGCGGCGCACCCGCCGCTTCGCTATGCGCCATGGCATGTTCGGTCAGTCGCCATGCTCGTGAGTGCCCCGGGGTCCGGCGGCGAGGCCCTGGCGGCGCTCGGGCGCGGCCTCACCCTGCTCGGGGCCTTCTCGGCGGAGCGCCCGGTCCTCTCCGTCGGGGACGCGGCGGAGCTGCTGGGGCTGCCGCGCTCCACCGTGCGCCGGACGCTGAGCACGCTGGTCGCTCTCGGCTATCTCGATCAGGATCGGCGCGGCTGGCGGCTGACTCCGCGCAGCCTGCGGCTGGCCGGCCCCTATCTCCTGTCGGACCCGGCGCCGACCCTTCTTCAGCCGGCCTGCGAGCGGATCCTGGCCAAGACCGGGGCGGCCTGCATGGCCGGCGTGCTCGACGGCAGCGAGGTGCTGCTCGTGGCGCGCGCCGTGCCGTCCCAATGGATTTCCCCGCGCGAGGCCGGCGCGCGCCTTCCCGCGACGGCCAGCGCCCTCGGCCGCGTCCTGCTCGCCGACCTGCCGGAACCCGCCCTGGCGGCGCTGATGGAGGACGCCGGATCCGCCGGCCTCACCAGCCGCAGCGTCACCGGCCGCTCCGGCCTGCTGACCGCTATCGGCGATGCGCGGCGCGAGGGCTTTGCCTTCGTGGACCAGGAGACGGAGCTGGGCTTCCGCTCCCTCGCCGTGCCGCTGCGCCGCTTCGATGGGCGCATCGTGGCGGCGCTCGGCGTCACGATGCGCATCGAGGCGGCCTCGGCCGCGACCATGCTGCTGGACCTGCGCCGCCTGATCGAGGCCGAGGCCGCGGGTCTCGCCGACCAGCTCGTCTGATCATGGCCCGGCTCCGCGACCAGGACAGCGCGAGGCGTCAGGCGCGGCCCAACGCCCATGAATTCTCCGAGGCGCTGGCGCGGGGGCTTGCGGTGCTCGGCGCCTTCAGCCCCGACCGGCGCCAGGGCTCGCTGAGCGACCTGGCCAAGGCCGCCGACCTGCCGCGCTCCACCGCGCGCCGCGCCCTGCTGACGCTCGTGGAGCAAGGCCTCGTCGAGAGCGACGGGCGGGTCTTCCGCGTCACTCCGCGCGTCCTGGGCTTTGCCGCGGCCTATCTGCGCTCCAACCCCGTCACCACGGCGCTGCAGCCCGTCTGCGAGGCCGTCGCGGCGGAGATGGGCGCGCTCTGCTCTGCCTCCGTGCTGGATGACGAGGCGGCGGTGCTGGTGGCCCGCGCGGCGCCGGCGCAGCGCGGGCATCTGGGCACGGGCATCGGCTTCCGCATGCCGGCCTTCTGCAGCGCCGGCGGGCGCATGCTGCTCTCCCTGCTGCCCGAGGACGAGCTCGACGCATGGCTGGAACGGCTGGAGCCGCGCGCGCAGACGCCCTTCACGCTCACCGACAAGCCGCGCCTGCGCGACGCCATCCTCGCCGCCCGGGCGGCCGGCTACGCGCTGGTGAGCGAGGAGGCGGAGCTCGGCCTGCGTTCCATCGCCATCCTCGCGCCGGGGCCGGTGGCGCTCGGCATCGGCCTGCATGTCGAGACGGGCTCGCGCGAGATGCTGCTCGGCCCCTGCCTGGAGCGGCTGCGCGCCGCGATCGCCTGATGCGCTGGAGATTCCCATGACCGGCTTTCCCGTCGTGCTCGGCATCTGCCTGGATGCGGAAGCCCTCTGGCTTGCCATCAATCCGGAGAACGCGGCGAAGCCCGTGCTGCTTTCGCACGGGGCCTTCGCCATCCGCGAGGGGCTGGCGCCGCTGCTGGCGCTGCTCGAGCGCCATGCGGTGAAGGCGACCTTCTTCGTGCCCGGCATCACCGCGGACCGCTATCCCGATTCCGTGCTCGCCATCCATCGCGCGGGCCACGAGCTCGGCAGCCACGGCGCGAACCACCGCACGCCGGTCGGCCTCTCGCGCGAGGAGGAGCGGACGGAGCTGGTGGGCGGGATCCGCGCGCTGGAGCGCATCACCGGCGAGCGGCCCGTGACCTGGCGCTCGCCCTCCTGGGAATGGAGCGCCCACACGCTCGACCTGCTGCTGGAGGAGGGCGTGACGGTCTCCACCAACTTCCACGACGCGGTGCGGCCCTATCGGCACCTGCGCGATGGCGTGCCGGTCGACCTGGTGGAGCTGCCGGTGCACTGGCACCTGGCCGATGCGCCCTTCTTCATCCATGGCGGGCGGATGGAGCGCATCCTGCGGACGGCCCGGGAGGTGGAGGTGCTGTGGCAGGAGGAGTTCGCCGCGACCCATGCCTGGCCGGGGGCGTTCTTCCACCTCACCCTGCACGTGCAGCTCATCGGCCATCCGGGGCGGCTGGCGATGCTGGACCGGCTGATCGGCTTCATGAAGTCCCATGCAGGGACGCGCTTCCTGACCTCGCACGCGCTGGCGGCCGAGGTGACCTGACGCCGCGTCCTGGCCCCGGCCGGGAGAGCTGTGCCGGGGCCACGGGGCGGGGAGGGATTCGGGCACGCGGTCGCTTCAGCGGCACCCCGGGCGCTGCGCATGCAGGATGCCGCTGCTCACCCGCCGGTCGTCCACTCAATGGGTGAGAAGCGAATCAGATCGGCAGTGATCTTTCCACGATTCCTGCGCCCTCAGCGGCGGGCCAGCGTCGCGAAGAGGGAATAGCGCTTTTCGAGCACGAGGCACATCAGCGTCGTCAGCAGGATCACCGAGGTGCTCGCGGCCGCCACGGAGGGTTCGGCCAGGTTCTCCATGCGGCTGAAGATCACGACCGGCAGCGGGCTCGCGCCGGGACGGGCCAGGAAGGCGGAGACGACGATGTTGTTGAGCGAGGCCAGCCCCGCGAAGAGGCAGCCCGAGACCAGCCCGGGCCGCAGCGCCGGCAGGATCACGTGCCAGATCACCTGCCAGGGCTTCGCCCCATGGATCGCGGCGGCCCGGGCCGTGAAGGGATCCATCAGCGCGAAGCTCGCCAGCGCCGAGCGCATCACATAGGGCGTGCTCACCACCACATGGGCCAGGATCAGCCCGCCCTCGTTCATCATCCCGAGCTGCGTCAGGAAGACGAGCTGCGAGAAGCCCACCAGCACCAGCGGCACGCTGAGCGGGGAGGCGAGCAGCGTCGCCAGCGTGGTGCGCCAGCCGCCCGGCGCGCGCGCCACGCCGATCGCCCCGAGCGCGCCCAGCGGCAGCGAGATGGCCACCGTCGCCGCCGCGACGCGCAGGCTGATGAGGAAGCCCGTGACCATGTCAGGGTCGTCCAGCATCGCCCGCCACCAGCGGAGCGAGAGGCCCTGCGGCGGCACGCTCAGATAGTCGCCGGCGGTGAAGGAGGCCGCGGCGACGAGCACCACCGGCAGGGCCAGGGCCGCGTAGATCAGCAGCGCGAAGCCGCCCATCACCCGGTTCATCGCGGGCGCTCCCAGGGCATCAGCCGCTGCGCGAGCGCCGCCACGGCCCAGGTGCAGGAGAGGGTGAGCGCGAAGAGCAGGATGCCGAGGGCCGCCGCGCCCGGCCAGTCGAAGAGCTGCATGGTCGACTGGTAGATCAGCAGCGGCGCCACCAGGATGCGCCCGCCGCCGATCAGGAAGGGGATCACGAAGGCCGCCATGGTGAGCGCGAAGACGATCAGCCCGCCCGCCACGATGCCCGGCAGGCAGAGCGGCAGGATCACGCGCCAGAAGGCCCGCGCCGGCCGCGCGCCGTGCACGATGGCTGCGCGCCAGAGCTGCTGGTCCACCGATTCCAGCGCTGCATGCGTCGTCAGGATCGTATAGGGCAGCTGGCTGAACACGCTGACGATGACCACGCCCGTCGCCGTGTTCATCAGCCGCAGCCGCGACAGCCCGGCCGCCTCCAGCACCTGATTCAGGATTCCGTTGCCGCCGATGATCAGTGTCCAGGAGAAGGAGGCGACGACCAGGCTGACCATCAGCGGCGTCAGGACCAGCATGGTCGCCGCCAGCCGCCCGAGGCTCGAGCGCATCCCGTGCAGGTTCCAGGCGACGGGCACCGCCAGCACCATGCAGATCACCGCCGTGAGGGCGGAGAGCCAGAGCGTGCGGAGGAACGCCTCGATGTAGTGCCAGTCGCCGAGGAAGCGCGCCAGATTGGCGAAGGTGAAGTCGGTGCCCATCAGCACGCGCGCGTCGAAGGGGCGGAAGGCCAGCGAGAAGACCATCGCCATCGGCACGACGAAGCAGGCGGTCAGCAGCAGCGCCAGCGGCAGCGCCGGGCCGACCCCGCCGATGCCCCACCAGCGCGTCATGGGAAGACGAACCAGTCGGCCGGCGCGACGCGCGCGGCGGCCGCCTCGCCCGGCATGGGCAGGTGCGGCGCGGAGACGTGAAGCCGGGCAACGAGCGGCGTGCCGTCCGCCAGGGCCAGGCTGTAGCGGAAGCTCTCGCCGGCATAGTGGCGGTCGAGCACGCGGACCGGCAGATCGCCATGATCCGCAACCGGCACCAGCGCCACGCGGTCCGGCCGCACCGCCACCCGCGCGGCGGTGCCGGCCGGGACGGCCTTCGCGGCGGTCTCGATGGCCGTGCCGCCGCTCAGCGCGAAGCCGCCGGGATGGGAGAGCGGCGTCGCGTCGAAGAGGTTGGATTCGCCGATGAAGCCGGCCACGAACTCCGTCGCGGGGCGCTGGTACAGCTCCTCCGGGCGGCCCGCCTGTTCCACCTGCCCGCCGCGCATCAGCACCATCTGGTCGGAGAGCGCCATCGCCTCCTCCTGATCGTGCGTGACGTAGATGACGGTGGTGCCGACGGTGCGCTGGATCCGGCGCAGCTCGGTCTGCATGTCGCGGCGGAGCTGGGCGTCCAGGCTGCTCAGCGGCTCGTCCATCAGCACGATGCGCGGCTCGGCGGCCAGCGCGCGCGCGATGCCGATGCGCTGCTGTTGCCCGCCCGAGAGCTGGCGCGGGTATTTCTGCGCCATATGGCCCAGGCGGACGAGCTCCAGCGCGTTCTTCACCCGCCGGTCGATCTCCGCGGCGGCCACACCCTGCATCTGCGGCCCGAAGGCGACGTTGCGCGCGATCGTCATGTGCGGGAACAGCGCGTGGCTCTGGAACACCATGCCGAGCCCGCGGCGATGCGGCGGCATGCGCGTGACGGAGGTTCCGTCGAGCCGCACGTCGCCGCTGTCCGGCTTCTCGAAGCCGGCCACGATGTTGAGCGTCGTCGTCTTGCCGCAGCCGGAGGGGCCGAGCAGCGAGACGAAGCTGCCCGGCGCCGCGGAGACCGAGACATCCCGCAGCACGGTCGTCGTGCCGAAGCTCTTGTTCAGCCCGGTCAGTTCCAGGCTGTGGCCTGCCTGCATGGCCCCCAGCTGCATCCCTGGCGCCCCTCAGCTCTGGATTTCACGCTGCCAGCGCTCGGAGAGCTGGACCCGGCTGCGGTTGTACTCCGCCCAGGGGACCTGCGAGGCTCCGGCCGACAGTTCGCGCGTGACGGGGAAGGTGGCGGCGAAGGCAGGGTCGAGCTGCGTCTCGCTGTTCACCGGGCCGGCGAAGACGGTCTCGGCCATCTCGCGCTGGTACTGGGGCGCCAGCATGAGGTTTGCGAGCTTCTGCGCATCCTCCATGTTCGGCGCGTTCTCCGGGATGGTCAGGAAGTGGCTGGAGGCGATGGCGCCCTCCTTCGCCGCGGCCCATTTCACCGGGAGGCCGGCGGCGGCCGCCTGCAGCGCCGTGCTCTGGGGCGAGAAGGAGATCCAGATCTCCTTCTGCTGGAAGAGCTGGATGAGCTGCCCCAGCGGCCCGATGAAGGTGCGGATGTTGGGCTTCATCTCCGCCATCTTCGCGAAGCCGCGGCCGAAGCCGTCGCCGTCCGTGCCGCCGAGGATCCGGTTGAGATAGGCCAGCGCGATGAAGGCATAGGTGTTGGTGAACTGCGGCATCGCCACGCGGTCGCGATAGGCCGGCTTCCAGAGGTCGAGGAAGGATTCGGGGAGGGGCGCCCCGGCCGCGCGGATCGCCTGCTCGTCATAGATCAGCCCGACGAGCGAGGTGGCGACGGCCGAGCCCTTGCCGTCCGCGTCGCGGAAGCCCGGCGGCACATGGGCGAGGTTGGTCACCAGCGCCGGGTTGAGGCTGGCCCAGAGGCCGAGGTCCTTGCCCTGCAGCCAGGGTCCCTGGTCGAGGGTGAAGAGGCTGATCTGCGGGCTGTTGCGCTGCGCGATCGCGCGGGCCAGCGCCTCCGCGCTCAGCAGCGAGGAGGAGACGACCTCGATGCCATGCATGTCCCGCGCGCGCGGGACCACGAAGCGGTCGAAGGCACGCTTGTACACCGCGGAGATCACGATCGAGAGGCGGCGGGCCTGCGCCTTCACCGCGGGCGCGGCGAGCGTCGATGCCGCGAGCGCGAGGGCGCCGAGCTCGCGGCGTCTGGGGCGGATGATGCCGGTCATGGGCGGGATCCTCGCTTGCGGGGGGAGTCGACGGGGCGCGGCCCGGCCGGCACGGCGCTGTTGCGCTCCAGCCGGACCGAGAACTGGTAGCGGTCCGGATGGTAGTGCGCACAGGTCGCGTCGATGACCTGTCCGCCCTGCGCGAAATATACCCGCTCCATCCGCATGATCGGCGAGCCGGGCGCGAGCTGCAGCTGCTGCGCCACATCCTCGGGCGCAAGCACGGCGTTCATGGTCTGCCGGGCATGGCTGAGGCGGAGGCCGGACCGCATCTCGACGAGCCGCGCCGGCGGGACGTGTCCGGCAAAATCCTCGGCCGAGATCCAGCGCGCGACCGCCGCGGGGAAATAGGCCCGCACATGGGAGAGCGGGAGTTTCCCCGTGTGGTTCACGGCGACGAAGCTGGTCCAGATCTCTTCGGGGCTGCCGGGCGGCATCAGCGCGGCCACGGCGGGCGGCGGCGCTTCGTGGCCGGAGGAGAGCAGCCGGAAGTTGATATGCGGGTGGATGTCGTCGATGTCGCCGACCAGGCTCGCCGTCTTGCGCGCCTCCTCGCCGCCCAGGACGAAGGTGCCGACGCCCTGCTGGCGCCGGATGAGGTTGGCGGCGACGAGCTTGTCCAGCGCGTGGCGGATGGTGATGCGGCTGACGCCGAACATGGCGCCGAGCTCGGCATCGGTCGGCATGCGGTCGCCCGGCTTGTAGCGGCCCGAATAGATGCTCGCCGCGAGGCGCTCCTCCACCTGGCGGTAGAGTGGGGTGGGGACGAGGAATTCGTCCGGGACGGGCTTCGGTCCAGGCATTGTCATGACATAGGCTGTGTGCGATCGGGGTCACAATCTCGGCGGAGGCCGCAAACTGGACCGCCGAGGTCTGCATTGCCCATGCCTTGGGCCATGTTGCACCGAATCTGCCCTTTCTGTGGGCGATCCGCCGGCGGCCTGAGGGAGAATGTGGTCATGGATGGATTTGTCATATCAACAGAGGACAGGATGATGGGGCCCTCGATGGAGGGACCATGTCCGAAGACGTGAGGCGGGCGGAGATCGTGGGCGGGGGAATGGCCGGCATGACGCTTGCCGCCGCGCTCGCGCGGCGCGGCTGGAAGGTCACCCTGCGCGAGGCGGCCGACGCGCTGCGCGGCTATGGCGGCGGCCTCTACATGTCCGCGGACGGGCTCGCGGCGATCGGGGACCTGGGCCTTCGCGATGAGCTGGAGGCCGCCTCCTTCGCCCCCTGCGCCTTCGAGACCTTCGTGGATGGCGAGCTGCGCGGCCGCGACGTCAACATCGGCACCTACCGCACCGCCCTGCGCGGGACGCTGCACGCGCTGCTCACCCGGGCCGCGCGCGAGGCCGGCGCCATGTTGCTCACCTCCGCCCGTGTGACGCAGGTCGATCCGGCGGGGCGCATCGGCCTGGCGGACGGCGGCACGGCGGAAGCCGATCTCGTCGTGATCGCCGAGGGCACCGGATCCCGCCTGCCGTCGCGCCTCGGCCTGGAGCCACGCCGCACGCGCTTCCCGGAGGGGCTGGTCCGCGTGCTGCTCGACCGGAGCTTCCTGGCGGGCGAGGAGTGGGAGAATGCGCGCGACTTCTGGAATTTCCGGCATCGCCGGCTGCGCATCCTCTACTCGCCCTGCAGCGCCACCCATTGCTATCTCGTGATGATGGCGCCCGCCGACGAGGCGGGCACCGACGGGCTGCCCGTCCGCCCGGAGGTCTGGTCGCCCTCCTTCCCGGAGCTCGCGCCGCTGCTGGAGCGGATCGGCGGGGAGGGCCGCTTCGACCGCTACGGCTCGATCCGGATGGAGCGTTGGTCCGCCGGCCGCGTGGCGGTGATCGGCGATGCGGCGCATGCCATGCCCTCCAGCATCGGCCGTGGCGCCAACATCGCCATGCGCAGCGCCGTCGCGCTGGCGCGCGCGCTGGAGGCGGGCGTGGAGGCTGGCCTGGCTGCCTGGGAGGCGGAGATGCGCCCCGTCGTCGAGGAGACGCAGCTTCTGGCGGAAAGCATCATCGCCGAGCGCGCGAAGGCCGCGCTTGGCGGCGGGCCCATCGTGCGGCGCGGCACCGCCTCCGACCCCACCGCCATGATCGAGGAGAAGCTGGCATGAGCATCGTCCCCAACGCGCTGTGGTTCACCAAGCTCGTCGTGATGGCCGAGGAGATGCATGGCGGTGTGCGTGACCGCATCGGCCGTCCCTGGTACCAGCATTTCGAGCGTGTCGCCCTGCGCACGCTCTTCCGCGACCCGCTGGCCGACCGCGCCAGCATGGAGGCCGCGCTGATGCACGATGCGCTGATGGCCGGCGGCAAGGGCAGGGAATGGCTGAGCGGGATCGGCTGCGAGGAGCGCGCGATCGAGATCATCGATCGCATCACCCCGCCGCCGCACGCCAACCATTTCCGGCAGATGGACGCCATCACGCCGGCGGACAACGCGATCTACCTGGACTACGTGCGCGGCCTCGTCGCGAGCGGCGACGAGCGCGCCATGCATGTGAAGCTCGCCGACATCAACGACACGATCGACGCCTTCCGCGAGGCGACCTCGCCCGTGCTGAAGGGCCAGCTCCACAACCGCTACATCCCCTCGCGCGACCTCCTGCAGGAGCGGCTCGAGAGAGGGTAGCGGATCAGCTCTGGATTTCGCGCTGCCAGCGCTCGGCGAGCTGGACGCGGGTGCGGTTGTACTCGGCCCAGGGCACCTGCGCGGCGGCCTGCGTCATCTCCATCGTCACGGGGAAGCTGGCCTTGAAGGCCTCGCTCAGCTGCGTCGCGGTGTTCACCGGCACCATGAAGTCGGTCTCGGCGAGCTCCTTCTGGTACTGCGGCGCGAGCATCACGTTCGCGAGCTTCTGGGCGTCCTCCATGTTGGGCGCGTTCTCGGGGATGCCGATGAAGTGCGAGAGTGCCACGGCGCCCTCCTTCGGCGCGGCCCATTTGATCGGCAGGCCGGCCGCCGAGGCCTGAAGGGCGGAAAGCTGCGGCGCGAAGGCGATCCAGATCTCCTTCTGCTGGAAGAGCTGGATGAGCTGCCCCAGCGGCCCGATGAAGGTGCGGATATTGGGCTTCAGCTCGCGCATCTTCGCGAAGCCGCGGCCGAAGCTGTCCGTGTCCGTGCCGCCGAGCAGGCGGTTGGCATAGGCGAGCGTGATGAAGGCGAAGGTGTTGGTGAACTGCGGCATGGCCACGCGGTCGCGATAGGGCGCGGCCCACATGTCGAAGAAGGACTCCGGGATCGGCGCGCGGGCCGCGCGCAGCGCCTGCTCGTCGTAGCAGAGGCCGGTCAGCATGCTGAACAGCGCCGCGCCATGCCCGTCCGGATCCTGGAAGCCGGCCGGGATGGTCCGCGTGCTCGTCACCAGCGCCGGATCGAGCTTCGCCCAGAGGCCGAGATCCTTGCCCTGCAGCCAAGGGCCCTGGTCAAGGGTGAAGAGGCTGATCTGCGGGCTGCTGCGCTGGGCGATGCCCCGGGCCAGCGCCTCGGCGCTCAGCAGCGCGGAGGAGACGACCTCCACCCCGTGCATCTCGCGCATCCGCGGCACCACGAAGCGGTCGAAGGAGCGCTTGTAGATCGCCGAGACGACCACCGAGAGGCGGCGCGTCTGCGCCTTCACCGCGGGCGCGGCGAGGCTCGCGCCGGTGGCGAGCGACCATGCGCCGAAGCCGCGGCGCGTCGGGCGGAACAGGCCTGTCATGAGTTGGCTCCTCGTGGGGATCGGGAAGGCACGGCCCGCGGGCCGATGGCTGGAGCGCCGCCGCGCAGCAGGCGCACGGCGTAGCGGTAGCGGTCGGGGTGGTAGTGGGCCGTGGTGGCCTCCAGCACCTGTCCGCCCTGGGCGAGATAGACGCGCTCCATCCGCATGATGGGCGAGCCTGCCGGCAGGCCGAGATGCCGCGCGACCTCCTCCGGCGCCAGCACCGCGCTCATGGTCTGGTCCGCATGGGCGAAGCTCATGCCCGAGCGCATCTCGATGAGCCGCGCGGGCGGGACGTGGCCGCGGAAATCCTCGGCATCGAGCCAGCGCGCGGCCTCGGCCGGGAAGTGGGATTCGACGTAGGAGAGCGGCTGCCGCCCGGCATGGTTCACGCAGACATAGCGCGTCCATCCCTCCGGGGCCGGCGCCGGCAGGAGCGCGGCGAGGGCGGGCGAGGGGGCGGCATCGTCCGAGGAGAGCAGGCGGAAATGGATGTGCGGATGGATCTCGTCGATATCGCCGACCAGGCTCGCAGTCTTGCGTGCCTCCTCGCCGCCGAGGACGAAGCTGCCCACGCCGCGCTGGCGTCGGATGAGGTTCGCGGCGACGAGCTTGTCCAGCGCGTGGCGGATGGTGATGCGGCTGACGCCGAAGCCGGCACCGAGCTCGGCGTCCGAAGGAAGGCGGTCCCCCGACCGGTAGCGGCCCGCATAGATGTCGGCGGCGATCCGCTCCTCGACCTGGCGGTAGAGGGGCGTGGCGACCAGGAACTCGTTCGGGACGGGCTTGGCTCGGGACATTGTCATGACACCACCATCTCAATCCCCGCTCTACAATGGCATATCGGACCAATTTAGGTGGAGATGAGCGTGATGTGCCCATAGTGCCGGCATATCCGCCGATTCCATGGGCAGAACTCCGCTGCCGTGGCGCGAACGCCTTCCTCAGATCACTTGTCATACCAAGTGCGCTGGCTGAAATTCCGCCTGCAGTTTGACCGGAGATGGCAATGCGTCGGGCCGAGATCGTCGGCGGTGGGATGGCGGGGCTGACGGCCGCGGCGGCGCTCGGCCGGCGCGGCTGGCAGGTGACGCTGCGCGAATCCGCGCCCGTGCTGCGCGGCTATGGCGGCGGCCTCTACATGACGGCCGACGGGCTCGCCGCCGCGGCGGCGATCGGCATCGAGCGGCGTCTCCATGACGCCTCCTTCGCCCCCCTGTCCTACGACACGATCGTGGACGGCGAGCTGCGCATCCGCGACGACAATGGCGGCACCTTCCGCACGGCCCTGCGCGGCGACCTCCATGGCCTGCTGGTCGCCGCCGCGCGCGAGGCCGGCGCCACGCTGGTCGCGGGCGCGCCGGTCACGCGCGTGGAGCGGGACGGGCGCATCGGCCTGGCCGATGGCGGCATGGCGGAGGCCGACCTCGTCGTGATCGCCGAGGGCACGGCCTGCGCGCTTCCCGCGCATCTCGGCCTCGCGCCGCGCCGCACGCGCTTCGACGACGGGCTGGTGCGCGTGCTGGTCGACCGCACCGCCCTCGAGGGCGAGATCTGGGAGCGCGCGCGCGACTTCTGGGCCTATGGCGCGCGGCGGCTGCGCATCCTCTACACACCCTGCAGCGCCACGCAGTGCTACTTCGTGATGATGGCGCCGTCGGACGAGCCGGGCACCGACGGGTTGCCGGTCCGTCCGGAGATCTGGCTGCCCTCCTTCCCGGAGCTCGCCCCCATCCTGCCGGCCGCCGCCATGGCCACGCGCTTCGATCTCTACGGCTCCATCCGGCTCGATCGCTGGTCCGCCGGCCGGGTCGCGATCCTGGGCGATGCGGCGCATGCCATGCCCTCCAGCATCGGCAAGGGCGCCAATATCGCCATGCGGAGCGCCGTCGCGCTGGCGCGCGCGCTGGACGCCGGCGTGGAGGCTGGCCTCGCTGCCTGGGAGGCGGAGATGCGCCCCGTCATCGACCCTGCGCAGCTTCTCGCCGAACGCATCGTGGGGCAGCGTGCCCTCTCCGGCGGAGCGCCCGCCGAGGCCTACGACACGCCCATCGTCCATCGCGACCTGGCCGAAAGCCGACAAGGACAGACCCCATGAGCATCGTCCCGACCGCGCCCTGGTTCACCAAGCTCGTCGCCCTCGCCATCGAGATGCATGGCGATGCGCGCGACCGCATTGGCCGCCCCTGGTGCCAGCATTTCGAGCGCGTGGCCCTGCGCACGATCTTCCGCGATCCGCTGGCCGATCGCGCCAGCGTGGAGGCCGCGCTGATGCACGATGCGCTGATGGCCGGCGGCAAGGGCAAGGAGTGGCTGCGGGAGATCGGCTGCGAGGAGCGCGCGATCGAGATCATCGACCTGATCACCCCGCCGCCGCATGGCGACTACTTCCGCGCCCTGGAGGCGATCACGCCCGAGGACAATGCGATCTACCTGGACTACGTGCGCGGCCTTGTCGCGAGCGGCGACGAGCGCGCCATGCATGTGAAGCTCGCCGACATCAACGACACCTGCGACATGCTGCGCGAGGCGACGCTGCCCTCCCTGAAGGACCAGCTCCACCACCGCTATGTCCCGTCGCGCGACCTGCTGCAGGCGCGCCTGGAGCGGACGTCGAATCCCTGAGCGGCATCTGCCGCGGGCGAGCCGCCGAGCCCCGCCGCGGCCCGGCCTATGATGGGGAACCCTGCCACAGCCCGGCTTCGACCATCTCCATCGCCTCCCGGCGCAACGAAGCGCAGAACCGCTCCACCGCATCGGAAGCAGGCTGGCCCAGGGCCCGTGCCACCACCAATCCACGGGAAAGCTTCGGCTCCAGAGGGATGGCCATCAGCTTGCCGGCCTCGATCTCCTTGCGAACGGCTTCGATGGGAAGGATCGTCGCGCCGGTTCCCCTCGCCACCAATGTCTTGACCACCGGCAGCGCATCGGCCTCGAGCAGGATATCCAGCTCCAGCCCCTGCCGCAGCGCCTCCTTTTCCAGCAGAAGACGCAGACCCTGGTGCGGCCCGGACAGCAGGAGCCGCCGCTGGGCCACCTCGGCGAAACCGATGGCGGGCTGCGCGGCGGCAGGGTCGTCGGCCGCGGTGATCAGGAACAGCTCCTCGACCAGCAGGGGCGAGGCTTCGATGTTCGTCGTCTCATCCCCGGCATGCAGCACGGCCACGTCGATCTCGCCGCCATGCAGCCAGTCCAGCAGATATCCGCTGGAGGCGGTGACGAAGCGCAGCGACACCTCGGGATATTGCGTCAGGAAGGTCTCGATCAGACGCCCGGCCAGCGCCTCCGCCACGGAGGGGGGCATCCCGAAGGCCACCCGGCCGCGCAGCACCTCGCTCTCCGAGGCCAGTTCCAGCCTGGTCTCCTCCAGCTGCTTCAGGATGCTGCTGGCGCGGTCGCGCAGCGTCTCCCCGGCATGGGTCAGCACCATGCCCCGGCCGTGGCGGATGAAGAGCGCCACCTTCAGCTCCTCCTCCAGCTGGCCCAGCTGGCGGCTCAGGGCGGGCTGGGCGATCCTCAGCCGCTGGGCGGCCTTGCTGACGCTGCCCAGCTCCGCCACATGCAGGAAGGTCTTGAGCTGCCGGATCTTCATGGCGCCATCTAAGCGCGGTGCTTATACGGAACGAAAGGGCGGCGATGCCGGCGCCTGCATAACTCCTATCGTCGCATTGGATTGGCCTGCGGCCCGCACATGGCCCTAGCCTCGGGCGTTCCCGGGAAAGAGCCGACATGAACGTCATCGCACCCTCGCTGAGCGTCCGCCGGCTCGCCGGCGCGCTCGGCGCCGAGATCCACGGCGTGGACCTGCTGGGCGAGGTGCCCGACCACCTCATCGCCCGCATCCGGCAGATCTGGCTGGAGCACGGCGTGATCTTCTTCCGCGACCAGCCGCTTCCCCCGGCCGCCTTCGCGGCCTTCGCGCGGCGCTTCGGCGAGGTGGTGCACTACCCCTTCCTCAAAGGTCTGGAGGAGGCGCCGGAGGTCATCGTGGTCGAGAAGCTGGAGCACGAGCGGATCAACTTTGGCGGCACCTGGCACATCGACACCACCTACCTCGCCGAGCCTCCCACGGCGACGATGCTGATCGCGCGCGAGATCCCGCCCCAGGGCGGCGACACCTGCTTCGCCAGCTGCTACGCGGCCTATGACGCGCTGTCGGACGGCATGAAGCAGATGCTCGCGCCGCTGCGCGTGGTGAACAGCTCGCTCAAGGCCGAGCGCACCCGCACGCGCGAGGACGGCAAGGCGGCGGGCTCTTCCCGCGTCTTCGAGGCCGAGCACCCGCTGATCCGCACGCATCCCGAGACCGGGCGCAAGTCGCTCTACCTCAGCTTCAGCCATGCGGTGCGCTTCGGCGGCATGACCGAGGAGGAGAGCGCGGGGCTGCTGGAATATCTCTTCGCGCATCAGGCGCGCATGGAGTTCACCTGCCGCTTCCGCTGGGAGGTGGGCTCGATCGCCTTCTGGGACAACCGCTGCGCGCTGCACTTCCCGGTCAACGACTACCACGGCCATCGCCGCCTCATGCACCGCGTGACCCTGGCGGGCGACGTGCCCGTCTAGGTTCTGTGCGCCAGCGCCGTCGCCAGGGCGCGGGCCAGCGATTCCGCCGCGGGCGGCAGATTGCGGCCGCGGCGCTTCAGCAGCATCACCAGCCCGCCCGACAGGATGGGATTGGCCAGCGGCACCGCCACCAGCTTTCCCGCCGCGATGAAGATGCCGGCCGCGCTGGCGGGAAAGAGCGCAGCGCAGTCGCTCTCCCGCGCCAGCCCTGCCGCGACATGCACGCTGTTGGTCTCCACGGCGACCTTCAGGGAGACACCTTCCGCCCGGCAGGCCGTATCGAAGGCGATGCGGCTGCTGCCGGAGCGGGTGGGCGCCACGATGGGGTAGGGATGGAGCTGGGCCAGCTCGATGCGCCTCTCGCGCGCCAGGGGATGGCCGGGGGCCAGCAGCACATGGGCGGGCTCGGGCGCCGCCGCCAGCGTGTCCAGCGCGCCGCTGGGCCGACGGGTCGAGGAGAGGCCGAGATGGCAATTTCCCTCCAGCAGCCCATCCAGCACCTCCTCCGAATAGACCACCGCGACATCGACGGTCACGGTGGGGTGCCGGGCGCGGAAGCGCGTCAGGACGCCGGGCAGGGTGGAGCCGGCGAAGCTCTCCACCGAGCGCAGCAGCACATGGCCGCTCTGGCCTTTCTCCATCGCCTCGAGGTCCGCGTGCAGGCGCTCGGTGAGCTGCCGCTGCTCCCGCGCGTGCTGCAGCAGCATGTCGCCGGCGGGCGTCAGCACCACGCCGCGCGGACGGCGCTCCAGCAGCGTGCTGCCCAGCTCCTGCTCCAGCTTCAGGATCTGGCGGCTGACGGCGGATTGCGCGATGCGCAGCCGCTCCGCCGCCTCGCGCATCGAGCCGCATTCGGCGACGGCCAGGAAATAGCGCAGTCCCGCGGGCAGCATGGCATCGCTCCTGGCCCATGATGCCGGAACGGCATCGCTTGGAGCAGTATTTTCGGCTTGTTTCCGGGACGCAACCGCAACTTACTGGCGCTGGCACATAGCTTGCGGAGCTGACTTTTGTCCGTGGAGACCCCGACCCTCGAACCGCCCGTCTCCGGTCTCGGGCGCCATGCCTGCGACGGGCTGCTGGCGCGGGAGGAGGGGGGCGTGCTGGCCGTCACGCTGGCGCGCCCGGCCAAGCGCAACGCCGTGACGCTGGCCATGTACCGTGCCCTGCGCGCCCTCTTCACCGAGGCGGCGGCCGAGCCCGGGATCCGCTCCATCCTGCTGCGCGGCGGCCCCGGCTGCTTCTCCGCCGGCGCCGACATCGGCGACCTGGCTGCGGGCGAGGACCGCAAGGCGGCGCTGGTGGAGCACCGGCGGATCAGCGACGCGGCGGTGACGGCCCTGGCGGACTGCCCCAAGCCCAGCGTCGCGCTGATCGAGGGGCTCTGCCTCGGCGGCGGGCTCAGCTTCGCGATGGCCTGCGACTTCCGCATCGCGACGCCGGATTCCAGCTTCGGCATCCCGGCCGCGCGGCTCGGCGTGGTTTACAGCCTGAGCGACTGCCAGCGCCTGCATGCGCTGGTCGGGCTGCAGGCCGCGCGGCGCGTGCTCTATCTGGGCGACCGGCTGGACGCGGCGGAGGCGCTGCGCATCGGACTGGCCGACGAGGTGGTGGCGGACGCGCCTGCGCGGGCGGAGGCGCTGCTCGCCGCGCTGGCGGAGCGCGCGCCGCTCTCCATCGCCGGCTCGAAGATCACGCTCGATGCCCTGGCGGCATCGGACACGGCGGGGCGCGCGGAGGCGATCGCCGCCGCCGTCGGCCGCGCCATGGACAGCCACGACCTGAAGGAGGCGACCGCCGCCTTTCTCGAGAAGCGCAAGCCGGTCTTCACCGGCCGCTGAGACCGCAAGGGAAGAGGACGCCAGGCATCAGGGCCAACCCGCGATGTTCTGGAGACCGAATGATGGAGATCAACAGGCGCGCTCTCGCCTCCCTGGCCGGGGCGGCGATGCTGGCCCGGCCGGCGCTGGCGCAGGTGTTCCCGGACCGGCCCATCCGCCTCGTCGTGCCCTTCGCGCCCGGCGGCAGTCTGGACATCCTGGGCCGCCTCTATGCGCGGCATCTGGGCGACCGGCTGGGCTGGCAGGTGGTGGTGGACAACCGCAGCGGCGCAGGCGGCAACCTCGGCGCCGACCTGGTCGCGAAGTCGCGGCCCGACGGCTACACCCTGCTGGTCAGCAGCGACCCGCTGTCCACGGCGCCCAGCCTCTTCCCGAGCCTGCCCTTCGATCCCGTGAAGGACCTGCAGGGCCTCGCGCTGCTGGCGCGCATCTCGCAGGTGCTGGTCGTGCCGCCGAACTCGCCGCTGCGCAGCTTCGGGGACTTCGTCCAGGCCGCGAAGACCACGCCGCAGGGCATGATCCTCGGCAACAGCGGCGCCGGCACCGCCGGGCACCTGATCTCGGCGCTGCTGAGCATGGTCAGCGTGCCGACCCAGCCCGCGCCCTATCGCGGCGGCGGCCCGCTGGCGCAGGACGTGATGGCGGGCAACATCCCGGCGGCCATCCTGACGGTCCCGGCGGCCATGAGCGTGCTGCGCGACGGCGGCGCCCGTGCGCTGGCCGTCTCCACGCCCCAGCGCTCGATGTTCCTGCCGGACGTGCCCACGATGAGCGAGACGCTGCCGAGCGTGACGGTGGACAGCTGGCAGGGCCTCTTCCTGCCGGCCGGCGCGCCGCCCGCCGTCACGCAGAAGCTGAGCGAGGAGATCAACGCCACCACCGCCATGCCCGTGGTGCGCGACTGGATGCTCGGCCAGGCCTTCGAGCCCGTGATCGGCCCGCCCGCGGAGCTCGATGCGCTGATGGCGCGCGAGGTGCCGCGCTGGCGCGCCGTGGTGCAGGCCACCGGCCTGACCGCCAGTTGAACCACCAGGAGGATATCGTATGCCAGGAGCCTTGGACGGCCTCGTCGTCGTCGATCTCACCAGCCATCTCTCGGGGCCCTACTGCACCATGCTGCTCGGCGACATGGGCGCCGACGTCATCAAGGTGGAGCGCCCGGAGAAGGGCGACGACGCGCGCGTCATGGGCCCTGTCGTGGACGGCATGGGCGCGCCCTTCGCGCTCTGGAACCGCAACAAGCGCAGCATCGCGCTGGACCCGAAACTTCCCGAGGATGCGCGGGTGCTGCGCCGCCTCGTGGAGCGCGCGGACGTGCTGGTGGAGAACATGCGCCCCGGCGCGCTGGCCCGCATGGGGCTGGACTGGGCCAGCATCTCGGCCGCCAATCCGCGGCTGATCCAGGCCTCGATCTCCGGCTTCGGCCAGACCGGCCCCTGGGCCGACCACGGCGGCTTCGACCTGATGACGCAGGCCATGTCGGGGCTGATGGCGGGGAACGGGCCGGTGGACGGCGATCCCTGCCGGCTCCCCATCGCCATCTCCGACGTCGCGGGCGGCATGTTCGCCTGCATCGGCATCCTGGGCGCCTTGCAGGCCCGCGAGCGCACCGGCCGCGGCCAGCAGGTGGAGGCCTCGCTCTTCGAGAGCGCCATGGCCTTCGGCGTCTACGAGGCGGCGCTGGTGCTGGGCACCGGCCGCGTGCCGGAGCGGTTGGGCCAGGCGCATCGCGGCAACGCGCCTTACCAGGCCTTCCGCACGGCCGACGGCTGGATCACCATCGGCGCCGGGCAGGACCATTTCTTCCGCCGCTTCTGCGACCTGCTGGAGCTGCCGGAGGTGCCGGCGGATCCGCGCTTCGCCGGCATGCAGGCGCGGGTGGCCAACAACGACGCGCTGGTCGCGATCCTCGGCGCGAAGGTGGCGCTGCGCGACAGCGCCCATTGGCTCGAGGCGTTGATGCAGGCGGGCATCCCGGCCGAGCCGGTGCTGCGCTACGACGAGGCGCTGGCGCATCCGCAGGCCGTGGCCCGCGGCATGGTGGCCGAGGTGCCCGGCGCCTCCCAGGGGCTGAAGCGCACGCTGGCGCCGGCGGTGCGGCTGTCGGAGACGCCCTCGGCCGTGCGCCGGCCCGCGCCGGGACTGGACGAGCAGGGCGAGGAGATCCGCCGCTGGGCGATGCAGGAGGAGCTGGCGGCGGAGTAGGCGCCGGGCCGTGATCGGTCGAGGCCGATCACGGTCCCTTCTTCGCGAGGACGAGGCGCGGTTGCGGCGGATCCCGCTTCAGCTGCGGAAGCGCGCGCCCTTGCGCTCGATCACGCGCTTCAGCCCCTCGAACTCGGCCACGCCGTAATCCGGCTTGGCGCGCCAGCGTGCGTTGCGGGCGGTCACCTGCTCGACCACCTCGGGTGCGATGACCTCCGGCTCCTGCCCGAGCTGCCGGGCCAGCAGCTCCACCTCGCAGGCGCGCTCCATGTAGTAGAGCCGCTTGAAGGCGTTGGGGATGGTGGGGCCGAGCGCGAGCAGGCCGTGGTTCATCAGCACGACGCTGCTGCCCTTCTGGCAGGAGACGCCGAGCGCGTCGCACTCCTCCTGCGTCGCCGGCACGCCGAACTCGTGGTAGGCGAGGTCGCCCAGCACGTAGAGCGCGTCCTGGCTGATCGGGCGGATGCCGTCGCGGATCATGGACATGGCGACGCCGGCACGGGTGTGCGTGTGCAGCACACACATCGCGTCCGGCCGCGCCTTGTACACGCCGCTGTGGATGGTGAAGCCGGCCGCGTTGAAGCTCTTGCTGCCGTCCAGCACCTCTCCCTCGAGGTTCATCTTCACGAGCGACGAGGCGGTGATCTCGTCGAACATGTCGCCGTAGCGGTTGATGAGGAAATGCCCCGGCTCGCCCGGGACCTGAGCCGAAATGTGGGTGTTGATGATGTCGGTCCAGCCGAAGTCGTGGACGATGTGGTAGAGCGCCGCAAGGTCGCAGCGGGTCTGCCATTCGGCGTCGGTCATCTGCGGACGGCTGATCGTGGCGGAGGACATGGCGGCGGCTCCTCGGTTCGGGGTGCGCTCGTCCGAAGGTGAGGGAGTCCACATAAGGAGCACAAGACGAAACTTGCGCAGCTCGTGATGCCGCGGCGGCATCGCAGCCGGTAAGGGAGACCCATTCAGCGCATTGCAATAGGCGTCGCGCTCGGCCAGACTTGGTGGAAGGCGAGGCCCATTCCTTCATCCGCGGAGAGCGCCATGACGAGCCCCAGAGCCCAACACACCAGAGCCCTGCGCATCGGAATCCTCCTGCCGCCCGCCAACACCGCGATGGAGGACGAGATTCCGCCCTTCCTCCCGCCGGGCGTGCGCATCAGCTTCAACCGCCTCTCGCGCGAGGGCCGGACGCTGACGGCCGAGAGCCTGCTCTCCATGGCGCGCTCCGTCGGGCGCGCCGCGGGCGACCTCGCCTGGTGCGAGCCCGACAGCATCGTCTACGGCTGCACCAGCGGCACCTTCCTCGACGGCATCGGCAACGAGGAAGCCCTCTCGTGGCAGATCACCAAGCAGACCGGCATTCCCGCGCTCACCACCTCCTCCGCCGTGGTCGGCGCGCTGCGCGCCGTGGGCGCGCGCCGGATCTTCATGATCACGCCCTATCCCGATGCCGTGAGCCTGCACGAGGTCGAGTTCCTCGCGCATTACGGCATCGAGGTCGTGGCCTGGGATTCCTTTCGCTGCGACCTGAGCGCACAGGTGCCGGTGATCGCGCCCACCGATGTCACGGCGCTCGCCCTGCGCCACCGCGAGGCCATCGCGGATTGCGACGCGCTCTTCGTGAGCTGCACCAACCTCAAGGTCATGGGCGAGATCGCGACGATGGAGCGCCTGCTCGGCGTGCCCGTCGTCACCTCGAACCAGGCCTCGCTCTGGGGCGCGCTGCGGCAGATCGGGGCGCCGATGCCCGAAGGCTGCGGTCAGGTCTTCCAGGCCGCGCTGGAGACCGTCTGACGAGCGCCAGACTGACGGGTGCGAGGCGCCCGCCGCCCGGGCCCCCGGACTTCTCGGCGCGGGAGCTGCGCGCGGTCGTGCTGGTCGCGCGCTACTTCAGCTTCATCGCGGCGGCGTCGGAGCTGCGGCTCTCCCAGCCAGGCCTGTCGCGGATCATCCGCAAGGTGGAGCAGGAGCTGGGCGTCGAGCTGTTCCGCCGCACCACGCGCCAGGTCGCGCTCACCGCCGCGGGCGCGCAATTCGTGCCCGTGGCGGAGCGCATCCTGCAGGACCTCTCCGCCGGCGTCGAAGCGGTGCGCGACCTGCGCGACCAGACGCGGGGCCATGTCGCGATCGGCTGCCCCATGTCGGTGGCGCAATCGAACCTCATCGGCATCGTGCTCGAATACCGCCGCCGCTATCCGCAGGTGACGCTGGTGGTGCATGAGGGGCTGCAGAGCTCGATCCGTCAGGAGGTGCTGAACGGTGTGCTGGATTTCGGCATCGGATTCATCCGCCAGCCGATCGAGGAGCTGCTGATCGAGACGCTCTACGACGGATTCTTCCACGTGGCCTTCCACAAGGACCACCGCTTCGCCGCGCGCGCCTCGGTCCCGCTGCGCGACCTCGAGGGCGAGGTGCTGGTGTCCATGCCGCCCTCGGCCAACCCGCGCCTGATCTTCGACGGCGCCGCCGCCAGCGCCGGCTTCCGGCTGGACCACGCGATCACCGTGAACACCTACTCCACGCTCTACGCCTTGCTGAGCGCGCGGGCCGGGGTGGCCATCCTGCCCGATCCCGGCGTGCCCGAGCCCGACGACCCGACGCTGCTCTCGCGCCCCATCGACGAGCCGCGGGTGCCGTCGCGCTTCTCGCTCTACAGCCTGAAGTCGCGCGTCATGACGCCTGCCGCGCTGGCGCTGAAGCAGCTCGTGATCGAGCACTACAACGCCAGGCGGACGTAACCGATCAGTCGAGCTGGATGCCCATGTTCCGTACCACCTCCTGGTAGTTCGCGACCTCCGTGCGGATGAAGGCCGCGAATTCGGCCGGCGTGTTGGGCATCATCTCGAGCCCCAGCCCTAGCAGCCTCTGGCGCGGCTCCGGCATGGCCACGATGGCCTCGCTGTGGCGAGCCAGCAGGTCGATGATCGCCGGATCGGTGCCGGTCGGCGCGACGATGCCCATCCAGCCGCGCGACACGTAGCCGGGCAGTCCCGATTCCGCGACGGTGGGCACGTCCGGCAGCCGCGTCACGCGCTGGGGCATGGTGACCGCGAGCGCGCGCAGCTGGCCGGCGGCGATCGGCTCGATCGCCGTGGGGATGGTCTCGAACATCAGCTGCAGTTGGCCGGCGATGAGGTCGTTCAGGGCGGGCGCGCCGCCGCGATAGGGGACGTGCACGATGTCGATATTGGCCATGCGCCGGAACACGTCCGCCGCCATGTGCTGCGCCGAGCCGGAGCCGGCGCTGCCGAAGTTCAGCCGGCCCGGGTTGGCGCGGGCATAGGCGATCAGCTCGCTGACGCTGGTCACCGGCAGGGAGGGGTGCACCACGATCACGTTCGGCTGCAGCCCGATCAGCCGGACCGGCGCGAAATCGCGCCGCGGGTCGTAGGGCAGGTTGCGGAACAGGGCCATGTTGGCGGCCAGCGAGGAGGCGCTGCCCATGAACAGCGTGTAGCCGTCGGGCGCGGATTTCGCGACGAAGTCGGCGCCGAGATTGCCGCTGGCGCCGGCGCGGTTCTCCACCACCACGGCCTGGCCGAGCGAGCGGCCCAGCTCCTGCGCCATGATGCGCGCCACCACGTCGATGCTGCCGCCGGCGGCGAAGGCCACGATCATGCGGATCGGCCGGGTTGGGTAGGGATCGGCGGCATGGGCCGGGAGAGCCAGGCCGGTGAGGAGAAGGACGGACAGGGTCCAGCCCAGGAAGCGGTTTCGCATGCGTCGGTCCTCAGTTCAGGGTGATGTTGGCGGCGGCGACGATGGCGCGGTTGGTCGCGATCTCGCGGTCGAGAAAGGCGCGGAAGCCCGCGGGCGTGCTCGGCACGACCTCCAGCCCGAGATCCACGAGCCGGGCGCCGATCTCCGGCATCTCCACGATCTCGCGCACCTCGCGGTCGAGCTTCGCGACGATGCCGGCCGGCAGGCCGCCCGGCCCGAGCAGGCCGAGCCAGGCCCGGGATTCGAAGCCGGGAACGCCGGCCTCCGAGACGGTCGGCAGCTCGGGCATGGCCGGGGAGCGGCTCAGCGTCGTCACCGCCAGCGCACGCACCTGGCCGCCGCGGGCGGCCTGCAGGGCGGTCGGGATGGTGTCGAACATGATCTGGACCTGGCCGGCCATCACGTCGCTGAGCCCGGGCGCGCCGCCCCGATAGGGCACATGCGTCATCCGCAGGCCGGTGCGCAGCGCGAAGACCTCGGCCGCGAGGTGCTGGGACGAGCCGATGCCCGCGGTGGCATAGCTGAGGCCGCCCGGATGCGTGCGCCCATAGGCGATGAGCTCCTGCACCGTCCGCACCGGCAGGGAGGGGGTGACGACCAGCATGTTCGGTTGCAGGGCGACCAGGGTGACCGGCGCCAGGTCGCGGGACGGGTCGTAGGGCAGGCTCGGGTTCAGCGCCGGGATCGTCACGATCGGTCCGGCGCCCGCCATCAGCAGGGTCAGGCCGTCGGGGGCGGACTTGGCGACGAAGTCGGTGCCGACGCTGCCGCCGGCGCCGCTGCGGTTGTCGACGGTGAAGGGCTGGCCGAGGCGGCGCGTCAGCTCCTGCCCGACGAGGCGCGCTAGGATGTCCACGCTGCCGCCCGCCGGGAAGGCCACGACGATCCGCACCGGTCGCGCCGGATAGGCATCATCCGCCCATGCCGAGGGCGCCGCGAGACACGCGAGCCCGGCCAGCATCCTGATCCACCACATCGCCGTCTCCATCCGCTGCGAAGCCGTGCGCGAATGGCGTTTTGATCCACCCTGGTCTTGTCGGCGGCCGGGACGCTTGGGCGCCCCGGCCCGTAGGCTAGTCCGTGCTTAGCCCAGCAGGATGCGGGCATCCGCGATTGTCGCGCCGGAGGGGCCGGCGATGACGGGGTTGAGGTCGATCTCAGTGATCTCCGGATGCGCCAGCGCGATGTCGGAGAGCCGGAGCATCAGCGCGACGATCGCCTCGCGGTCCACCGCCGCGCCGCCGCGCACGCCGTCGAGGATGGCGCGGCCCTTGATCTCGCCGAGCATCTCCTCGGCATCGGCGCGGGACAGCGGCAGGGCGCGGAAGGCGACATCCTTCAGCACCTCGACGAAGACACCGCCGAGGCCGAAGAGCATCACCTTGCCGTATTGCGGGTCGGTCGTGACGCCGAGGATGATCTCCACGCCGCGCGGGGCCATCGGTGCGACCAGCACGCCCTCGATCGCCGCGGCCGGCATGCGCGCGGCGACGGCTTCGCGCATCGAGGCCACGCCTTGGGCAATGGAGACCGCGCCGGAGAGGTTGAGCTGCACGCCGCCGACGTCGGATTTGTGCAGGATGTCCTTCGACACGATCTTGATCGCGACTGGCGCGCCCGTCAGGGCCGCCGGCAGCCTCGCCGCGTCCTCCGCGCCGGACACCACCGCGAAGGGCGGCACCGCGACGCCGCTCGCGGCCAGCAGGCGCAGCGCTTCCGGCTCCAGCAGCGCGGCGCGGCCCTCGGCACGTACCGCGTCGAGGATCGCCTGCGCCTCCGGCGCGCGGGGCGGCACGGCCGCGGCCGGGGCCTGCGCCTTGCGCTCAAGCACCTGGTGGTACTGCTCGATCCCGGCGAGGCAGGCCGCCGCGATCTCGATGGATCGCACCACGACGACGCCCGCCTCGCGGAAGATCCGCATCGCCTCGGTGTTCCACTCGGCATAGTGGTTCTGCACGATGATGGGTTTGCCGAATTCCTTCGAGGCGGCGGCCATCTCGCGCGCCGCCTGGTTCTCCGCCTCGCGGATCTCGTCTGTGTCGTTGCGGCACTGGTAGCCGCCGACATAGCCGACGGAGAGCAGCGCATCGATGTTGGGATCGGCCAGGATGGCGCGCGTGCAGGGCGCCAGGTAGCGCGGATGGGGATCGGTCGCACCGCCGTAGTCCGCGGGGTTGAAGAGCTGGCTGGCATTGGGGGCGATGAGCTTCAGCGCCGCCTCCGTCGCGGGCTCGAAGAGGGGGATCTGCAGCCCGCGCTCGGCCAGCGCGTCGGCGGCCTGCGAGATCACGCCGCCGCCCTCGGAGAGGATGCCGATCCGCAGCGCGGGGCGGCCGGCATTGTGCGACAGCGCCTCGGCCACCGGGAACATCTCGTCGGAGCGCTCGACCACCACGATGCCGGCCTGGCGCATCACGCCCTTGCCGACCGCGTAGTCGCCCGCGAGCGAGCCGGAATGCGAGCGCGCCGCGCCCTCGCCCTGCCGCGTGCGCCCGGCCTTGTAGAGCACCACCGGCTTGACGGCGGTGACCTCGCGCGCGGCCTCGACGAAGGCGGCGCCGTCCTCGAAGCCTTCGGCATAGACGATCACCGCGCGCGTCTCGGCGTCGTCGCCGAAGTAGCGCAGGTATTCGTCGAAGCGGATGTCGCTCTCGTTGCCGACGCCCACGAAGGTTGTGAAGCCGGCCTGCTCGGTGCGGATGCTGGCCGTCATCATCGACATCGCGACGTTGCCCGACTGCGAGAGCAGGCCGAGGCCGCCCTTGTAGATGCCGGGCCAGCCCACGAGGTTCAGCCCGGTATGGGCGTCGAAGATGCCGTTGGTGTTCGGCCCGATCAGCCGCACGCCATACTGCTTCGCGACCGCGATGGCGCGGGCCTCCAGTTCGGCGCCTTCCTCGCTGGCCTCGCCGAAGCCGCCGGCGAGCAGGACCGCGCCCTTCACGCCCTTCTCGCCGCATTCGGCGATCACCGCCGGGGCGGCGCGGGCGGGCGTGCAGACCAGCGCGGTGTCGATGCCGTGCGGCACGGCGGCGAGGTTCGGGTAGCAGGGCAGCCCGAGGATCTCACTCTCCTTCGGGTTGATCGGCACGATCGTGCCCTTGAAGCCCTGGTTGAACAGCGCCTGGATGGCGCGGTAGCCGCGCTTGGACGGGTCGCGCGAGGCGCCGATGATGGCAACGCTCTTCGGCTTGAGGATGTCGCGGATGGAGCTCCGCAGGGCGATCGTGTCCGGCATCAGGTGCTGCTCGCCGAAAAGCGCACGGTCTGCGCGCGCGCCTGCCAGTCCGTCACCACGTTCACCAGGGCGGGCTGGCCCTTCGCCACCGCGGCCGCGGCGCGGTCCAGCGCCGGGCGGATGTCCTCGGGACGCTCGACATATTCGCCGTGGCAGCCGAGCGCCTTGGCCATCTCGTCGAAGCGCGTGTAGCCGAGCTCGCGGCCGGGTTTTTCCCGCTTGGGATCGGCCGTCCAGCCGCCGTTCAGGCTGATCACGGTGATGACCGGCAGGTTGTGGCGCGCGGCCGTGTCCAGCTCCATCCCGTTGAGGCCGAAGGAGCCGTCGCCATGCAGCACCAGCACCATCTTGTCCGGCTTGGCCGCCTTGGCGCCGAGGCCGAAGGGCAGGCCCACGCCCATGATGCCGAAGGGGCCGGAGTTCAGCCGGTGGCCCGGCGTGTGGGTCGGGATGGTCTGGCGGCCGTAGTTGAGGATCTCCTGCCCGTCGACGCAGAGGACGGCGTCGCGTGGCAGGAAGTCGCGGATTTCCCTGCAGAGGCGCAGCGGGTGGATCGGCATCTGGTCGGTGGCGAGCGCGGCCTCGGCGGCGGGGGCCTTCGCGGCCTCGATCTCGGCGAGGCGCCGCATCCAGGACGCGTAGCGATCACCCCCGAGCGTGTCGGCCGCCGTGAGCAATTGCCCGAGTGCGACACGCACATCGGCGCAGATGCCGAGCGCGACCTGCGGCGTCGACGCGATCTCGCCGGGATCGATGTCGATGCGGATGAGCTTCGCGTCCTTCGCGAAGCGCGGCGGCTTACCATGACCGAAGACGTAGTTGAGCCGGGTGCCGAGCACCAGCACCAGGTCGGCCTCGCGCAGCGCGGTGGAGCGCGCGTTCGGGAAGGCGCAACGATGGTCCTCGGGCACCACGCCGCGGCCCTGGGGCGTGGTGTAGAAGGGCATGCCCGTGTGCTCGACCCAGTCGGCCATCGCCGTGGAAGCGCCGGACCAGAGGATGCCGCTGCCCGAGATCACCACGGGGCGCTCGGCCGCTTCCAGCATCTCGATCGCCTGCGCGATCTGCGCAGGATCGGCGGCCGGGCGTGGACGCTCGCCGGGCGGGGCGGGCCAGACCACGTCGGCCTCGTCGATGGAGGCGAAGAGCACGTCGCCGGGCAGGTCGAGATAGACGGGGCCGGGCTTTCCCGCGGTCGCCATGCGGAAGGCGGTGGCGATGAGTTCCGGGATGCGCCGCGTCTCGTAGACGCGCTCGGCCCATTTGGTGAGCGGCTTCATCGCGGCGAGCTGGTCGAATTCCTGGAAGGCGCCGATGCCGTATTCCTTCACCGGGCTGGAGCCGCCGAGGGCCACGACGGGCGCGCAATCGACCAGCGCATTGGCGAGGCCGGTGCCGAGGTTGAGCGCGCCCGGCCCCGAGCAGGCCATGCACACGCCCGGCACGTTGCGCAGCCGCGCATAGGCGTGGGCCATCATGGCCGCGGCCTGCTCGTGTCGCACGTCGATGCCGCGCAGGCCGAGGTCGAGGCAGGCCTTCTCAGCCTGGAGCATCGGCGCGCCCATGATGAAGAAAAAGGTATCGACCCCGAGGCGCTTCAGCGCCTGTCCCACAAGTTCCGCGCCAGTGACTGCCATGCTCTCCAACCAGGTCCTTATGAGGAACAGGATGGGCGCCAGTTTGAATTCATATCAAATACAATTTGATATAATTTATTCATGCGTATCTGTTATTAATCGACCCGTGCACGATGAATTCCATTCGGCGGGGGGCTCCGCTTCCCCGTGATCGGCACCCCCAAGCCATCGTGGATGGCGGCGGTCCTGCCGGCACTCTAGCCTGGGCCCCGAAGGCATGGATCGCCTCGGGCCGGGGCGCGAGGAACACCGGCGACACAGGGAGAGGGGATGGCCAAGCCACGCATAGCCTTCGTGACCATTGGCCAGGCGCCGCGGGACGATGTCGTGCCGGAGGTCCTCACCCTCGCCGGCGCCGGGCCGCAGGAGGTGCAGGCGCGCGAATACGGGGCGCTCGACGGGCTGGACGAGGCCGGCATCGCGGCCGGCGCCCCGCGGCCGCGCGAGCCGGTGCTCTATACGCGCCTGGCGGACGGCAGCCGCGTGACGATCGGGGCGGGCTTCCTGGCCCGCCGGTTGGAGCCCCTGCTGCATCGGCTCGACGGCGAGGGCCATGACCTCATCGTGCTGCTGAGCACCAGCCTGTTCCAGCCCTATCGCCTGCGCACGCCCTTCGTGCACGCGCAGCAGGTGGTGGATGCCTGGATCGGGGCGCTGGTGATGGGCGAGGCGCGGCTGGGCGTGATCCATTCGATCCCGGAGCAGCATCGCGGCTTCTCCCACGGCACGCTGATCCAGGATGCCAGTGCCGTGATGCGCGAGGGCGACCTGACGGATCTGGACGAGGCGGTGCACCGTCTGGCGAGCGCCAATCTCATCCTCATGCATTCGGTCGGATACACGGAGGCCATGGCGGCGCAGCTGGCGGCGCGCACGCGAAAGCCCGTGGTGACGGCGCGGCGCATCGTGGCGGGCGCGATGCGCCTGCAACTCGTCGCGATGGCCGCGCGGCCCCTGCCGGCCCCGGAGGAGGACCCGCTGCAGGCGCTGATCGAGCGCCTGCCGGGCGAGGCGGAGATCCTCACGCCGCGCGAGCGGGACGTGCTCGCGGCCGTGCTGGAAGGCGCGGGCAACAAGGAAATCGGCCGGCGCCTCGGCATCAGCTACCGCACCGTGGAGATCCATCGCGGCCGCGCCATGGCCAAGCTGAACGCCAGCTCGCCCACGGAGCTGATCCGCCGCCTGATGATCGCGCGTGGGCGGTAGACCTGCCCGATTCTTGGGCGCTGCGGCTGTTTTATCAGGCGCCTCGACGGCCGCGCGTAAGGGGCGGTCCTTATGGGACGGCAAGGCGCGCTCCTGTATCCGCTCAGGATCGGAATGGCATGGATCTCGGGTCACATGGTGGAAGCAGCCTCGCGCTATCGGATCGGGTTCGACATCGGCGGGACCTTCACGGATTTCATCCTGCTGGACCGCAGCGATTCCACCATCCGGCTGCACAAATGCCTGACCACGCCGCATGACCCCTCGGTCGGTGCGCTGGAAGGCCTCTCCGACCTGGTGGCGGATGCCGACCTCGCGCTCTCCGACATCACCGAGATCGTCCATGGCACCACGCTCGTCACCAACGCCCTGATCGAGCGCAAGGGCGCCACGCTCGGCATGATCACCAGCGCGGGCTTCCGCGACGTGATCGAGATGGGCACCGAGCAGCGCTACGACATCTACGACCTGTTCCTGCAATACCCGGACCCGCTGGTGGCCCGCCGCCGCCGCCTGGAAGTCGCGGAACGGATGGACCGCGACGGCGAGGTGGTGACCCCGCTCGACATCGCCGCCGTGAAGCGCGCCGCACGCGAGCTGGTGGAGGGTGGCGCCGAGGCCATCGCCGTCTGCTTCCTGCACGCCTATCGCAACCCCGCGCACGAGAAGGCCGCCGCCGCCGCCATCCGCGAGGAGTTTCCCGAGATCGCGCTCTCCCTCTCCTCCGCCGTGGTGGCGGAGCTGTGGGAGTACCAGCGCTTCGTCACCACCTGCGCCAACGCCTATGTGCAGCCGCTGATGGACCGCTACCTGAAGCGGCTGGAGCGCGAGCTCTGGACCCGCGGCTTCCGGGGCGCGCTGCGCCTGATGCAGTCCGCGGGCGGGCTGATATCCCCGGACGTGGCGCGCGCCTTTCCGATCCGCCTGCTGGAATCGGGCCCTGCCGGCGGCGGGCTCGCCACCGCCTTCTTCGGCGGGCTGGTGGATCAGAAGGACGTCATCTCCTTCGACATGGGCGGTACCACCGCCAAGGCCTGCATGATCGCCGAGGGCCGCTGCGAGGTCGCGCCGATGATGGAGGTGGCCCGCCTGCACCGCTTCAAGAAGGGCTCCGGCCTGCCCATCAAGGCGCCCGTGATCGACATGATCGAGATCGGCGCGGGCGGCGGCTCCATCGCCGCGATCGACGAGGTGGGGCTACTCAAGGTGGGCCCGCATTCGGCCGGCGCCGATCCCGGCCCGGCCTGCTACGGCCGCGGCGGCACCCAGCCGACCGTGACCGACGCCAACCTGATGCTGGGCTACTACGACCCGGGCTTCTTCCTCGGCGGGCGCATGGCGCTGGACAAGCCCGCCGCGGAAGCCGCTTTGGCTTCCGTCGGCAACAAGATCGGGCTTTCGGCGGTCGAGACCGCCTGGGGCATCCATCGCACCGTGACGGAGAGCATGGCCGCCGCCGCGCGTATCCACATCGTGGAGAAGGGCAAGGACCCGCGCCGCTACGCCATGGTGGGCTTCGGCGGCGCCGGCCCCGCCCATGCGGTGGAGGTCGCGCGCATCCTGGGCGTGGAGGAAGTGCTGATCCCGCCCGCCTCCGGTGCCGCCTCGGCGCTGGGCTTCCTCGCCGCGCCGCTGTCCTTCGAGAGCGTGCGCTCGCTCCCCGTGGCACTGGACGACGCGGCCGCCCCGGCCGCCATGGAGGCGGTGCTCGCGGACCTCTCCGCCGAGACCTCCGCCATGCTGACGGGCGCGGGCGTGCCGCTCGCCGACATCGCGGTCGAGCGCAGCGCGGACATGCGCCTCTCGGGCCAGATCCACGAGATCAACGTGCCGCTGCCGGCCGGCCCGATCACGGCCGAAAGCCTGCCGGAGGTGATGGACGCCTTCCGGCGCGTCTATTCGGCGCGCTTCACCTCGGTCTACGAGGGCGTCTCGGCGCAGATCATCTCCTTCCGCGTGCGCGCCGTCGGCCCCTATCCGGCGCTGGCGGTGGAACAGGCGGGCGCGCCCGAGGGCGGCGTCGCGCTCAAGGGCCGCCGCATGGCCTGGTTCGGCGAGGCCTTCCTCGATACGCCCGTCTATGACCGCTACTCGTTGCCCGCCGGCGAGACGGTGCAGGGCCCGGCCATCATCGAGGAGCGCGAGGCCACCACCATCATCGGCCCGCGCGACCGTGTGACCGTGGGCGCGGCGGGTATGCTGCGCATCCGGGTGGGCGTCTCCGCCCCCGTGGCCGCGCGCATCACGCCGCTAACGCCCATCGAGGAGGCCCGCGCGCTGATCGAGGCGGACCCGGTCTCGCTGGAGATCATGTGGAGCCGGCTGGTCACGATCGTCGAGGAGATGTGGCAGGCCATCTGCCGCACCGCCTTCAGCCTCATCGTCTCCGAGGCGCAGGATTTCGCCTGCGACATCCTGGATGCGGAGGGCGAATCCCTGGCCCATTCGCCGCGCGCCATGCCGGTGTTCAACCTCACCTTGCCGCGCGCCGTGAAGGCGATGCTGCAAAAATATCCGGCGGAGACGTTGCGCCCGGGCGACGTGCTGGTCACCAACGACCCCTGGCTCTGCGCCGGCCACCTCTACGACATCGCGATCGTCACCCCCGTCTTCATGAACGGGCGGATGGTCGCGCTGCTGGGCACGGTGGGCCATGTCGGCGACATCGGCGGCATCAAGGACGGGCTGAAGGCGCAGGAGGTCTTCGACGAGGGCCTGCAGATCCCGATGGCGAAGCTCTACCGCGCGGGCGAGGCCAACGACACGCTGTTCGACATCATCGCCGAGAACGTCCGCAAGCCGGAGGAGGTGCTGGGCGACCTGCACGCCTTCATCGCCGCCAATGCCCAGGGCGGCGAGCGGCTGCTGGGCTTCATGCGCGACTACGGCATGCAGGATCTGCGCGCCCTGGCTGCGGTCGTGCAGGGCCGGGCGGAGCGGGCGATGCGCGACGCCATCCGCGCGCTGCCGGACGGCGAGTACCATTCCAGCGTCAGCAACAACATGCTGGGCCAGACGCTGCACTATCCGCTGAAGCTGACGGTGGCGGGCGACGAGATCACGCTGGATTTCGCGGGCGCGCCGGCCCAGCTGCCGGTGGGCGGCCTCAACTGCACCTACAGCTATACCGAGGCGCACGGCTCCTACCCGCTGAAATGCATCCTCAGCCCGCAGGTGCGCGGCAATGCCGGCTGCTACCGGCCCATCACGGTGAAGGCGCCGGAGGGCTCCGTGCTGAACTGCACCCGCCCGGCCGCGGTGGCGCTGCGCACGCGTACCGGCTGGTACCTCGCGCCCAACATCTTCCGGGCGCTCTCCGAGGCGGCGCCCGATCGCGTGCAGGCGCATACCGGGCTGCCCGTCTCGATCAAGGTGCACGGGCGCGACACGACGGGGCACCTCTACTCCGACCACTTCTTCATGGGGGGCGGCCAGGGGGCCGGCGCGCGTGGGGACGGCAAGTCCGCGCTGCTCTGGCCGACCTCGGCCGCCAACACCTCCATCGAGCTCTTCGAGACGCGCTCGCCGGTGCTGGTGGTGGAGAAGTCGCTGATCACCGATTCCGGCGGGCCGGGGCGGCAGCGCGGGGGCCTCGGCACCCGCACCCGCATGCGCAAGCTGCATGATGACGGGCTGCCCACCCAGGCCTCCGTCGCGGCTGAAGGTGTCGGCGTGCATGCGCCCGGCCTCTTCGGCGGCCGTCAGGGCGGCAGCGCGCGCGGCGCCGTGCTGGACCGCGAGGGCAATCTGGTCCGCGATTGCGGCACCGGCGAGCTGGTGACGCTGACCGACACCAGCCGGATGATCGAGATCCGCCTCTGCGGCGGCTCGGGCTTCGGCCCGCCGGAGGAGCGCCCCGCCGCCCTCGTCGAGAGGGATGTGCGCGAGGGCTATGTCAGCCATGTCGCCGCCGGTGCCGCGCGCCAGGCCGCGGAATAGGAGACGGACCGATGCAACGCCGCGATCTTCTGCTGGGTGCCGGCGGCCTCGTGGCCGCCTCCTCCCTCGACCCGGCCTTCGGCTTCGAGCGCGAGGGCAATCGCCGCATCCTCGTCTTCTCCGGCAACCAGCCGGTGCCGATCCTGGACCCGCACCAGCGCTACGACTGGTCCACCCGCATGATGCAGCGCTGCCTCTACGATGCGCTGGTGCGCTATGACGGCACGCCCGCCCGGGTTATCCCCTGGCTGGCGGAAAGCTGGGAGACCAGCGCCGACGGCACGGTCTGGACGTTCCGGCTCGCCGCCAACGCGAAGTTCAACAATGGCGATCCGCTCGATGCGGAGGCGGTGCGTCTCTCCTTCGTGCGGGGGCTGCGGCTGAACAAGGGCATCTCCTGGATGCTCTCGCGCCACCTGAAGCCCGAGAAGATCGAGTCCGTGGATGCGCATACGGTGCGCTTCACCCTCGAGCGCCCCTATCCGGATTTCATCGCCTTCCTGCCGCTGTGGTTCATCGTGAATCCGAAGCAGGTCGCGGCGAATCTCGACGGCGACGACGATGCCCAGAAGTGGCTGACCACCAACGCCGCCGGCTCCGGCCCCTTCCGCATCCGCCGCTGGGACGGCCAGACGGTGATGGCGCTGGAGGCCGTGCCCGAATACTGGAAGGGCTGGCCCATGCCGGAGGCCGACCGGCCGGCCGGCGTGATCTTCCGCGTGATGCGGGAATCCGCGCCCCGCAAGGCGGCCTTGCAGCGGGGCGAAGTGGACATCGCCTCGGGCCTCACGCCCGACGACCTTCAGCAGCTGGAGCGGATGCCCGGCATGGTCGTGACCAACGATCCCGGCGCCGCGCCCTTCTTCATCATGATGAACACGCAGAAGGGGCCGACGGCGGACCTCAACCTGCGCAAGGCCATCGCGCACGCCTTCGACTATGATTCGCTGGTCACCATCCACAAGGGCGACGCGAAGGTGCTGGACGGGCCTTTCCCCGTGGTCACGGCCGGGCGCATCACGCTCGACATGCCGCGCAAGGACCTGGACAAGGCGCGCGCGTACATGGCCCGCACCGCCACGCCGCAGGGCGGCTACGAGCTGGAATACCTGCACGTCGCGGGCAACGAGGTGCAGCGGCAGATCGGCCTCGTGCTGCTGAACGCGCTGCAGCCGCTGGGCATCCGCGTGAACATCGTCGGCCAGCCCTGGCCCACGCTGATCGGGCGCGGCGCAAGCCCCGAGACGGCGGCGGCGATGACGGCGGTCTATGTGACCCCCGTCACCACCTCGCCCGACACGGTGGCCTCGCAATACGCTTCCACCGCAGCGGGGCAGTTCTGGGGCATCCATCACCTGCGTGATACGCAGATCGATCAGATGGTCGCCGAGGCCGCCGTCGAGCTGGACGGCGCGAAGCGCGCGGCGATGTATGCCGATATCCAGCGCCGCGTGCTGGAGCTGCAGCCCGCGGTCTTCTGCATGACCGCCAACCAGCGCTGGGCGATGCGCGGCTATGTGCGCGGCTTCGTGAACCAGCCGCTGAACCTGACGGGCGAGGTGGATCTCTTCCCGCTCTATGCCGCCCGAACCTGAAGCGGCTTTCGTTCGCCATGGCTCATGAAAACCGCTCCAGCCTCGTGTTTTCACGATCATCTTTATCCGACCGGGCGGAAGTGCCCGGCCGGATGATGATCTAGTCATGCTCCGCTACCTGGCCCGCCGCTGCGCCTATGTCGGCCTGATGCTGGCGGGGCTGGTGCTGATCACCTTCGTGATCTCCAACGTCACGCCGGCGGATCCGGCGGCGCTGGCGGCCGGGCCGGATGCGACGCCCGACATGGTGGCGACGCTGCGCCGCGAATATGGGCTGGACCGGCCTCTGCCGGAGCAGTTTCTCCGATATGTGACCGACCTCGCGCATGGCCGCCTCGGGCGCTCGATCCAGAGCGGGAACCAGGTCGGCGACGACCTGCTGCGCTACGTGCCGGCCACGATGCAGCTGGTGCTGCTGGCCATGGGCTTCGCCTGCGCGGTGGGCATCCCGCTGGGGATGCTGGCGGCGGTCCGGCGACAATCCTGGCTGGACCACGGCATCCGGGTGCTGGCGGTGTCCGGCGTCGCGCTGCCGGCCTTCTGGATCGCACTGCTGCTGCAGCTGGTGGTCGCGGTGTGGTGGGAGTGGCTGCCCACGGGCGGCATCCTCTCCATCTCGGCCGACCCGCCGCCCACCGTCACCGGCATGGTGCTCTTCGATGCGCTGCTGGCCGGCGACTGGGCTGTCTTCGGCGATGCGCTGTCGCATGCGGTGCTGCCGGCCTTCGTGCTGTCGCTGCCCTGCCTCGCCTCCGTGCTGCGGGTGAACCGGGCGGAGATGATCGAGGTGCTGGGCTCCGACCACGTTACGGCCGCCCGAGCGCATGGCGTGGCGCCGGGCCGCGTGGTGGGTCTCCTGGCGCTGAAGAACGCCATGCTGCCGACGCTCGCCATGATCGGCCTGCGCTTCGGCTGGATGCTGGGCAGCACCGTGCTGGTGGAGACGGTCTTCGACTGGCCGGGCATCGGCCTCTACGCGGTGAATTCGGCCATCGCCTCGGACTTCAAGCCGGTGATGGGCGTCACGCTGGTGATCGGGCTGATCTTCATGCTGAGCAACCTGCTGGTCGATCTCGCCTATGGCTGGCTCGACCCGCGGACCCGCAGCGCATGAGCGACATGGCCTTGCCCCGTCTCGCGCGCCTGCGGCTGGAGCATGCCGGCAGCATCCGCCAGGCGCGCTTCTTCGCCTGGACCTTCGCCCGCAGCCCCTCGGCGCTGCTGGGCCTGGCGCTGGTGCTGCTCTTCTGCGTGCTGACGGCGATCGGCCCCTGGATCGTGCCCTATCCCGAGCATGCGCGCGGCGCCGTGGACCTGGCGAACCGGCTGCAGCCCCCCTCCGCCGTGCATTGGTTCGGCACGGACGAGATGGGTAACGACATCCTCACCCGCGTCGTCATCGGGACGCGTACCAGCTTCTGGATCGGGCTGACCATCACCGGCCTCGCGGCGCTGGTGGGCGTGCCGCTGGGCGTGGCGGCGGGGTATTTCGGCGGGCGGATCCGCTCGCTCATCATGCGCGTGACGGACGTGTTCCTCGCCGTGCCCGGCCTCGTGCTGGCGCTGGCCATCGTGGCCTCGCTCGGCCCGGGCATCCTGCACGGCGTGCTGGCGCTGGCGGTGGTGTGGTGGCCCGGCTATGTGCGGCTGATCGAGGCCAAGGCGCTGACCCTGCGCTCCGAGGCCTATGTCGAGGCGGCGCGCACCATGGGCGCCTCCCACACGCGCATCCTCTTCCGCCACATCCTGCCCAACTGCATGGGCCCGCTGGTGGTGAAGGCCAGCATGGACATGGGCATGGCGATCCTGGCCGCCGCCTCGCTCGGTTTCATCGGCCTCGGCGCCAAGCCGCCCGCGCCGGAATGGGGCGCGATGATCGCCACCGGCCGCACCTACATGCCGGACTGGTGGTGGTACTCGGCCTTTCCGGGCCTGTGCATCTTCCTCACCGTGCTCGGCTTCAACCTCTTCGGTGACGGGCTGCGCGACACGCTCGACCCGCGAAGCGCGCGCGGATGAGCCTGATCGAGATCGAGGACTACCGCCTCGCCTTCGACGGCTTCGAGGGGCGGGTGCATGTGCTGGACGGAATCGACCTGTCGATCGAGGCGGGCGAGGCCGTGGGCATCGTGGGCGAGACCGGCTGCGGCAAGTCCGTGCTGGCGCGCAGCCTCCTGCGGCTGAATCCCGCCCCGCCGGCCCGCGTGGTCTCGGGCGCGATCCGCTTCGACGGCGCGGACATCCTGGCGATGAACGCCGCGGCCCTGCGTCGCCTGCGTGGCGGCACGGTGGGCATGGTCTTCCAGGACCCGGTCACCTACCTCAACCCCGTCTTCACCATCGGCCGGCAGATGGAGGAGGTGCTGCGGGCCCACGAGCCCGGCCTCTCCCGCGCCGCGCGCCGCGACCGCTGCATCGAGTTGCTGGATTCCGTGCGCCTGCCACAGCCGGCGGCGCTGCTCGACCGCTACCCGCACGAGCTCTCCGGCGGCATGCGCCAGCGCGTGCTGATCGCGGAGGCGCTGGCGGGCCAGCCGCGCGTGCTCATCGCCGACGAGCCCACCACCGCGCTGGACGTGACCATCCAGCGCCAGGTGCTCGCGCTGATCGCGGATCTGGTGGAGCGGCTCGGGCTGACGCTGCTGCTGATCAGCCACGACCTGGGCGTGATCGGCGCGGTCTGCCGCCGCATCGTGGTGATGTATGCGGGCAATGTGGTGGAGGACGCGCCGGCCGAGGAGCTCTTCCGCGCGCCGCGGCACCCCTACACGCGCGGGCTGCTCGCCGCCATGCCCGATCTGGGCCGCCCGGGGCACATGCCGCAGGGCATTCCGGGCAGCATTCCCAACCTCCGCACGCCGCCCACCGGCTGCCGCTACCACCCGCGCTGCCCGATGGCCGAGGCGATCTGCTGCGAGCGCCGGCCGGTGCTGCGCGGCGGCACGCATGGCGTGGCCTGCCACATGATCCCGGCCACCTCGTCGACGGTGCCGGCATGACGCCGCTGCTGGAGGTCCGGCGCGTCACCGTCCGCTTCGGGACGCAGGAGGCGGTGCGCGACGTCAGCCTCGCCTTGCGGCCCGGCGCGGCGCTGGGGCTGGTCGGCGAATCCGGCTCCGGGAAGTCCACGCTGCTGCGCGTGCTGCTGCGGCTGCAGGGCGTCGCCGACGGGCATGTGCTGATGGACGGCATCGACATCACCGGCCTGCGCGAGGCCCGGCTGAAGGCCTTGCGGCGCGACGTGCAGGTCGTGTTCCAGAACCCGCATTCAGCGCTGAATCCGCGGATGAGCGTGCATGATTCCGTGGCCGAGCCGCTGGAGATCCAGGGCGGCCTGACCGGCCGGGCAATCCGCTCGCGGGTCGGCGAACTGCTGGAGGATGTCGGCCTCGGCGAGGAGTTCCTCTGGCGCTATCCGCACGAGCTGTCGGGCGGGCAGAAGCAACGCGTCTGTATCGCCCGCGCGCTGGCCCCGGGCCCGCGCGCCCTGCTGCTGGACGAGCCGACCTCGGCGCTCGACGTCTCGGTGCAGGCGCAGATCATCGCGCTGCTGCGCGGGCTGCGGGAGCGTCACCGGCTCGCCTTCCTGTTCATCTCGCACAATCTCGCGGTGGTGCAGCTGCTGTGCGAGGAGGTGGCGGTGCTGCGGCAGGGCGCTATCGTGGAGCAGGGCACGGTGCACCAGATCCTGCAGGCGCCGCAGGAAGCCTATACGCGCGCGCTGATCGCCTCCGTGCTGCCCCCGGGCGTGAGCCGGCTGGACGGGGACGCCTGATCCCGGCTGCCTGCCTCCGCCCGGCCGGATGAGGACGACCCGACCGGCTTCTGGCCGCCGCACGCCTTGTTGACATCCGGGCGATCCGTCTCGGGCCTCCGCACCTGTTCTCGATCGGAGAAAGCCCGTTATCGAAGTGCTGCTTGTCCGTTCCTTTTGCCGCCCCCTAGCGTCGCGGGGAAAAGGGAGGAACGCCGACTTGGGTGGCACGGAGCACCGGCCGTCGGGCCGTATTCAGATGAGGGCCTCGCGCCGCGGCCTCCTCGCATGTTCCGCGGCGATTGCCGCCAGTGCCACGGCACCCGTCCGCGCCGATCCCGGCTGGCCCGGCCGTGCAGTCCGCTGCATCGTGCCGCTGTCGCCCGGCGGGACGCTGGACAGCCTGGCTCGTGCCTTCGCTCAGCGCCTGCAGCCCCTCGCCAACGGCCAGCCCGTGGTGGTGGAGAACCGCACCGGCGGCGGCGGCACGATCGGTGGCGCCGTGGTCGCGACCGCCCGGCCGGATGGGTACACGCTGTTCATGGGCGACATAGGGCCGAACATCGTGGCCGGCGAAGTGCTGCGCAGCGCGCCTTACGACCCGGCCACCGCCTTCACGCCCATCCTGCACATCGTGGACGTGCCGCTGGTGCTGGTCGCGCGGAAGACGCTGAGCGCCAGGACCCTGCCGGAGATGCTGGAGCTCGCGAAGCGCTCGCCCGAGGGCCTGACCTACGCTTCCGCCGGCGTCGGCTCCACGGCCCATCTGACGATGGAGATGCTGGCGCAGAAATCGGGCGCGCGCTTCGTGCACATCCCCTATCGCGGCGGCGGCGAGATGATGTCGGCGATCATGCGCGGCGACGTGGACCTCACCTTGCGCACCGGTGCCTCGGGGCTGGAGTCCATCCGCACGGGCGACGTCCAGGCGATCGCGATCAGCTCGGCGCGGCCATCGCGCTTCATGCCGCAGATCCCGCCCATCGCCTCGGCGGTTCCGGGCTTCGACGTCGCTATCTGGCATGGCCTCTTCGGCCCGGCCGGCATGGCGCCGGACCTCGTGGCGCGGATCAACCAGCTCGGCAACGCCGCCATCGCGACGCCGGAGTTCCGCGAAGGCTGGGCGGACGTCCAGGCCGCCGAGGTGGTGGGTGGCTCCGCCGAGGACTTCGCCCGCTTCGTCCGCGGCGAGTTCGACAAATGGCTGCCGTTGGTCCGCTCCGCCGGAATCCGTCCGGAATGAGCGCCTCCCAGGTCGCGCAGGTCCGGCATCTCGGCGTCCGGCCGGACTGGCTCGCGCAGGTCACCGAGAAGGCTCTCGAGCCCGGCCTGCCGATCATCGACCCGCACCATCACCTCTGGGAGCGGCCCAACGCGGTCTACCACCTGCCCGACCTGCTGGAGGACACGCGCAGCGGCCACGACATTCGCGCCACCGTCTTCGTCCAGTGCAACGCCATGTTCCGCGCGGATGGGCCGGAGCCCTTCCGCTGCCTCGGCGAGACGGAATACGTGAACGGCGCGGCCGCCCAGAGCGCCAGCGGCATCCACGGGCCGATCCGCGCCTGCCAGGCCATCGTCGGCTCGGCCGAGCTGGCGCTGGGCGACGAGGTGGCGCCGGTGCTGGAGGCGCAGCTGCGCGCCAGCTCCCGCTTCCGCGGCATCCGCAACAACACGGCCTGGCATCCCGATCCCGGCGTCCGGACCAATCCGATCAAGCTGCGCCCGCACGCGCTGATGGACGGGAAGTTCCGCGATGGCGTGGCGCGGCTGCGCGAATACGGGCTGACGCTCGATCTCTGGGTCTATCACACCCAGCTGGACGAGGTGCTGGATCTGGTGAAGGCCTTCCCGGACAACGGCTTCATCCTCGACCATGTCGGCGGCCCCATCGGCACGGGGCCCTTCCAGGGCCGGCAGGCCGAGGTCTTCCCCATCTGGCGCGAGAGTATCCGCGAGCTGGCGAAGCTGCCCAACCTCGACATGAAGCTCGGCGGCCTCGCCATGGAATGCACGGGCTTCGACTTCCACCATCTGCCGAAGCCGCCGGGCTCGGAGCAGCTCGCCGCGGCCTGGAAGCCCTATATCGAGACTTGCATCGAGGCCTTCGGCGCGGCGCGCTGCATGTTCGAGAGCAACTTCCCCGTGGACAAGGGCATGTGCGGCTACGGCGTGCTGTGGAACGCCTTCAAGCGCCTGGCGGCCGGCGCATCGCCCCAGGAGAAGCGCGCGCTGTTCAGCGGCACCGCCGCGCGCGTCTATCGCATCCCCGATCCGGCCGCCTCATAGGTCCACGATCCGGTCCTGCGCCGTGAGATGGTCCACCAGGAGGCGCGCGGGCCGGGTCATGTTCTCGCGCGGCTGAAAGCAGAGGCGGAGGTGGCGCGCGGCCCAGGCCTCGCGCAGAGCCCGCGCCACCATGCCGCCGGACCGCCGCGGCCGCGCCAGGGAGGCGGGCAGGATGGAGAGCCCATGCCCGGCCTCCACCATGCGCGCGATGGTCTCGTTGCCCACCACCTGCACGCGGGACCGGATCTCGAGCTGGGCGGCCTCGGCGGCGCGATCGAGGATGGTGTTGAGCGAGCTGCCCGGCCGACCCACCACGAAGTCGAAGGGCAGCATCTCGTTCAGCGTGAGCGAGCGGCGGGTGGCCAGCGGATGGCCCGCCGGCAGCACGGCCACCAGCTTCTCGGTCTTGTAGGGCAGCGTGCGCAGCGCCCCCGCGGAATAGGGCTCGGCGAAGATGGAGAAGTCCGCCGTGCCCTCCGCCGCCATCTGCACCGCCTCGCGGCTGAGCGCGTCGCGCACGGCGATGGTGATGCCGGGATGCAGCAGCGAGAAGGCGCGCAGCTCGTCCGGCAGGTAGCAGGCGGCGACCGAGGTGCTGGCGGCGATGGTGACCGTGCCGCGCACGCCCTCGGTGAACTCCGCCATCTCGATCTGCATCTGGGCCAGGTTGCGCAGCACGTTGTGCACGTTGCGCAGCAGGACCGTGGCCGCGGGCAGCGGCTCCAGCCCCTCGGGCTGGCGGTGGAAGAGCTTGTTGCCCAGCCGCGTCTCCAGCAGGGCCAGCCGCTTGCTCACCGCCGAGACGGCGATGTTCTCGCGCTGGGCCGCCTTGGTGATCGAGCCGGTCTCCATGACGGCCACGAAGAGGCGGAGCGTCTTGAGGTCCATGCGTCCCAGGCTTTCCCGAACATCCTGCCCTTGTCCATAGGAGAGCCAGCCGGGGCGATGATTTCTCCATCGGAGAAGCCCCCTTGGCCTCTCGCCATTTGCCCGAACCTTCGGGGCAGCCCAACGTCGAAGCAACCAGTCGGAGGAGAGTCGTCGGTGTCGCTCAGCAACCGCAAGATCAAGATCGCTGTCCTGCCCGGCGACGGCATCGGCCAGGAGATCATTCCCCAGGCCGTGAAGGCCGTGAACGCCGTAAAGGGCCAGCTCTCGATCGAACTGGGCCAGGGCGAGATCGGCTGGAGCTCCGTGGAGAAGACCGGCGAGGCGCTGCCCCAGGCCACGCTCGACCTCATCGAGCGTTCCGACGCGATCCTCTTCGGCGCCATCGGCGGGCCGGAATACGAGGCCTGGAAGCGCAGCAACCCGCGCGGCTCGCCGCTGCTGCGGCTGCGGCAGGACATGAAGCTCTTCGCCAACTACCGGCCGATCACCCTCTTCCCCGAGCTCGAGAACGCCTCGACGCTGAAGCCCGAGGTGATCCGCGGGCTCGACCTGCTCATCATCCGCGAGCTGAACGGCGACATCTATTTCGGCGAGCCGCGCGGCATGGTGAACGAGACCCTGGGCGCGCGCGAATCCATCAACACCATGCGCTACACCGAGCCGCAGATCCGCCAGGTGGCGCATGCCGGCTTCAAGGCCGCGCAGAAGCGCCGGAAGAAGCTCTGCTCGGTGGACAAGGCGAACGTGCTGGAAACCATGGGCCTCTGGCGCGACATCATGATCGAGGTCGGCCGCGAGTATCCGGACGTGGAGCTCACCCACCTCTTCGTGGACGCCGCGGCGATGGAGCTGGTGCGCCGGCCCACGCATTTCGACGTGATCGTCACCGGCAACATGTTCGGCGACATCCTCTCGGACGAGGCGGCGATGCTGACGGGCTCGCTCGGCATGCTGCCTTCGGCCTCGATCGGCACCAACCTCAAGGGCCTCTACGAGCCGATCCACGGCTCCGCGCCGGACATCGCCGGGAAGGACATCGCCAACCCGCTCGCCGCCATCCTCTCGGCCGCGATGCTGCTGCGCTACACCTACGAGCTGGAAGACGAGGCGCGGCGCATCGAGAACGGCGTGCGCCAGGTGCTCGCCCAGGGCTACCGCACCGGCGACATCATGGAGCCCGGCGCGAAGCGGCTGGGCACCAGGGAAATGGGCGACGCGGTGGCCGAGGCCATCGCCGCGGCGGCGTGACCGCCATGGCCCGCCCTCTCACCCTCTTCGAGAAGATCTGGGACGCGCATGAGGTGTTCCGCGACGAGGACGGCATGAGCCTCCTCTACGTGGACCGCCACTTCATCCATGACGGCTCGCGCACGCCCTACAAGCAGCTCGCCGATCGCGGGCTGAAGGTGCGCCGGCCCGACCTGACCTTCGCCTCGCCGGACCACTACGTGCCCACCACCAGCCGGGCCTTCGAGGATGTCGACGGCGAGGACCGCAAGGACATGGTGGCCTCGCTCACGCGCAACACCCAGGCCTCCGGCGTCACGGAATACGGGCTGACCGACGTCCGCCACGGCATCGTCCATGTGATGGGCCCGGAGCAGGGGCTGAGCCTGCCGGGCATGCTGATCCTCTGCGGGGACAGCCACACCTCCACCCACGGCGCCATGGGCGCGCTGGCCTTCGGCATCGGCGCTTCCGAGGTTGCGCATGTGCTGGCGACGCAGACGCTGTGGCAGCGCAAGCCGAAGACGATGCGCGTGACGATCGAGGGCGAGCTCGCGCCGGGCGTCTCGGGCAAGGACGTGGTGCTCGCGCTCATTGCCCAGATCGGCGTGAACGGCGCCACCGGCCATGCGATCGAGTATGCCGGCTCGACCATGCGGGCGCTCTCCGTCGAGGGACGGTTGACCATCTGCAACATGTCCATCGAGGCCGGCGCCCGCGCCGGCATGGTGGCGCCGGACGAGACGACCTTCGCCTATCTGGAGGGCCGGCCCCACGCCCCGAAGGGCGCCGACCGGGACGCGGCGCTGGAGCGCTGGCGTGCCCTGCCGAGCGACGCCGGCGCCATCTTCGACCGCGAGGTCTTCCTCGACGCGGCGGCGATCGAGCCCATGGTGACATGGGGCAACCGTCCCTCGGAGGCGCTGCCCGTCACGGGAAGCATCCCTGATGTGAGCACCGTCGAGGACCCGGCCCAGCGCCGCGTGCTGCAGGCCGCGCTGGACTACATGGGCCTGAAGCCCGGCACGCCGCTGGCCCGGGTGCCCGTGGACTACGTCTTCATCGGCTCCTGCACCAATGGCCGCATCGAGGACTTCCGGGCCGCCGCCGAGGTGCTGCGCGGCCGCCGCGTGGCGCCGGGCGTGAAGGCCATCGCGGTTCCCGGCTCCGGCCTGGTGCGCGAGCAGGCCATGGCCGAGGGGCTCGACCGCGTCTTCACGGAGGCGGGCTTCGAGTGGCGCTATTCGGGCTGCTCCATGTGCCTGGCCGTGAACGGCGATGGCGTGCCGCCCGGCAAGCGCAGCGCCTCCACCTCCAACCGCAACTTCGTCGGGCGGCAGGGGCCGGAGGCGCGCACCCATCTGGTGAGCCCGGCGACCGCGGCGGCGACCGCCATCGCCGGCCATTTCGCCGACCACCGCACGATCGGAGGCTGAGATGCCGAAATTCGACACCCTCCTCGCCACCGCCGCGCCCATGGAGCAGCGCGACATCAACACCGACGCCATCATCCCCGGACGCTTCCTGAGGCGGAAGCGCGAGGAGGGCTTCGGCGAATGCCTCTTCCGCGACCTGCGCTTCCGCGAGGACGGCACGGAGAACGACGGCTTCGTGCTCAACCAGCCGGCCTACCGCGAGGCCAGGATCATCGTGGCGAACGAGAACTTCGCCTGCGGCTCCTCGCGCGAGAGCGCCGTCTTCGCGCTGCACGACTACGGCATCCGCTGCGTGATCGCGCCGAGTTTCGGCGACATCTTCCACAACAACTGCTTCAAGAACGGCCTGCTGCCGATCGTGCTGCCGGCCGAGGAGGTCGCGGAGCTGCGCGCCCAGGCCGGCACCATGCAGGGCACGCCCTTCGCCATCGACCTCGCGGCACAGACCGTGACGGGCGTGGACGGCGTGGCACGGCACTTCAACATCGATCCCTTCCGCAAGCGGCTGCTGCTGGCCGGAGTGGACGAGATCGGCTTCACGCTGGGCTTCGAGGACAAGATCGCGGCCTTCGAAGCCGCGCGCTGACTGCACGACCGAGGAAACATCCAATGAACATCCGTTTTTCGCGGCGCACGGCGCTGCTTGGGGCCGGCGCGTCGCTGGCGGCGCCGGCGGCCCGTGCCCAAGGCCCCTATCCCAGCCGTCCGGTGCGGCTGATCGTGAATTTCGGCGCGGGAGGCGCCGCCGACACCGTGGCGCGGCTGATCCAGCCCAGGATGTCCGAAGCACTGGGCCAGCCGCTCATCATCGAGAACCGCACGGGAGCGGGCGGCACCATTGGCGCGGTCGCAGCGGCCCGCTCGGAGCCCGACGGCTACACGCTGATGTTCGACAGCCCGAACCACATCATCAACCCGCTGCTGCAGCCCAACATCCCCATCAACTACGAAACCAGCTTCAGCTACATCTCGGGGGTCACCATCCAGCCCTGGGTCTGGATCATCTCGACCGACTTCCGGTCGACGGACCTGCAGGGCTTCATCGCCGAGGCGCGGGAGCGGGGCGGGCCGGTGATCTTCGGCTCCTCGGGGATCGGCAGCGCGGGCCATCTCTCGGGCGAGCTGCTGGGACAGCGCACCGGCCTGCCGGTGGAGCACGTGCCCTATCGCAGCGGTGCCGAAGCGGGGAACGACGTGGCGGCCGGCAACCTGAAGGTGGCCTGCATCACCGTCTCTTCGGCGCAGCCGGCGATCAATGCGGGCAGGGGGCGCTATATCGCCAGCACGGGCGCGCGCCGTTCCGTGGCGTTGCCGGAGCTGCAGACCTTTGCGGAAAGCGGCTTCCCGGGCTTCGACGTGACGAGCTGGGTCGGGCTTTTCGGTCCAGCAGGCTTGCCGGCGGAGATCGTCGGGAAGGTGAATGCCGCGGTCGGCGCGGCGCTGCGCGACGAGACCGCGCGCACGCGGCTGATGGCGGCGGGCTTCGAGCCGGACCCGACGACGCCCACGGAATTCGCGGCCAAGATCGCGCATGAACGGATCATACTGACGGAATCGATCCGGAACTGGCAGCGCTCCGTACGCCGGTGACGCTAGGACGCCAGTGCAGCCTTGGTCGGGCGGAAGAGGCTGCAGCAGCCAACAATCGCCGCTCCGCCCGATATCCGGCAATTCATTCTCTGCTGTATCGGAAGGCTGGCAACTAGGCCGCTACTCTCGAGAACGATCTGAGATGGTTGCGAAGCTCCACGGCCATCTCAAATCGTGACACCAAGTCTCGCAGGAGGGCCATTCCGGCCGATCCGCCCTTCCGCGACCGCAGGTTCTGATGGTTGCGGCTCCCCGCGCTCCGGAGACGGGCGCTTCCTCAGTGGCGGGGAGGAGCTGCTCAAGCTCCTCCCTGCGATTTCGGACGATGACCGCTCGGTATTTTTACCGGGCTGCCGGGCCCAGGCGCTCTCCGCACCCGAAGTTGAGGCGTGCTCCTGTTGCTACGATCTGGTCAGGGATTCAGCGCCGGGAGCGCCGCCAGTGCATTCACCGCCGGCCTCGCATCCGCCGCGCCCCGGCGCAGTGCGGCGGCTCGGTCCTCCGGTAACGATAGGAAGTGGGTCAGCAGGGCACCCGCAGAGGCCGTGGCCGCGCGCAACTCCTCCTCCGCCACAAGCCCGCGCGTGTCGGCGGCCGTCAGGATCCGTGCCACCAGGCTGTCAGGCTCGCCGAAACCGGCCATCAATCGAATCGCAGGCACGCCATGCGCGGCAAAGCTTGCGTGGTCGGAGCTGACCGCAAGAGGCTCGTGCACCGCGATGGGCAACGCCCGGCCGACCTCCTCGGACAGCGCCGGGAAGCCCGATGTCAGCGCGGTGAGATTCGGGCTGCCGGTGATGCTGTCGAGGTTGAGGTTGGCCGCCATCGCGGCGATCCGCTCCGCCGGCAGGCCCGCGAGCCAGGCGCGCGAGCCGGAGAGCGACCATTCCTCCGCGCCGAAGACGCAGACCGTCAGGCCGTGCGGGAGGCCGCTCAGGCGCGGCGCCATATCGCGCGCCAGGGCCAGCAGCGCGGCGACGCCCGTCGCATTGTCGATCGCGCTCTCGGCCGGCGGATGACCGTCCAGATGGGCGGAGAGCACGACGCGACCGGGACCGCCGCCCGGCAGGTCGAGCACAAGATTGCGCGCCGTGGACAGGTGATGGCGCGCCCGCAGCAGGAAGCGCGCCCGTCCCGCCGCGCGCAGCCGTTCCGCCGCTTCCGCGCCGAGGCCGATCACCGGGACCGGGCAGGCATTGGCCCAGCCGGAGACGGCGCCGACGCCGGGCATGGGCTGCACCAGGATCACCGCCGCGGCGCCGGCCTCGGCCGCCGCGCGCAGCTTGTAACGCCGGTGCATGGCGCCGGGCGCGAAGGTGTATTCGTGGCGCACCATCACCGCGCGGCCACGCACCGCCGCGCCGGCCGCTTCGATCTCGTCCGGCGTGCCGCGGCCGAGGTCGAGGACCTCCAGCGCCACCTCGCCGGCCGTGGGCGCAGAGCCGAGCAGCGCCAGCGCCGGAAGCTCCATGCCCCCCGCCGTCACGCGCAGCTCGTCGAGCGTCCAGCCGTGGTAGCGGGTGGACACGTCCTGCACCCCGCCCAGCTCGCCGAGCCGGGCCTTCACGAAATCGAACGCGGCGTCGCAGCCGGGCGTGCCCTGGAGGCGGCCGCCGAATCCGCAGATGCGTTGGAAGTCGGTCCAGAGGTCAGGTGATGGCATCGAGCGTCCAGGGCTGCTCGGTCAGCAGGTGGCCGATGGCGGCGAAGGCCGGCTCCAGCGCCGCGGGTTCCAGCGCACCGAGACAGGCGCGGATATGCGGCGGCAGCTCCGCCCCGCCCGCGGCGAACTGTGTGGAGGGCAGCACGCGCACGCCGCGCCGCTCCAGCCCGCGCACGACGTCGTCCAGCCGCCAGGGCTCGGGAACGGGAAGCCAGAGATGGTAGCTCGGCAGCGCCGGCGGCACGAAGCGGCCCGGACCCAGCGCCGCCGTCACGAGGGCGAGGCGCCGGCGCATCTCCTCGCGGTGCTCGCGCCGGCAGGTCGCGGCGGCCCCGCTCTCCACGAGGCGCGCCAGCAGCTCGGCGTAGAAATTGGGCGCGACCCAGTGCTGCACGCTCAGCGCCTGCTGCACGGCGGAGCGGATGCGCGCCGGCGCCTGGACGATGCCGAGGCGGAAGGCAGGCGCCACCGCCTTGGAGAGGCCGGTGACGTAGATGGCGCGATCCGCCTCGAGCGCGGCGAGCGGCGGGATCTCGTCCCCCGCCAGATGGCCGTAGACGTCGTCCTCCAGGATCAGCGCGGAGGTGCCGCGGCAGGCCGCGAGGAGATCGCGTCGGCGCTGCAGCGGCATGGTGATCATCGTCGGATTGTGCACGGCCGGGCTGCAGAGCACGACCGACGCGCCCGTGGCGGCGAGCTGCCGCGCGAGGTCTTCGGGCACCATGCCCTCCGCATCCATGGCGACGCCGCGCAGGACGACGCCGGCCTCGGCGGCGAGGCGGTGGAAGCCCTGATAAGTCCAGGCCTCGCACAGCACGGTGTCGCCCTTCCGCGTCAGCGCGGCGAGGCAGGCGGAGAGCGCGTGCTGCGCGCCATGCGTCAGGATCAGCCCTTCGGCCGAGGCCTCCAGCCCGCGCGGCCGCAGCCATTGCGCTGCCATGGCCCGGTGGCGGGCGCTGCCGGAGGCGGGCTGATAGCCGAAAATCTCCTCGGTCCGCGCCTCCTTCGCGATGCCCGACATGGCGTCGGCCAGTGCTGCCCGGATGCCGGGCGGCATCGGGACGCTGTTGAGACGGAGGTCGGCGCCGTCGGCCTCGGAGCGCAGATGCGTGGCACTGCCTGAAGCCGTGCGGACGAAGGTGCCGCTGCCGGGCCGCGCGACGACGAGGCCGCGGCGTGCCGCCTCGCCGATGGCCCGCGTGATGGTGGCGATCGTGACGCCGTACTGCACCGCGAGGTCGCGCTGGGACGGCAGGCGCTGGCCGCGCTGGAACTGGCCGGAGGCGATCCCCTCTTCCAGATCGTCGACGAGAGCCTGGTACTTCGGTGCCATGTCGTAGGGCGCGCGCCGTGTGGTTGCGGAACCGCTCTAGCGGATGGCAGGCCGGATTTCCAGGCGTCCGAACGGAGGTTCGGTCAAAATACTAGTACAATAGGATGGTACGGCACATTGGTGATGCCGATTCATTGCGCAAGAACAGGTGCAGACTGCCGATTTTCCGAGCCCATTGCTGCCTATCCGGCGATTATGCCATGCTCGGACACCGGAAGAATTGTCCTAGGATTTCTGCGTGCGGCATCTCTGCAAATGACTCGGCCGACCACCGCATTGAGAGACCTCATGCGCCAGCCGCGCCTCGTCCCGCTGGCCGGGGTCTACGACGCGCTCTCCGCCTGCCTGCTGGAGCGCGCGGGGCTGGAGGCCGCCTATGTCAGCGGCTATTGCGTCGCCGCGGGCCGGCTCGGCCTGCCGGACGTCGGCTACCTCACGCTGACCGAGGTGGTGGAAAACGCCGCCCGCATCGCCGATCGCATCGGCATCCCCGTGCTCTGCGACGGCGATGACGGCTACGGCAACCACCTCAACGTCGGCCGCCTGATCCGGGGTCTCGAGCGCGCGGGCGTCGCGGGCGTCCAGCTGGAGGATCAGGTCTCGCCCAAGCGCTGCGGCCACATGGCCGGCAAGCGCGTGGTGCCGAAGGCGGAGATGGTTGCGAAGATCCGCGCCGCCGCGGACACCCGGCAGGACCAGGACTTCGTGATCCTGGCGCGCACCGACGCCGTCGCCGTCACCGGCTATGCCGACGCGCTCGACCGCGCCCAGGCCTATCGCGAGGCCGGCGCCGACATGATCTTCGTCGAGGCGCTGGAGACCCTGGAGCAGATGGCCGAGGTGCCGAGGCTCTTCGACTGCCCCACGGTCTTCAACTTCGCCCTCGGCGGCCGCTCGCCCACGCCCGGCGGTGCGGAGATCGAGCGCCTCGGCTACCGCTTCGTGCAGAATCCGGACGTCGTCTTCGCCGTCACGCGCATCCTGGGCGACCTCTATGGCGAGGTGCGGCGCGAGGGCACCTACGCCGCCATGGCCGACCGCATGGCCGGCTTCGCCGAGTTCAACGACCTCCTCGGGCTGGAGCGGGTCGCGGCGCTCGACGCGCGCTACCGCGGCGATGGCGCATGAGGATCTCCGGCACCGCGCTGGTGGTGGGCGACGAGGTGAACAGCGATCTGCTCTACCCCGCGCGCCACATGGGCATCGCCGATCCGGCGGCGCAGGCGCGGCACGCCCTGCAGGGGCTCGGCCCGGAGTGGCCGGCGCGGGTCGCGGCGCACCGGGTGCTGGTGGCGGGATGGAACCTCGGCGGCGGCAGCGCGCGCGAGGAGGCGGTGACGGCCCTCAAGGGCGCGGGCGTGACGCTGGTCGTCGCGCGCTCCTTCGGGCGCCTCTTCTTCCGGAACTGCATCAACAACGGCCTGCCCGCCGTCGCCTGCGAGGCGCTGCCGGCGCTTTTGACCGGCGCCGCGGTCGCCGCCGACCTCGCGGAAGGCTGGCTGGACGCCGGCGGGGCGCGCCTCGCCGTGCCCCCGCTGCCGGGGATGCTGCTCGACATCCTTCGGCATGGCGGGCTGCTGGCGCGCCTCCGGGAGACGGCGTGATGGGCACCCTGGCCGAGGCCATCCTCTCCCGTGCCGCGTCCCGCCCGGTCCGCGCCGGCGATCTCGTGGAGGTCCGGGCCGACCGGTGCTTCGTCCCGGACGACACGATCGCGCTGGTCCTGCATCACCTGCGCCGTGCCGGCATCACGCGGCTCGCCATCCCCGAGAGGATCGGCATCTTCTACGACCATTTCGCCCCGGCCGAGACGATCGGCAGCGCCACGGCCCAGGCCGAAGGCCGCCGCTTCGCCGCCGAGCACAGCATCGCGCAGCTCTTCGACGTCGGCGAGGGCATCTCGCACCAGCTCGCGGTGGAGAAGGGGCTGGTCCGGCCGGGCGAGCTCGCCCTCAACGCGGATTCCCACACCACCACGCTGGGTGCGGCCGGCTGTTTCGGCACCGGGATCGGAGCGACGGAGACGGCCTATGTCTGGGCCACGGGCAGCATCTGGCTGCGCGTGCCGACGACCATCCGCGTGGTCCTGGAGGGGCGCCTGCCCGAAGGCTGCGACGCCAAGGATGTCTGCCTCACGCTCCTGCGCGACATCGGCCCCCGCGCCGCCGCCTACCGCGCGATCGAGTTTCATGGCGCCGGCGTCGCGCGGCTCGGCATGGCCGCGCGGATGACCCTCTGCAACATGGCCGTGGAGCTCGGCGCGAAGGCCGCGATGGTGCCGCCGGACGCCGTGACCGAGGCGCATTACGCCGCCCTCGGCATCATCAGCGACGAGACCTGGCCATCGGTCGATCCCGACGCGGAGTACGAGCGCAGCCTGCGCCTCGATCTGGACAGACTCGTGCCCATGGTCGCCGGTCCGCATGCCGTGGACCGCGTGGCGCCGGTCGCGGAGATGGGCGCGCCGCGCATCGACCAGGCCTTCCTCGGCACCTGCACCAACGGCCGCATCGAAGACCTCCGCGCCGCCGCCGCCATCCTGCAGGGGCGTCGCCTCGGGCCCGGCGTGCGCATGGTCGTCACCCCCGCTTCGCGCGCCGTGCAGCTCGCCGCGATGCGCGAGGGGCTGACGGAGACCTTTCTCGAGGCCGGCTGCGTCGTCACCGTGCCCGGCTGCGGCGCCTGCGCCGGGCTGCACCAGGGCCTGCTGGGCGACGGCGAGACCTGCGTCTCCTCCGGCTCGCGCAATGCGCCCGGCCGCATGGGCAGCCGCGAGGCCGCGATCTTCCTGGCCAGCCCCGCCACCGTCGCCGCGAGCGCGGTGACCGGCCGCCTCACCGATCCCCGAACCCTCAGTCCCCATTCTGGTCACCCTGTCCTGGAGATGACGACATGAAGCGCCGAAGCCTCCTTGCCGCCGCCGGCGGCGCCCTGCTCGCGCCGGCGATCGCACAGGCCCAGGGATCGCGCCTGCTGCGCTTCGTGCCGCAGACCGATGTGGGCGTGCTCGATCCCACCTTCACCACCGCCTATGTCACGCGCAACCACGCCTACATGATCTTCGACACGCTCTTCGGCGTGGACGACCATTTCGCGCCGAGCCCGCAGATGGTCGAGGGCACGACCACCGAGGATGACGGCCTCACCTGGCGGCTCACGCTGCGCGACGGCCTGCGCTTCCACGACGACACGCCGGTCCTGGCGCGCGACGTGGTGGCGAGCTTGCAGCGCTGGTGGCGCCGCGACGCCTTCGGCCAGGAGCTGAACGCCGCGACGAACGAGCTCTCCGCGGTCTCCGACAAGGTGGTGCAGTTCCGCCTGAAGCGGCCCTTCGCGCTGCTGCCGGCCGCGCTGGGCAAGCCGTCGAGCTACATGCCCGCCATCATGCCCGAGCGCATCGCCAGCGGCCCGCCGGACCGGCAGATCCCCGAGCTCATCGGCAGCGGGCCCTTCCGCTTCAACCGCGCGGAATTCGTGCCCGGTAACCGGCTGATCTACGAGCGCTTCGCCGGCTACGTGCCGCGCGGCAACGGCACGCCGAGCCGCACGGCCGGTCCGAAGATCGTCCATCTCGACCGGGTCGAGTGGGTCGTCATCCCGGATCCCTCGACCGCCGCCTCGGCGCTCAATGCCGGCGAGGTGGACTGGGTGGAGCGGCCGCTGGTGGACCTGCTGCCGATGCTCCGGCGCAACCGCAGCCTCGAGGTGAAGCTGCTCGATCCCGACGGCGCGCTGCCCATCCTGCGCGTCAACCAGCTCCAGGCGCCGTTCAACAACCCGGAGATCCGGCGGGTGCTGCTGCGCTCGGTCACGCAGGCCGATTTCCTGCGCGCCGTGGCGGGCGACGACCGCTCCATCTGGCGCGACAATGTCGGCGTCTTCACCGACGGAACGCCGCTCGCCAACGACGCCGGCATGGAGGCGATGCGCGCCCCGCGCGACCTCGCGCGCTCGCGCCGCGAGCTGATGGCGGCGGGCTACGCCAACGAGCGCGTCGTCATCCTCTCGCCCGGCGACTACGCGCAGTTCAACGCCATGGCGCAGGTGGGCGCGGACCTGCTGCGGCGCATCGGCTTCAACGTGGACCTGCAGGTGGTGGACTGGGGCACCATCCAGCAGCGGCGCCTCAAGAAGGACCCGGTCGACCAGGGCGGGTGGAGCATCTACTTCACCTCCGTCGCGGGCAACGAGGCGGTGAATCCCGCCGCGCACCAGAACACCCGCGGCCTCGGCGAGCGCAGCAACCCCGGCTGGCCGCTGAGTCCCCGGCTGGAGGAGCTGCGCGCCGCCTGGTTCGCGGCGAAATCGGTCGAGGAGGAGAAGGCCCTCGCGCGGCAGATGCAGGAGCAGGTCTTCCTCGACGTGCCCTATGTGCCGCTCGGGCAGTTCTTCGAGCCCAATGCCTTCAGCCGGTCGCTGCGGGACATCCCCGGCGGCTTCCCCGCCTTCTGGGGCGTCCGGAAAGGCTGAGCGATGCGCATCTTCACCGCCTCCATCGGCACGGAATCCAACACCTTCTCGCCCGTGCCGACGAGCCTGGAGGATTACGAGCAGTCCGTCTGCCTGCGGCCCGGCGAGCATCCGGACGCGCCGCTCTCCTGCACGGCGCAGCTCGTGGTCGCGCGCCGCCGCGCCGCGCGCGACGGCTTCACGCTGATCGAGGGCAGCTGCTTCCACGCGAGCCCGGGCGGGCGCACCAACGCCGCCGATTACGAGGCGATGCGTGACGAGATCCTGGACCAGCTCCAGGCGGCGATGCCGGTGGATGCCGTGCTCTTCGGCTTCCACGGCGCGATGGCCGCCTTCGGCTATGACGACGTGGAGGGCGACGTCCTGGAGCGCGCCCGCGCCATCGTCGGCGACCGCCCGATCGCCTGCGAGCTTGACCCGCACTGCCACCTGACGCTGAAGCGCCTGGGCCTCGCCGACATCCTCGTGATGTACAAGGAGTACCCGCACACCGACACGGTGGAGCGCGCGGAGGAGCTGCTGGATTTTCTCCTCGGCCAGCTGCGCGGCACGCTGAAGCCCGTGATGTCGGTCTACGACTGCCGGCAGATCGGCAGCTTCCCGACCACGCATCCGGCCATGCGCGCCTTCGTGGACCGCGCCGCCGCGATGGAGGGGAAGGACGGCATCCTCTCCGTCTCCATCGGCCACTGCTACCCCTATGCCGACGTGCCGGAGATGAGCGCGCGGATCCTGGTGCTGGCCGACGGGAACAAGCCGGCCGCGGACCGCGTCGCGACCCTACTCGGCGAGGAGTTCCTGCAGCTGCGCGGCGTCACCACGCCGAGGTTCCACGGCGTGGACGAGGGCATCGACGCGGCACTCGCCCTGCCGGGCATGCCCATCGCCGTCACCGACGCGGCGGACAATGCGGGCGGCGGCGGCTCCTCCGACAACACCACCATCCTGCGCCGCCTGATCGAGCGCGGTGTGGAGAATGTGGCGCTCGGGCCGCTCTACGATCCCGTCGCCGTGCGCACCTGCTTCGCGGCGGGGCAGGGGGCCGAGCTGCCTCTGCGCTTCGGCGGCAAGACGGGGCCGGCGTCCGGCGATCCGATCGACGCGATCGTGCAGGTCATCGGCCTGAAGCGCGACGCGACGCAGACCTTCGGCGCCGCCCAGTCGGCGCTGGGCGACCTGGCGGCGATCCGTATCGGCGGCGTGGAGGTGGTGCTGAACAGCTCGCGCACCCAGGCGCTGGGGCTGGAGCTCTTCACCCATGTCGGCATCGATCCGACGGCGCGGAAGCTGCTGGTGCTGAAGTCGAGCAACCACTTCCGGGCGGCCTACGACCCGATCATCCAAGGGTTGGTGCACATCCATTCGGACGGGCTGCTGCGGCGCGACGACTACCGCCTCATCCCCTACCGCCATGTGCAGCGGCCGATCTGGCCGCTCGACGAGGATGCGCCGGGGCGGCTGATCTTCTGATCCGGCGAATAGCTTCCGCAGAAAGGGGCTGTACAGCCATCCCGCGGGTGTCCATCGTTCCGCACCAGGCATCGAGGGTCGTGGGGCATGTTTTCGATCGGCATCGATATCGGCGGCACCTTCACGGACTTCACGGTCCATGACGGCCGCAACGGCGCCGTCTTCGTCGAGAAATGCCTCTCCACCCCGAAGGATCCCGAGCGCGGCGTCCTCTCCGGCCTGCAGCTCCTGTCCCGGCGCATCCCCGACCTGCTGACCTCCGCCGGGCGCATCAACCACGCGACCACCCTCGTCACCAACGCCATCCTGGAGCGCAAGGGCGCCCGCACGGCGCTGCTCACCACCGAAGGCTTCCGCGACATCCTCGAGCAGCAGCTGGAGAAGCGGTACAACGTCTACGACCTGCGCATCCGCTTTCCCGAGCCCGTCGTGCCCCGCCCGCTGCGCTTCGGCATCCCGGAGCGGATCTACGCCGATGGCGAGGTGCTGAAGCCGCTCGACGAGGCCGCCGTGGTCGCCGTGGCCCGGCAGCTGCGCCGCGAGGGGATCGAAGCGGTGGCAGTCTGCTTCCTCCACGCCTACCGCAACCCGCTGCACGAGCGCCGCGTCGCCGAGCTGCTGGCCGAGCACCTGCCCGGCGTTCCCGTCTCCCTTTCCCATGAGGTGAACCCCGAGCCGCGCGAGTTCGAGCGCAGCTCGACCACCGTGCTGGACGCCTATGTGAAGCCGGTGGTCGACGCCTATCTCGCCCTGCTCTCGCAGGAGCTCGCGGCGCGCGGCGCGGCGCGCGAGCTGGAGATCATGCTCTCCAACGGCGGCAGCACCACCGCCGGCATCGCCCGGCGCTACCCCATCCAGCTCATCGAATCCGGACCGGCGGCGGGGGTCGAGGCCGCCATCTGGATGAGCGGGCAGGCCGAGATCGGCGATGCTCTCTCCTTCGACATGGGCGGCACGACGGCCAAGCTCTGCGTCATCGCCGACGGCCGGGCCGGCCGGGCCCGGCGCTTCGAGGCGGGGCGCGTGCACCGCTTCGTCGCCGGCAGCGGGCTGCCGGTGGCGGTCCCCGTCTATGACCTCGTCGAGATCGGCGCCGGCGGCGGCAGCATCGCCCGGCTGGACCGGCTCGGGCTGATGTCGGTCGGGCCGGACAGCGCCGGCGCCGATCCCGGCCCGGCCTGCTACGGCCAGGGCGGCACCCTGCCGACCATCACCGATGCCGACCTCATCCTCGGCCTCCTCGACGCGGACTACTTCCTCGGCGGCGAGATGAAGCTGGACCGCCCGGCAGCGGAGCGGGCCATCGAGGGTGCGGTCGCGGCGCCGCTGGGCATCAGCGTGGCCCGGGCCGCGCACGGCATCTTCGACCTGGTCAACGAGACCATGGCCGGCGCCGCGCGGCTGCACATCGCCGAGAAGGGGCGCGACCCGACGAAGCTTTCCGTCATCGCCTTCGGGGGCGCGGGGCCCCTGCATGCCATCGAGCTCGCGCGCAAGCTCGGCTGCCCGCGCGTGGTCTTCCCGCCCCATGCCGGCGTCATGTCCTCGATCGGCCTGCTCACCGCGCCGCCCGCCTTCGAGCGCACGCGCCCGGTGAAGCGCCTGCTGCGCGACATGCCGCCCGACGCCGTCGCCGCCATCCTCGGTCCGCTGCGGGCGGAGGTCGCGGCGACCATGGCGAGCGACGTGGCAAGGCTGCGGTTCCGCTTCGTCGCGGAGATGTGGCACCAGGGCCAGGAATACCCCCTCGAGATCGAGTTTGCCCCGGAAGAGCTGGGCGCCGGCCTTTCTTCCGTGCTGGCCGGGCGGTTCACGGAGCAGTACCGCCTGCTCTACGGCCGCGCCGGCGACGAATCCCCGGTGGAGATCGCGACGCTGCGCGTCATCGGCGAGCGGCCGGGCCAGCGCCTGGTCAGCCTGGGCGTCTTCGCCCCGGCGACGCAGCGCCGGCTGGGCTTCCGCCAGGTCTACGACGCGGCGGGCGACCGGTTCATCGAGGTCGAGGTCGTGAACCGCGCCGCCCTGCCGGCCGGCGAGGAGCTGGCCGGGCCCGTGGTCGTGCAGGAGCGCGAATCCGGCTTCGTGCTGCGCGCGGGGGATCGCCTGACGGTGCATCCCAGCGGCGCCATCTTCGTCGAGCTGGGCTGAGGAGAAACGACATATGGCCATCCTCGACCCGATCCTGACGAAGATCCTCTGGAACCGGCTGATCTCCATCGTGGACGAGGCCGCGACCGGGCTCGTCCGCACCTCCTATTCCATCGTCGTGCGCGACTATCACGACTACTGCGTCGGCATCTTCGACGCGCGCGGCAACATGCTGGTCCATTCGACCCAGACCGCGCCGGGCTTCATCGCCATGATGCCCAACGTCATGCGGGCCTTCATGGAGGCCTATCCCATCGACAGCCTGGCCGAGGGCGACGTGATCATCACGAACGACCCCTGGATCGCCACCGGCCACCTGCTCGACATGACCATTGCCGAGCCGGTCTTCCTGGAGGGCCGGCTCGTCGGCTTCACCGTCTGCGTCGTGCACCACCTCGACATCGGCGGGCGCATGGCCTCGATCGAATCCAAGGACATGTACGAGGAGGGGCTGAAGATCCCCATCCTCAAGCTTTTCGAGGCGGGGAAGCCGAACGAGACCGTCTTCAGCTTCATCCGCGCCAATGTCCGCATGGCGCCGAAGGTGCTGGGCGACGTGAACGCGCAGCTCTCGGCCAACAGCATCTGCGCCCACGGCCTGCGCAAGATGATCCGGGAATACGACTTCCCCGACCTCGCGCCGCTGGCGGACACGATCATCGCGCTGAGCAGCCGCAGCATGCGCGCCCGTATCCGCGAGCTGCCGGACGGCATCTACCGCAACGCCGTGCGCCTGCCGCCGGTGGGCACGCTGACCGAGCCGATCCTGATCCAGCTCGCCGTCGAGATCGCGGGCGAGACCATCTCCTTCGACTACGACGGATCGAGCCCCGAGGTGGAGGCGGCGGTGAACGTCACGCTTCCCTTCGCCTCTTCCTACACGATCTATGCGGTGAAGGTGCTGCTCGACCCGGACGTGCCGAACAATGCCGGCTGCATCGAGCCCATCACCGTGAAGGCGACGCGCGGCAGCGTCATGAACTGCAACCCGCCGGCGCCCACCTGGGGCCGCACGGTGATCGCGCACAACCTGCCGGAGATCGTCTTCGGCGCGCTGGCGCAGATCCTGCCCGACCAGGTGATCGCCTCCTGCGGCTCGACGCCGCTGGTCGCCATGTACTTCAACGGCCGCAAGAGCGACGGTACGGAGTTCCTCTCCATCGTCTCCCATGCGGGCGGCTTCGGCGCGCGGATCGACCATGACGGCTACGGCAGCCTGTGTTTCCCCTTCAACACCGCCGCCATCCCCGTCGAGGTCACCGAGAACGACACCTGCCTCGTCTACCGCAAGCGCGAGTTTGCGACCGATACCGCGGGCCCGGGTCGCCATCGCGGCGGCATCGGCCAGGAGGTGATCTTCGGCATCCCTGCCGACGGCCACGCGCCGCCAGGCCCGGTCACCGCGACGCTCCGCGGCTCGACCCGCGCGCCCGATTCCACCTATCCGATCCAGGGGCGGCAGGGCGGCGGCGCCGGCCGCGGCACGGTGCTGACGCTGAACGGCCGGTCCGTCCGCCCCGGCGCCGGCCAGCGCCTCATGCCGGGCGACGAGATCCGGCTGCTGCTGCCGGGCGGCGGCGGCTTCGGCGATCCCCTCGCGCGCGATCCCGAGGCGGTGCGGCAGGATGTGCTGGCGGGCCTCGTCAGTGCCGCCGCGGCTCTCGATGAATACGGCGTGATCCTGATGCCGGACGGTTCGCTGGATGAAGCGGGCACGACGCTGCGGCGCGAGGGCTACCGCGTCGCCTGATCGTCTCCGCCAACGAGCGGAGATCGCGAGACTGGGTGGGAGTATCGCCGACGGTTCCTGAAGCCTCCGCCGCTGCCGCGGCCGGAATTGGAGATGCCGCATGCCCCTCGTCGGTTCCCCCCTGCTTCGCCGCACCCTGCTCGGCACGGCCGCCGCTGCCGCCCTCGGCCAGGCTTCCGCCCAGACGCCCGACTATCCCACGCGGCCGGTCCGCGTGATCGTCCCCAATCCGCCGGGCGGCTCCTCCGACGTCATTGGCCGCATCCTCGCCGCCGAGCTTTCCACGGCTTTTGGCCAGCCCTTCGTGGTCGAGAACCGGGCCGGCGCCGGCGGCAATATCGGCGTGGAGACCGTGGCCCGCAGCACGCCCGACGGCTACACGCTCGGCGTCACCACCGTCACCCAGCTCATCACCAACACCTACCTCTACCAGCGCATGGCGATCGAGCCGATGCGCGCGCTCGCCTGCGTGTCGATCTGCTGGGAGAACCCGAACGTCCTCATCGTCCCGACGCGGATCGTCCCCGCCCGCACGCTGCCCGAGTTCATCGCCTGGGGCCGGGCGCAGCCGAACGGCCTCTCCTTCTGCAGCAGCGGCGTCGGCTTCACCTCGCACCTGCTGGGCGAGCTCTTCGGGCTGCGGACCGGGATCCGTGTCACCCACGTGCCGTTCCGCGGCGCCGGCGAGGCGACGCCCAGCATGCTGCGCGGCGAGGTGCAGTTCTCGATCGACAACCTCGCGAGCTGGCGCGGCCTGATCGACCGCGGCGACGTGACCGCGCTCGCCATCACCGACCGCGAGCGCTCGCCGCTCGCGCCGGAGATCCCGACCATGGCGGAGCTCGGCATGCCGGATTTCACCACGACCATCTTCGCCGGCTTCATCGCCCCGGCCGGAACGCCCGACGCGATCGTCCAGGCCGTCTCGGCGCGGCTGCGGCAGCTCTCGACGCGGCCCGACCTGGCGCAGCGCGCGGCCGTCGCGGGCGCGAAGCTGACCGGCACGACGCCGGAGGAGATGCGCGAGCGCGCGGAGAAGGAGAGGCCCTATTGGGCCGAGCTGGTCCGCATCTCGGGCGCCCGGCTGGATTGAACGGCCGGGCCCGGCCGGGGGACGCCCTGGTCCCTTTCTTGCTGGGCCCGCGCCGCCATAGCTGGAATCCCGCATGCCCAAGCAGAAGATGCACCTCGGCTTCGACTTCTCCTACTCGCACATGGCCGGCCGCTGGCTCATGCCGGGCGCCTGGCCGGGCCATACCTTTCCCGACATCGAGATGTTCGAGGAGATGGCCCGCATCGCCGAGCGAGGCCTGCTGGACATCATCTTCTCCGGCGACGGCACCGGCGTGCCCGACACCTGGCGCGGCAGCCGCGACGCCGCCGTGGAATGGGGCGTGAACTGGCCGCGCCAGGATCTCAACCCCATCGCGGTGGCCATGTCCCGGGTCACGAAGCATATCGGCTTCGGGCTGACCTATTCCTCCACCTTCATGCACCCCTACTACACGGCGCGGCTGATGAATTCGCTGGACCACCTCACCAAGGGGCGGATCGCGATGAACCTCGTCACGTCCACGCGCCGGTCGGACTACGCCAATTTCGGCATGGGCGAGCTGATGGACCACGGCGCCCGCTACGACCGGATGGAGGAGTTCGTCGACGTCTGCCGCCAGCTCTGGGCCAGCGTGGAGCCGGACGCCATGCTCTGGGACCGCGCGACAGGCCGTGTCGGCGACCCGAGCAAGGTCCATGACGTCCACCATCACGGCACCCATTTCCGGGTGGACGGCCCGCTGAACACGCCGCCCTCGCCGCAGGGCCGGCCGGTGCTGATCCAGGCGGGCGGGTCGCCGCGCGGCATCCGCGCCTCCGCCTATTTCGCCGATATCGTCTTCGGCGGGGACATGCCGCTGGAGCTGCAGATCCGCCAGCGCAAGGCCTTCGACGAGGCGCTGACGGCCCAGGGCCGCGACCCCGAGCAGGTCGGCATCCTCTGGCAGACGCCGATCGTGGTGGCGGAGACCACGGAGGAGGCGGTGGCGCGGCTGGACCGGCTGGCCGCCTCCTTCACGGACGAGGCGGTGGGCGCCTACCTCTCCTACAATTGCGGCTACGACTTCTCGAAGCTGCCGCAGAGCTTCACCATCCGCGAGCTGCACCAGGAGATCATCGCCGGCAACGCTTCGCCCATGGGCTTCCTGCACGAGCTCTCCGTCCGCCTCGGGCCGGACAGCACCATGACCCGCGCTGACTTCTTCGAGCATGGGCGGCGCGACGCCTGCAACTACGACACCACGGTCGCCGGCAGCCCCGCACATGTCGCCGACCGGTTGGAGGAGGCCTTCGAGGCGACGGGCAGCCGCGGCGGCTTCATGCTCGGCCACGCCGCCTCCATGCCGCTGGACCTGATCGGCATCGCCGACCTGCTGGTGCCCGAGCTGCAGCGGCGCGGCCGGTTCCGGACCGCCTATACCGGGCGCACGCTGCGCGAAAACCTGGCGGATTCGTGAGCCTGCCCACCGGCGAGACCCTCGGCACGGGAATTGCTTCAATGGCTTTCGACAATGGCTATCGCGATCCGAGGAACTGACATGTCGATCTCCCGCACCTTCCTTCGCCGCCGGCACCTTCTCGGCGCGACCGCCGGCGTTCTGGTCTTGCAGCGTCAGGTCGCGGCGCAGCCTGCGACGGCATCGCTGGGCCTCGTCGCCGCCGGCAAGCTGACCTATGGCGTCGCGGCGACCTTCGCGCCCTTCGAATTCATGCAGGACGGCCGGATGGTCGGCTTCGACATCGAGTTCGGCGCGGCCGTCGCCGCCAGGATGGGGCTGGAGCCCAACCCCGTGAACATGGAGTTCCGCGGCCTGATTCCGGCCCTGCAGGGCCGCCGCGTCGATATCATCAACAGCGCCATGTACATCAACCCGGCGCGGTCCGAGCAGGTCGACTTCGTTCCTTATATGCTGATAGGCCAGCAGATGGTCGTCCGCCGCGGCAATCCGGGCAACGTCGCGGGCCGCCAGGATCTCTGCGGGCGGCGGGTGGCCGTGACGCTCGGCGGCATCCAGGAGACCTATGCGCGGCAGGACGCCGAAGCCTGCAAGGCGGCCGGAAAGCCCGAGCTCACGGTCATGACCCTGCCCAGCGCGCAGGAGGCGGCGCTCGCCGTGCGGAACGGCCGCGCCGACGCCTATTACGAGAGCACCGCCGGCGTGGCGCGCATCGTCTCCGAGCTGTCGGACGTCTACCAGGCCGTGGGTGAGGTCTTCGAATTCGGCACCCGCATCGGCATCGCGGTGCGGAAGGGCGAGACGGACATGGCGGCGGCCATCTCGGCCGCGATCCAGCAGGTCGCGGCCGACGGCACCTATCTGCGGCTGATGGCGAAGTACAACCTCCCGCGCGAAGGCAGCATGTTCTGACCCGCCGCGGCCGATGACGTCCTGGGAGTTCGTCCTTCGCTACCTGTCGAGCGAGCGCTTCGTCACCGCCGCCGGCATGACCCTGCTGATCAGCCTCTGCTCGCTGGCCGGCGGCATGCTGGCGGGCCTCGTGGTCGCCCTGCTGCAGGAGGTGCGCCTTTGGCCGGCGCGCGCGCTGGCGGTGACGTATCTCTGGATCTTCCGCGGCACGCCGGTGATGTTCCAGCTCATCTTCGCCTTCAACGTGCTGCCGGGCTTCGGCCTCGTCCTCTCCGGCTTCGCCTGCGCGGTGCTGGCGCTGTCGCTGAACGAGGGCGCCTACATGGCCGAGATCATGCGCTCCGGCATCCGCGCCGTGGGCGCCGGGCAGCGGCAGGCCGCCCGGGCGCTGGGCATGCGGGAGATGCAGATCATGCGCTGGGTCGTGCTGCCGCAGGCCATGCGCATCATCGTCCCGCCGATCGGCAACCAGTTCATCGGCATGCTGAAGCTCTCCGCCATCGTGTCCGTCATTGCCGTCGAGGAGCTGCTGCTGGTGGCCAACCAGGCCGCCTCCTCGAACTTCCGCTACCTGGAGGCGCTGAGCGCCGCCGGCATCTACTACCTCGCGATGACCACCGTCTTCATGGTGCTGCAGGCCCTGCTGGAAGCGACGCTGCGGCGCCGCGGCCGGCCCGCGCAGGGCGGCCTCCTCGGGCGCTTTCTGGCCGCCACCGCGGATGGAGGGCGCGTCCGATGAGCGGGGAGCCGCTGCTTGACGTCGCCGGGCTGCACAAATCCTATGGAGATCTGAAGGTGCTGCGCGGGGTCGATCTCCGCGTCGACCGGGGCGAGTGCCTCTGCATCGTCGGGCCTTCCGGCTCCGGCAAGTCCACTCTGCTGCGCTGCCTGAACCTGCTGGAGCCGATCGAGGACGGCCGCATCCTGTTCGAGGGCCGGGACATCGCCGGCAGCACCAAGCGCGAGGCGCCGGAGGTCCGCCGCCACATCGGGATGGTCTTCCAGAACTTCGAGCTGTTCCAGCACCTCAACGCGCTGGACAACATCGTTCTCGCCCCGCTCCGCGTGAAGGGCGAAAGCCTCGGCCGGGCGCGCGAGCGGGCCCGCGCGCTGCTGGACAAGGTCCACCTGCCCGACAAGGCGGATGCCTTTCCCGACGAGCTGTCCGGCGGCCAGCAGCAGCGCGTCGCCATCGCCCGGGCTCTCGCCATGGAGCCGGCGCTGATGCTCTATGACGAGCCGACCAGTGCGCTCGACCCCGAGACGGTGGGCGAGGTGCTGCAGGTCATGCAGGAGCTGGCGGAGGAGGGCATGACGAGCCTCGTCGTGACGCATGAGATGGGCTTCGCGCGCCGCGCCGCCGACCGGGTCGTCTTCATGGACGGCGGATCCGTCGTCTTCACCGCGCCGCCCGACGAGTTCTTCGGCACCGGGAGCGGCATCCCGGACCGGCTGACGCGCTTCCTCAGCCACCTCTCGCACTGACGATACAGGAGCATGGGATTGCGCATCAGCATCGTCGCCGTGCCGCTCGCCTATGAGGGCGGGATGGCGCTGCACACGGCCACCTCCGGCCAGGTGCCGGGCCTGCGCGAGCTGCGCCTCGTGGTGGAGCGCGACGGCGCGCTGGCCGCGGTCGGCGCCAGCCGCACCAACATCGAGTACCTGACCGGCGTCGCCGCCCCCGTGCTGGAGGCCGAGATTCTCGATGCCGCGCTCCGGCTGGACTGGCATCTGCCCTGGCCGGACTTCACCCCGGCCATGGACGCCGCGCTGCCGGGACTGTCGGCGCCCGCGCGCATGCTGTTCGAGATGGCGGCGCAGGACGGCGCGGCGCGGGCGGCGGGCCTGCCGCTGGTGCAGCTCCTCGGCGCTGGCTTCGAGCCGCGCAGCACCACCAACCAGACCCTGTTCTGGTGCGACGACGATACCCTGATGCAGCGCGCGGAGGCCTATGTGGCGCGCGGCTTCAACGAGCTGAAGCTGCGCATCGCCGTCGAGGATTTCTCCACCGACCTGCGCCGCCTGCGCCTGCTGCGGGACCGCTTCGGCTCCGCCTTGAGGCTCTCCGCGGACGCGAACGGCCGATGGAGCGAGGCCGAGGCGGGGCCGCGGCTGCTGGAGCTCGGACGCCTCGGGCTCGAATACCTGGAGCAGCCCCTGGCCGCCGGGGATTGGGCAGGCTCCGCGCGGCTGGCGGAAACGTCGCCCGTGCCGCTGATGTTCGACGAGGGCCTTGGCGACGTGGCGGCGGTCGAGCGCCTCGCCGCGACGCGCGCGGTGCCGCTCGCGCATCTGAAGCTCGCCAAGCTGGGTGGGATCGACCGCCTCATGGCAGCGGGACACCGACTGCAAGGTGCCGGAATCGGCGTGATGGTCGGGCAGATGAACGAGGGCGCGGCGAGCACGCTCGCCGCCGCCCATGCCTCCATCGCGCTCGGCGTGACCCTGCGCGAGCTCTACGGGGCCGACCAGCTCCGCTGGGATCCGGCCGGCAGGCTCCATTACGGGGCAGGGGGCCTGGACCTGCCGGCTGGACCCGGGCTCGGCCTTGCGGAACATGGGCTCGAAGGATGCGAGATGCTGTGGGACCACCAGCCATGACCACCAGCCCACGCGGCGTGGAAGCCGTCTTCCCCGCCGCCGAATACGCGGCGCGCCTGGCGCGCACCCGCCAGGCCCTCGCGGCGCGCGGCCTGGACGCGGCGATCTTCACCGGCCCGGAAAACATCTTCTGGCTGACCGGGCAGCAGACCCCCGGTTACTACACCTTCCAATGCCTGATCCTGCCGGCGGCCGGCGAGCCGCTGTTCCTGCTGCGGCAGCTCGAGCTCACCAACTTCCTGCGCAACAGCTTTCTTCCCGCCTTCGAGACCTATGGCGACGGCACGGCGCCAGCGGGAATTCTCCTCGATGCCCTGGAGCGCCTCGGTCTCAGCCGGGGTCGCATCGGCATCGAGAAGGGCGGCTGGTTCCTGCCGATCTCCTTCTACGAGACCCTGGTCGACGCCCTTCCCCATCGGCCCGAGGATGCGACCGGTATCGTCGAGGAGATGCGCCGCGTGAAGTCCGCGGGCGAGCTCGCGGCGATCGAGCGTGCGGTGGCGCAATCCGACGCCGGCATCCTCGCCGGGCTTGCCGCCATCCGGGTCGGCGCGACCGAGAACGACGTCGTCGCCGCGATGATGCAGGCCGCCATCGCCGGCGGGGCCGAGTACATGGGCATGGAGCCGCTGGTCTCCTCCGGGCCGCGATCCGGCGTGCCGCACGCGACCTGGCGCCGGCGCCGGCTGGAAGCGGGCGATGCCGTCTTCCTCGAGATGTCCGGCTGCTCCGATCGCTATCATTCCGGCTTGATGCGCACCGCCTGGCTCGGCGAGCCGCCGCAACTGGCCCGCGAGCTGGAAGCCGTGACGCTGGCGGCGCTGGCGGCCGCCATCGACGCCGCCCGGCCGGGGCATACCCCCGCCGACATCCATCGCGCCGCGCAGGGAGTCATCGACGCCGCCGGCATGACGGAGCGCTACCGCAAGCGCTCCGGCTATTCGCTCGGCGTCAGCTTCGCGCCGGACTGGGGCGAGTGGCAGGTGATGAGCCTGTTCGACGGGATCGACATGAAGCTGGAGCCGGGCATGTGCTTCCACATCCCGATCACGCTCCGGGAATTCGGCGTCTTCACGGTCGGCATCAGCGAATCGATCGTGATCACGGCAGAGGGTTGCAGGGTCCTCGGCGGTTCGATCCCGCGCCCCATCCACGTCATCGGCCGGCGATAGGCGCCGCTCCGGCCGCGCGACGGGACAAGGCGGCGGAGCTGGTCCTTCAAGGAGGGCGGCGTCGCCTCCCGCAGCATGTCGCCTCGGGCCGATAAACGAGGGTGGCCCGAGCCGGCCCACATGGCGCCGGGCGCGCCCTATGCGATGCGCCCGGCGCCGGCTCCGTTCCGCGGGGCGCCGCCCGGCCGGATCACGGCGCGCCGAGCAGCTTCTCGATCTCCGTCCTCAACTGCTCCTGCTGATAGGGCTTGCCCAGCCGAGGGAGGCCGGCATCGAAGCCTTCGGGCAGTTCCGAATAGCCTGTCGCGACCAGCACGGGCAGGCCGGGTCGCAGCCCGCGCGCGGCCGTCACGAGCTCGGCGCCCGTCATCCTCGGCATCGAATAGTCCGTGATGAGCAGGTCGACCGCGGCGTCGCTCTCCAGGATCTCCATCGCCTGTGCCCCGGAGTTCGCCTCCAGCACCTCGTAGCCGAGGTCCGAGATCATCGCGCTGGCGACCATGGCGATGAGGACCTCATCTTCGACGAAGAGGATCGTCCGCGGAGCGATAGGAGCGGCTGGCATTCTGTCTCCGAGACCCGCGGGCTTGTCCGGCAGGGCACCATCAGGATGAGGCTGTCGCACAAGCGGCGTCGCGTCCACGCGTCCGATAGTCCCGATGCAGTCTATCGCGGACCGGCCGGGGCCGATCAAGCCGCCCCCCCCATCTCTCCCATAGAAGGATAGTTCATCGAATACAGATGCTTGCGAAGGCGTTCCCCGTCGCGATCATGGGCGTGTGCCGCCAAACGTGCTTGGATGACGGGAGACTGGGACACGGGGCGACGGGATCGGACATGGCGCTGGTGAAGACGACGACGCTCGCGAGCCGACCGAAGCCGCGCCCGGCGGCGGCCTCGGAGCCGCCCAAGGCCAGCGTCCCCGCGAAACGCCCTCCCCTCCGCAAGCCCGCCTCGCGCCGGGAGAATGCCGGCGAGCGGATGGCGGCGGCCAGCCTCGAGCTGGCCGGCGGCATCGCCCAGGCGGCTGCCGCCGTCGAGGAACTGCGGCGCGCGCTCGGGCAGATCGCCTCCGGCGCGGAGGAGGCGGCCGGCGCCGCGCATGAATCCCTGGCCTCCGTCGTCGCGATGACGGCCTCCTTCGGCCAGGCCCGCGAGCGCGCCGAGGCCTCGCGCCAGCGCACCGAGGCGATGCAGACCCTGCTGACGCAGGTGGGATCGGCCATCGACGCCTCCGTCCGGGCCGTGAGCGCCAATGCGCATCGCCAGATGGGCAGCGTGGAGGTCATCGGCGCTCTGGAGGCCCACGCGGCGCGGATCGGCGAGATCACCCAGGGCGTCGCCGATATCGCCGACCAGACAAACCTTCTCGCCCTGAACGCGGCCATCGAGGCGGCCCGCGCCGGCGACGACGGCCGCGGCTTCGCGGTGGTCGCGGACGAGGTTCGGGCCCTGGCCCAGACGGCGGAGAAGCGCTCGCTCGACATCCAGTCCCTGGCCGAGGGCATCGCGACCATGGTGCGGGACGTGGCCGGCCGCCTTCGCCAGGCCGCGACGCAGGCGGAGGCCGAGGCGAATGCGGCCGCCCAGGTCAACGAGACGCTCGGCACCGTCCGGCGCGAGATGGCGGCTCTCGCCGGCGAGAGCCAGGCGATCCTGCTCGGGGCCGTCGAAGCGGTTGCGGCCGCCAGTGAGACGCGGCGCGGCGCCGAAAGCGTCTCCAGCGCTGCGGAGGAGCAGGCCGCGGCCGCGGCCGAGGCGCAGCGCGCGGTCCAGCAGCAGGGCGAGTCGCTGGAGCAGAGCCAGGTGGCCTCCGCCGCCCTGGCCGAGATGACCGAGCTTCTGGTGAAGGGGGACGGCGGGGCCCAGGCAGTGCAGGAGGCGGCGGCCGCCGCCGAGGAGCTGTCGGCGACCGTGCAGGAGCTCTCCGGCTCGGCCGGGGAGATCCTCGTCGCCGTGGACCAGATCAGCCGGGGCGCGCAGATCCAGGCCGCGGCGACGCAGCAGGCCGGCACGGCCATGGCGCAGATCGAGAAGGCCGCCCGCGCCTCCTCCGCCACGGCCAAGGCCAGCGCCGCCCGGGCCTCGACGGTCGCGGAGCTCATCGCCGGCGGCCGGAAGGCCGTGGGCGCGCTCATCGCCGGCGTGGCCACCGCGCTGGACGGGAACGCGGCCGTGCAGGACATCATCGAGCGGCTGGGGGCCGAGACCGTCGCCATCGGCAAGATCGTGGACGGGCTCGCGCTCATCGCGGTCCAGACGACGATGCTCGCCACCAGCGGCGCCGTCGAGGCCGCCCGCGCCGGCGAATCCGGCCGGGGCTTCGCCGTCGTCTCGGGCGACATCCGGACCCTGGCGCGCGACGCCGCGCAGAACGCGGAAGCCGCCAAGGATCTGGTGACGACCATCGTCGCGCAGATCGGCAAGGTGCGCCGCGAGGTGGACCAGATCTCGGCCCTGACCGAGGCCGAGGTGGAGAAGAACCGCGCCATCGACGAGCGGATGGAGATGATGGCGGCCGAGACCGTCTCGTTGCGCACCGGCGCCGACGACATCGCGCGCGGCAGCGAGGACATCCTGGCGGCCAGCTCGCAGGTGCTCGTCGGCATCGGCCAGATCGCGGCCGCGGCCGACGAGGCCAGCCGTGCCGCGGCGCAGGCGGCAACGGCGGCGCGGCAGCAGTCGCAGAGCTCCGAGGACCTCGCCGCCGCCATCGAGGAGATCGCCCTGCTGGCCAACGAGCTGAGCCGCTCGGCAGAAGGTTGAGGCGGTGCCGCCCACAAGCACCCATCGCCTGACGGTGAGGGCGGGCGATGCGCGGGTCGCGATGGCGGCCGCCGGCGTGGCCGAGGTGATTCGCGGCCCCAGGATCACGCGCGTGCCGAACGGGCCGGCCGTGCTGCTCGGCGTCATGCATCTGCGCGGCGCGGTGCTGCCGGTGGTCTCGCTGCGCCGCCTGCTGGGCGCCGAGGATCTGTCGGCCGCAGCGGAGCGCGTCGTGATCCTCCGCCACGATCCGCCGGTCGGGCTGGCGGTGGATGCCGTGGAGGCCCTGCGGGCGGTCGAGGGCGAGGGGCCCCAGCCTGCCGACGGGCGTTTGCTGCTCGACCAGGGGGACGGCGCCCGCTGGCTCGACCTCGACGTGGCCCTGCGCGAGCGCTTCGGCGCCTTCCGCACCAAGGCCCGCGCCACGCCGGCCCGCCCCGAGGCGCGGCCCGCGGCGGCGGTGGAGGAGCTGGCCTTCCTGGCCTTCGCCCTGGCCGGTCAGGACTATGCCCTGCCGCTGGGCGCCGTGGCCGAGGTCGTGGCGCTTCCTGCCGCCCTCACCGCGCTGCCGCGCACGGAGGAGGTGCTGCTGGGCGTCTTCCCGCTGCGCGGCGAGGTGCTGCCGGCCCTCTCGCTGCGGGCGCTGCTCGGCCTGCCCGGCCGGGCGCTCACCGGCGCCGAGCGGGTCGTCGTCGCCCGGATCGGCGGGCACCGCTTGGCGCTGGTGGTGGACCGCATCGACGTCATCTTGCGCGCCCCGCGCGACCGAGTATCGCCCGCGCCCAGCCTGTTCAACCGCGGCGCGGGCGAGGCGCGGATCGACGCCGTGCTGCGGCTGGCCGACGGGCGGGGCCTCGTTTCGCTTTTATCGCCGGATCGCGTGCTGGCGGATGAGCGCGTCGCGCGTTTGCTGGCGGACACCGACCAGGACAAGGACGAGACCATGGCCAGCCTCTCGCCCACCGCCGGCCGCGAGCGCTTTCTCGTGATCCGCCTCGGCGGCGAATCCTACGGCCTGCCGATCGCGGCCGTGGACGAGGTGGTGCGCCTGCCCGAGACCCTGACACGCCTGCCGAAGGCGCCCGCCTATGTCAGCGGCGTCATGAGCCTGCGCGGCCGGGTGATCCCGGTCATCGACCAGCGGCAGCGCTTCGCGGTCGACGGCCGGGGCGCCGGGACAGGGCGCGTCGTCGTCCTTACGCTCGGCCCGCTGCAGGCCGGCTTCGCCGTGGACGCGGCCTCGGAGATCCTGGAGGTCGAGGCCGCCGACCTGCTGACGGCGCCCGACATGTCCGAAGGCGGCGGCCGCCTCTTCGACCGGGCGGCACGGGTCGCGCGCAACGGCGAGGTCATCCTGCTGATCGATCCTGCCGCCCTGCTGGACCGCGCCGAGGCCGATCTGCTGCGCGATCTCGCGGCGAATTCGCTGATCACGTGATCAAGCTCCTCATCGTCGACGATTCCGCCCTCATGCGGCGCGTGCTGGGCGATGTCTTCCAGCAGGAGGGCGGCTTCGAGCTCGCCTTCGCGCGCGACGGCGTCGAGGCGCTGGCCCAGCTCCATGCCTTCCGCCCGGACGTGGTCACGCTCGACGTGCAGATGCCGCGGATGGACGGGCTGGCCTGCCTCGACCGGATCATGGTCGAGCGGCCCTGCCCGGTGGTGATGGTCTCCTCGCTCACCGCCGAGGGGGCGGCGGCGACGCTGGAGGCGCTCGAGCTGGGCGCCTTCGATGTCGTGCCCAAGCCGGACGGCGCGATCTCGCTCACCATCGACGAGCTCGCGCCGCTGCTCCTCGAGAAGGTCCGCGCGGCCGCCGTGTCGCGCGTCCGGCGCTCGCATCGCCTCGCGGAGCGGCTGCGCGCGCGCCGGGCCGCCGCGCCGGTCTCCCTGCCGCCGTCCGAGCCCCGGCCCACGCCCTGGCAGACGGACCCCGCCGGGCATCCGCCGGGCGTGGTGATCATCGGCACCTCCACGGGCGGCCCGCCCGCGCTGGAGGCCGTGCTGACCGAGCTGCCGGCGGATTTCCCCTGGCCGGTCCTGGTGGCGCAGCACATGCCGGCCGCCTTCACCGCCTCGCTGGCGAGCCGTCTCGACGGGCTCTGCGCGCTTCGCGTGACGGAGGTCGTGCGGCCCACGCCCATCGCCGCCGGCAGCATCTACATCGCGCGCGGCGACGCCGACATGACCGTCAGCCTGCGCGCCGCAGGCCCGATCGTTCTGCCGGCCCCGGCAGGCGCGGGATACCGCTGGCATCCCAGCGTGGACCGCCTGGTGGCGAGCGCACTGGCGTATCTCGCGCCCGAGCGCCTGATCGGCGTGCTGATGACCGGGATGGGCAATGACGGCGCGGCGACGATGGCGGAGCTGCGCGCCGCCGGCGGCCGCACCATCGCCGAAGCCGCCGAGACGGCCGTGGTCTGGGGCATGCCGGGGGAGCTCGTCCGCGCGGGCGGCGCAGACCTCGTCCTCCCGCTGGAGGCGATTTCGGCGCGCCTCGTCCAGCTGGTCGCCGCAGCGTGAGCGAGAGCCTGCTCCTGAGTGCGGCGGAGCTGCAGCGCCTCTGCGCCTTCCTCTACCGCGAGACGGGCATGCTCTTCGGCGAGAGCAAGCGCTATTACATCGAGCGCCGCCTCGCCGACCGGCTCGCGGCCACGGGTATCAGGGACTTCGCCGCCTATTACGGCCTGCTGCGCGCCGATGCCGAGGAGCGCGAGGCGCTCATCAACGCCGTCACCGTCAACGAGACCTACTTCTATCGCGAGGAGCACCAGCTCGCCTGCCTCAGCCGTTCGCTGCTGCCCGACCTCATCACGACGCGGCGGCCGGGCGACAGGATCCGCATCTGGTCGGCGCCCTGCTCGACGGGCGAGGAGGCGTATTCCATCGCGATCTGGCTGCTGGAGAACTGGCGGCTGGTGGACGCCTACAACATCGAGATCGTCGGCTCGGACATCGACACGCGGGTGCTCGAGGCGGCGCGCGAGGGGCTCTTCGGCGAGCGGGCGCTGTCGCGGCTGCCGCCCCGGCTGGTCGAGGCCTATTTCGGCCCGATCCGGCACCACCGGCGCGAGATCATCCAGGACCTCAAGGAATCCGTCACCTTCACCCAGGCGAACCTGGTCGACGGGCCAAGCCTGACGGCGCAGGGCATCTTCGACGTCATCTTCTGCCGCAACGTCCTGATCTACTTCGACGACGAATCGCGCCTCGTCGCGGCCCGGAACCTCTATGATCGGCTGGCGCCCGGCGGCTACCTCTGCCTGGGCCATACGGAATCCATGAGCCGCATCAGCGACCGCTTCGCCGTGCGCCGCTTCGAGGATGCCATCGTCTTCCAGCGGCCGGAGGAGACCCGTGACCGATGAGCTGATGGCCCAGTTCCTGGTCGAGGGGCGCGAGCTGGTCGCCGGGGCGGCGCAGGACCTCGCCGTGCTGGCCCGCGACCCGGCGGATGGCGCGGCGCTGGACGGCTGCTTCCGGGCCATACACACGCTGAAGGGCTCCACCGGCCTGTTCGACCTCGCGCCCATGGGGCTGATGCTGCATGCGGCCGAGGACCTGCTGGCCGCGATCCGCGCCGGCCGGCCCGGCAGCTCCGCGGATTTCGCCGCGCTGCTGGAGGCGGTGGACCAGATGGACCGCTGGTTCGATGCGCTGGAGCGCGATGGCGGCCTGCCCGCCGGGGCGGCGCAGGTGGCGCGGGACGCGATCGGGCGCTTCGGCGGCGCGGGGGCTGCGCTGCCGGCGCCCGCCCCCGACCCCGGGGGGTGGCGCACCCCGCCGGAATTCGCCGGCCTCGCGGGGACCGCCATCCGCTATGTGCCGCGGGCGGATGCCTATTTCTCCGGCGACGATCCGGTCGCGATCGTCGCCGCGGTGCCGGCGCTGACAGCGCTGCGCGTCCTGCCGCGCGAGGCCTGGGGGCCGCTCGCATCCTACGACCCCTTCGCCTGCAACCTTGTGATCGAGGCGGTGTCGGCCGCCGCGCGGCCGGCGGTCCAGGCCGCGCTGCGCCTTGTCGCGGACCAGGTGGAATTCGCCGACCTCGTGCCCGCCGCGCCGGGCGCCGCTGCCGAGGGCGGCACGGCGCGGCGGACGCTGCGCGTCGATGCGGCGCGGGTCGACCGGCTGGCCGGGCTGGCGGACGACCTCGTGGTCGCGAAAAGCGCCCTCGCGGAGCTGGCGGCCGAGGCCGAGAAGCTGGCGGGCGGCTACGGCCTCGGCCAGTCGCTGCGGGCGCGGCAGGCGCAGCTCGACCGTCTTGTGAGCGACCTGCACGCCACGGTCGGCCAGGTGCGGCTGGTGCCGCTGGGGCCGCTCTTCGGCCGCTTCCCGCGCCTCGCCCGCGACATCGCCCGCGCGCTGGGAAAATCGGTCGCGCTGGAGATCGAGGGCGGCGAGGTCGAGGTGGACAAGTCCGTCGTGGACGGGCTCTTCGACCCCCTTCTGCACGTGCTGCGCAACGCCGTGGACCATGGCGTGGAGGCCCCGGCGGCGCGGCTGGCTGCGGGCAAGGCGGAGACGGGCACGATCCGCCTCGCCGCCCGGCCGGACGCGGACCGCGTGATCATCGAGGTGACGGACGACGGCGCGGGCATCGATCCCGCCCGCATCCGCGACCTCGCCGTCGAGCGCGGCCTGCTGCCGCGCGGCGCCGCCGATGCGCTGGAGGATTCGGCGGCGGTGGACCTCATCTTCATGCCGGGCTTCTCCACCGCCGCCACGGTCAGCGAGGTGTCGGGCCGCGGCGTCGGCATGGACGTGGTGCGCGCCGCCGCCGCGGCGCTGGGCGGGCGGGTCGAAGTCGCCGGCGCGCCGGGGCGCGGCACGGCGGTGCGCTTCGTCCTGCCCGTCGCGACGCTGCTGACCAAGGTGATCGTCGTCGCCTGCGGGCCGGACCGCTATGGCCTCGCGCTCGACGGCGTGGTCGAGACCACGCGCGTCACGCCCGACCGCATCCGCCGGGTCCGGGCCGGCCGGGCTTTCCTGCTCCGCGACCAGCCCGTGCCGCTTGTCTCTCTCGGCACGCTGGTGGGCGCGCCCGGGCCGGCCGCGGGCGCCGCGGAACGCGTCATCGTCGCCCGGGCGGCGGGCGAGCTCGTGGGCTTCGCGGTGGACGCCATCCTCGACCGCATGGACGCCGTGGTGCGCCCCATGACCGGGCTGCTGGCCGGTGCGCCGGGTGTGATGGGCACCACCCTCCTGGCCGACGGCAGCGTGCTGATGATCCTGGATCCCGCGGAACTCCTGCCATGAGCGTGTCTCAGGAGGGCTCCGTCATCCATCTGGAGGGCCCGTGCCGGGTGGAGGATGCCGAGGCGCTGACGGCCGTGCTGCAACGAATGCCGGGCTCGACGGTTGATCTGACCCGATGTCAGGGACTGCATGCCGCCGTGGCTCAGGCGATCCTCGCCTTTGCTCCTCCGCTGACCGGGATTCCCGCAGATTCCTTCCTGCGGGACCTGCTGCTCCCTGCCCTCGTGGGCGAGAGACAGCCTTTCACGCCCAAGATATAGTCATCAACACAGGCCGATATTTGGCCGCATCAGGAGTGAGGACTTCATGGGGACGACGGTACTGATCGTCGATGACAGCAAGCTGGCCCGCATCGTGGTCGGCAAGGCCGTGGCCGCGCTCCAGCCGGACTGGCAGCGCGTGGAGGCCGGAAATGCCGACGAGGCCGTCGCCGTCATCGCCGCCCAGCCGGTGGACGTGGTGATCATCGACTACAACATGCCCGGCCGCGACGGGCTGGACCTCGCCGAAGAGCTGCGCGCGCGCTTCCCCGGCATGCCGATCGCCGTTGCCACGGCCAATATCCAGGACGAGATCGTCGCCCGCGCCCGCGCCGCGAACGCCACCTTCATCGCCAAGCCCGTCACCGAGGACGGCGCGCGGGGCTTCATCTCGGGCGCGGCGCTGCGGCTGCGCTCGGGGCGCGCATGACCGATCATGTCGTCCCGCTCGAGGAGATGGAGCGGGACGCGCTGACCGAGCTGGTCAATATCGGCGTCAGCCGCGCCGCCGCGAGCCTGCGCAAGATGGCCGGCCAGCAGGTGCTGCTCTCGGTCCCCTCGCTGGAGGTCGTGACCCGCGACGGCGCCGCCACGCTGATCCGCGAGCGCGAGAGCGGCGAGCTGATTGCGGTGCGGCAGGATTTTCAGGGCGTCTTCTCCGGCCGCGCCCTGCTCATCTTCCCCGAATCCAACAGCATGGCGCTGGTGCGCGCCGTGGCGGGCGGCGCGCTCTCCGACACGGAGGCGGCAGAGATGGAGGACGAGGCGCTGGCCGAGACCGGCAACGTCGTCCTCAACAGCTGCCTCGCCACCATGGCCAACATGCTGCAGCGGCCGCTGACCATGTCGCTGCCCCAGGTCGTCCGCAGCAACGGGACCGGGCTCTTCGAGCTGATGCGGGTCGGAGCCGACGAGGGTGGGGTGGTGCTCTTCCTCTACATCAACTTCGCCATCAACGACCGCGATATCCGCGGCTACATCGCCATGCTGATGGACCTGCCCTCGCTGCAGGCCCTGCGCGTGCTGATCGCCGAATTCATCCGGCGCGTGATCGGCGACGAGATCTGAGCATGGGGGAACCCGGAGCCGCCTTGGGCGTTAGGGGGCCGTGAGCGACATCCCGAAGCCGGAGCGGCAACCGGGCGAGATTCTGTCCGCGCGGGGCTTGGCCCTGGCCGCGCTCGGCGGACCTTGGCTGCAGGCCCTCGCGGCCTCGGGCGTCGCGATCCTGGTGACCGACCCGCACCTCCCGGACGATCCCATCATCTACGTGAACGCCGCCTTCGAGGCGCTGACCGGCTATCCCGCCGCCGAGGCCGTCGGCCGCAACTGCCGCTTCCTGCAGCCCGAGCCCGCCGACGCCGAGACCCGCGCGCGCATCCGGGCAGCGCTGGCGGCGGACAGCCCCGTCACCGCGGACCTGTTGAACCGGCGCCGCGACGGCGAGCGCTTCTGGAACCGCATCAGCATCGCCACCGTCCGCGACATCAGCGGCGCGCCGGCCTTCCGCCTGGCGACGCAGATCGACGTGAGCAGCGAGTACGAGGACGACGCGGCGGGCCGGGAGCTGCTGCTCAGCCGCCGCAAGCTGGCCGAGGCGCAGGAGCGGCTGCGGGTGGTCCAGGCGGTCACCGGCGCGGCCGGCGCCTGGGAATGGGACATCGCGGGCCGGCGGCTCGTGGCCGATGCCCGCTTCGCCAGCATCTATGGGCTGGACCTCGTGGCCGCGGCCGCCGGCCTGCCCACCTCCACCTTCTTCGGCCCGGTCCATGAGGAGGACCGGATGCGTCTCCGGATCGCCGTGGCGGGCGCGCTGCACGGCGCCGAGGTCTTCGCGCGCGACTACCGCGTGGTGGTGGAGGGCGAGGTCCGGTGGGTCTCGGCGCGGGGGCGCACCTTCCTGGACGCCGACGACCGGCCGGTGCGCTTCGCCGGCGTGCTGACCGACATCACCGAGCAGAAGAAGGTCGAGGAGCGGCTGCACATCGCCCAGACCGCGGGCGAGGTCGGCTCCTTCGAATATGTCGCGGGCTACGGCACGGCCGAGGTCTCGGAGCAGTTCTGCCGGCTGCTCGGGCTCCGGCCGGCGCAGAGCCTGCCGGTCCGCACCATCAACTCGGTGGTGCATCCCGACGATCCCGCGCTCATCCAGAACCGCGACGGCCGCATCAGCTCGGGCACGGCCTCGCACGAGTTCCGCGTCATCCGCGCCGACACGGGCGAGGAGCGCTGGCTCGCCTCGCGCGGCGAGTACCGCGCCGCCCTGGCGGGCGGGACGATCTTCACCGGCGTCATCTACGACATCACCACGACCAAGCGCTCCGAGGCCGCGTTGCGCCTGCTGACGGAGACGCTGGAGGAGCGTGTCGCGGAGCGCACGCAGGAGCGCGACCGGTTGTGGAACCTCTCGCGCGACCTGCTCAACGTCATGGGCCCCGACGGGCGGCAGCGCGCCGTCAACCCGGCCTGGAGGGCCGAGCTGGGCTATGGCGAGGCGGAGCTCATCGGGACCTCGCTGGAGGCGCTGACCCATCCCGACGACGTGCCGGCCACCCGGTCGCGTCTCGCGGCCTTGCTGCGCGGCGAGGCAAAGCCGGAATTCGACATCCGCATGCGCGCCAAGGACGGCGGCTATCGCTGGGTGAGCTGGACCGTCGTGCCGGAGGGCGGGATGATCTACGGCATCGGCCGCGACGTGACGCAGCGCAAGCTGCTGGAGGAGCAGCTGCGCCAGAGCCAGAAGATGGAGGCGGTGGGCCAACTCACGGGCGGCATCGCGCATGACTTCAACAACATGCTGACCGGCATCCTCGGCGGCATCGACATGGTGCGCCGCCGGGTGAGCCAGGGGCGGCTCGACGACGTGGACCGCTTCCTGGACGCCGCGATGCAGTCCGGCCAGCGGGCGGCGGCGCTGACGCACCGGCTGCTGGCCTTCTCCCGGCGCCAGACCCTGGACAACCGGCCGCTCGACATAGCGGTCCTGGTGCGGTCGATCGAGGACCTGCTGCGGCGCACGCTGGGCGAGCAGATCGAGCTGGTCATCGACATGAGCCCGGACCTCTGGTCCGCGGTCGCCGATGACAACCAGCTTGAGAGCGCGATCCTCAACCTGGCGATCAACTCCCGGGACGCGATGCCCGACGGCGGGCGGCTGACCATCGCGGGGCGCAATGCGCACCTGACCGCCAAGGACCTCGCGCATAGCGACCGCGGCGAGGCCGGGGACTATGTCGAGATCCGCGTGGCCGATACGGGCCTCGGCATGTCGGCCGACGTCCTCGCGAAGGCCTTCGACCCCTTCTACACCACCAAGCCGCAGGGGCAGGGGACAGGCCTGGGCCTGTCGATGGTCTACGGGTTCGTCCAGCAATCGCGGGGCGATGTCGTGATCGAGAGCCGCGAAGGGATCGGCACGACGATCCGGCTGTTCCTGCCGCGGCACCACGGCCTGCCGGACGAATCCGCGCCGGCCCAGGCGGCAGCGCTGCCCGGAACCGGCGAGACGGTCCTGGTGATCGAGGACGATCCCGCGGTCCGGCTGCTGGTTCTTCAGGTGCTGCAGGAGCTGGGCTACCACGCGATCGAGACCGCCGACGAGCGGGACGCCATTCCCATCCTGCAATCGGAGCATCACCTCGATCTCCTGATCAGCGACGTCGGCCTGCCGGGCATGAGCGGACGTCAGCTCGCCGAGCTCGCGCGGGCAAGCCGTCCGGATCTGCCGGTGCTCTTCATGACCGGTTACGCCAAGGAGGCAGCGGACCAGGCGGAGTTCCTCGATGCGGGGATGGAGATCATCACGAAGCCCTTCGCCGTCGACGAGCTGGGGCAGCGGGTGAACCGCATTCTGCGGCACGGACGACCTCTCCAATCCTGACGAGGAGGGAGGGGGGTGGCCGAGTGCGAGCCGACCTCGGTCAAAGTGAGGGCAGGCATGTTAGGCGGTGAAGGGCCGGGTCGTAGTCGCCGGCCCCACGCCGCCTAAGCCGGGACCTTGCTGGGTGAGGATTTTCGCCCGCGCCATTCGATCGCGGCCGCTCGGCCACCTCGGCCATAACGCGATCCAAGCGAAGGCTGTATCGCTACGATCGGAAGGGTGCAGCGGCTCGAAGCGGGCGGGGAGTTGACGGTCAGCCAGGCGTCGAGCCGATCATGCTTCAGGCTTCGATCGCGAAGGTCACCAGCTCGGAACCCTCCTCGACCATGTCGCCCACGGCATGGCGCACCTGCGCGACAGTGCCATCCATCGGCGCGCGCAGGACGAGCTCCATCTTCATCGCTTCCAGCACCAGCAACGCTGCATTTTTTCGCACCACGTCGCCGGCCGCCACCAGCACGCGCGTCACGCGGGCCGGGATCGGGGCGGTCACCCGGTCGCCGCCGGCCGCCTCGGTGCGGGGCGGGGCGAGCGGGTCCTCCTGCACCACCGCATGGCCGCGCCCGGCCAGGAAAATTGTCAGCTCCGCCCCCTGTCGCGCCAGGCTGATGCGTCGGGAGACGCCGTCCAGCAGGAGCAGCGGCCCCATCTCGTCCTCCGTCAGGCCGGCCCGCACGCTGCCGGTCGGCAGGTCGAGGCGGAAGCCGCCCTCCGGCAGTGGATGCGTGCGCATCGTGACGGCGGCGGCCTCGCCGCGGCGGAAGCGCAGGTCCTGGTAGCCCTCGCCGTTAAGGCGCCAGGCATCGTTCGCCGCCCAGGGCGACCAGGGATCTCCGGTGGCGCGCGCCGCGGCGTGGATCGACGCGGCCTGGTCCCGCAGGGCCGCCAGCGCGGCCGCGGCCCAGACCGCAGCCTCGTCGGCGGGATCGGGCACCGGCGCGGCCGGCAGCAGCTCCGCCTGATGGCGCGGGATGAAGCCGGTGTCGAGCTCCGCCGCGGCGAAGGCGGGGTGGTCGGCGATGGCGCGCAGCAGGCCGAGATTGGTGTGCACGCCCGCCACCTCGTACTCCGCCAGCGCCGCTGCCAGCCGCCGCACCGCCACGCTGCGGTCCTCGCCCCAAACGATCAGCTTGGCGATCATCGGGTCGTAGTGCGGCGTGATCGCGTCGCCTTCGCGCACGCCGGTGTCGATGCGGACCAGCCCGGGGATCTCGCGCGGCTGACGCAGATGGGCGAGGCGGCCGGTCGAGGGCAGGAAGTCGCGCGCGGGATCCTCGGCATAGACGCGCATCTCGATGGCGTGGCCGCGCAGGCCCAGACCCTCCGGTGGTATCGGCAGGGGCTCGCCGGAGGCGACGCGGAGCTGCCATTCCACGAGGTCGAGCCCGGTCACCATCTCGGTGACGGGGTGCTCGACCTGGAGGCGGGTGTTCATCTCCATGAAGTAGAAGGCGTCGCCCTCCGCGATGAACTCCACCGTGCCGGCGCCGACATAGCCCACCGCGCGCGCCGCCGCGACCGCCGCCTCGCCCATGGCCTGCCGCCGCGCCGGATCCATCCCCGGCGCCGGCGCTTCCTCGACGACCTTCTGGTGCCGCCGCTGGATCGAGCAGTCCCGCTCGAACAGCGAGACGGTGTGGCCGAACGTGTCGGCGAAGACCTGGATCTCGATGTGCCGCGGGCGGGTGAGGTACTTCTCGATCAGCACGCGGTCGTCGCCGAAGGAGGCGAGGGCCTCACGCTTCGCGCCCTCGATCGCCTCCTGGAGGTCCTCCGGCCGCTCGACGATGCGCATGCCCTTGCCCCCGCCGCCGGCGCTGGCCTTGATCAGCACGGGATAGCCGATATCAGCCGCGGCGTCGGTGAGGATGGAAAGATCCTGCGCCGCGCCGTGGTAGCCCGGCACCAGCGGCACGCCGGAGCGCTCCATCAGCGCCTTGGATTCGGCCTTGGAGCCCATGGCGCGGATCGCCGCCACGGGTGGGCCGACGAAGACCAGGCCGGCGGCGGCGCAGGCCTCCGCGAAGCCGGCATTCTCGGAGAGGAAGCCGTAGCCGGGATGGATCGCCTCCGCGCCCGACCGCAGCGCGGCGGCGATGATCGCCTCGATCGAGAGGTAGCTCTCGCGCGCCGGGGCCGGGCCGATCGGCCAGGCCTCGTCGGCCAGCCGCGTGTGCCGCGCGCCGGCATCGGCCTCGGAATAGACGGCGACAGTCGCGATGCCGAGGCGTCGCGCCGTGGCGATGACGCGGCAGGCGATCTCGCCGCGATTGGCGATCAGGATCTTGCGGAACATCGCGGGGTTACCGGATGGCGGCATCGGCTGAGCCCCTTCGAGGAATTTTTCGTGCAGGCCAGGAAGCGCCGCACGCGCGATGCGGCGGCATCGCGAAGCGGCGCTGACGCCGCCTGCGCGGAAAAGGACCGAAGGGGTGACCCGAGGCTTTCATCCGGCAACCCCCCCACTACATCCGGAACAGGCCGAAGCGCGTTTCCGCCGCCGGCGCGTTGAAGGCGGCCGAGAGACCGAGGGCGAGGACGCGCCGGGTGTCGGCGGGATCGATGACGCCGTCGTCCCAGAGCCGGGCGCTGGCGTAGTAGGGATGGCCCTGGGCCTCGTACTGCGCGCGGATCGGCGCCTTGAAGGCCTCCTCCTCCTCGGCCGGCCAGCTGCCGCCCTTCGCCTCGATGGCATCGCGGCGGATGGTGGCGAGCACCGAGGCCGCCTGCGGGCCGCCCATCACGCCGATGCGCGCATTCGGCCACATCCAGAGGAAGCGCGGCGAATAGGCGCGCCCGCACATGCCGTAATTGCCGGCGCCGAAGCTGCCGCCGACGATCACGGTGAATTTCGGCACGGCGGCGGTGGCGACGGCGGTGACCAGCTTCGCACCGTCCTTGGCGATGCCGCCGGCCTCGTATTTCCGCCCGACCATGAAGCCGGAGATGTTCTGCAGGAAGACCAGCGGGATGCCGCGCTGGGCGCAGAGCTCGATGAAATGCGCGCCCTTCTGCGCGCTCTCCGAGAACAGGATGCCGTTGTTCGCGACGATGCCGACCGGGTAGCCCCAGATATGCGCGAAGCCGCAGACCAGCGTCGGCCCGTAGAGGCGCTTGAACTCGTCCAGGACGCTGCCGTCGACGATCCGCGCGATCACCTCCCTGATGTCGTAGGGCGTGCGCAGGTCGGCGGGCACGACGGCGTGGAGTTCCTGCGGATCGAGGCGCGGCGGCACGGGCTCGCGCAGCTCGACCGGCGGCCGCTTCACCGTGTTGAGGCTCGCCACCACCCGGCGGGCGATGCCGAGGGCGTGCGCGTCGTTCTCGGCGTAATGGTCGGTGACGCCGGAGGTGCGGCTGTGCAGGTCGGCCCCGCCCAGCTCCTCGGCGGTCACGACCTCGCCCGTCGCGGCCTTCACCAGCGGTGGTCCCGCGAGGAAGATGGTGCCCTGGTTGCGGACGATGATGGTCTCGTCCGACATCGCCGGCACATAGGCGCCGCCGGCAGTGCAGGAGCCCATGACCACGGCCACCTGCGCGATGCCCTGCGCGGACATGGTGGCCTGGTTGAAGAAGATCCTCCCGAAATGGTCGCGGCCGGGAAAGACCTCGTCCTGGCTGGGCAGGTTGGCGCCGCCGGAATCGACGAGGTAGACGCAGGGCAGCCGGTTCTGCAGCGCGATCTCCTGCGCGCGCAGATGCTTTTGCACCGTCATCGGGAAATAGGTGCCGCCCTTCACCGTGGCGTCGTTGGCCACGATCATGCATTCGCGCCCCGAGACGCGCCCGATGCCGGTGACGATCCCGGCCGAGGGGACCTCGCCGCCATACATCCCGTGCGCGGCCAGCTGGCCGACTTCCAGGAAGGGCGAGACGGGGTCGATGAGGGCGCGGATGCGGTCCCGCGGCAGCAGCTTGCCGCGCGCGAGGTGTCGCTCGCGCGCGACCTCGCCGCCGCCGAGCCGCACGCGCTCCGCCGTGTCGCGGAGGTCGCGCACCAGGGCGCGCATCGCCTCGGCATTGGCGCGGCTCTCGGGCGAGCGGAGGTCCACCGCGGTCTCGATCACGGGCATGGGGGCATTCCTGTCAGGCGGGGCCGAGGCGGTCGATGACGCCGAGGCGCCGCAGCTCCGCGATCCGCTCCTCGGACAGGCCGAGGTCGCGGCGCAGCACCTCCGCCGTGTGCTGGCCGAGCGTCGGCGGCGGCTCCAGCGGCGCCTGGCTCTCGCCGGGGAACTTGATGGGCCGGCCGAGCAGGCGCAGCGGGCCGGCCGTGGGATGCTCGACCGCCGTCACCATCCCGCGCGCCTCGGCGTGCGGATGGGCGAGCGCGGCGGTGACGCCGAGGACCGGCGCGTGCGGCACGTCGTGGGCGGTGAGCAGCTGCTGCCATTCGGCCACCGTGCGCGTCGCGGTAATGGAAGCGATGCGCGGCTCGATCTCGCCGCGCCGCCCGCGCCGCATGGCCATGGTGGCGAGGCCGGGATCCGCGCCGAGCTCCGGGCAGCCGAGCGCATCGCAGAGCTTCGGCCAGAAGCGATCGGCCAGGCAGGCGATGATGATCGCGCCGTCGCTCGCGGGGAAGCTGCCATAGGGCACCACGCTCGGATGCGCGGAGCCCATCGGCTCCGGGTCGCGGCCGTTGAGGAAGGCGAGCTGCGCGAAGTAGCCGAGCAGCGACATCGTGCCGTCGTAGAGGCTGACGTCGATCAGCCGGCCGCGTCCTGTCGCCGCCCGCTCGTGCAGCGCCGAGAGGATCGCGATCGCGCCGAAGATCCCGCCCGACATGTCGCCGATGGGCAGGCCCATCTTGACCGGCGGCTGGCCTCGTTCCCCGTTCACGCTCAGGACGCCGGTCAGCGCCTGCGTCACGATGTCGAAGGAGGGCTGGTCGCGCAGCGGCCCCGTCAGGCCGAAGCCGCTGACGGCGCAGTAGATCAGCCGCGGGTTCAGCTCCATGAGCGCCGCCGCGCCGAGGCCCAGCCGGTCCATGACGCCGGGCCGGAAATTCTCGATCAGCACGTCCGCGGTGGCGACCAGCCCGCGCAGGATCTCCGCGCCCTCGGGCTGGCGCAGGTCGAGCACGAGGCTCCGTTTGCCCCGGTTGAGGCCGACGAAGTAGTGGCTCTCGCCGCCGACGAAGGGCGCGAAGCCGCGCGTCTCGTCCCCCGCGCCGGGCGGCTCGACCTTCAGGATCTCGGCCCCGAGATCGCCGAGGAACTGGGTGGCGAGCGGCCCCGCCAGCACGCGAGTCAGGTCGATGACACGCAGGCCGGCGAGGGGGCCGCCCCAGCCTGGTTCCCCGGCCACTAGAGCATTCTCCGTTCGCAAGAGCTCACTGCAAAAGCTCTAGCTTGTTGTTTTGAGAGCATGATTCACGCCTCCGGTGATTCCATCTGCGGCGATCATGCTCTAGCTCCCCCTCAGGCCGAGGCTCTCGATCACCGGCTTCCACTTCGCGCGGTCGGTGCGCATCAGTGCGACGAGATCCTCGGGCGTGCCGCCCATGGGCTCCGCGCCGCCCGCGATCAGGCTGGCGCGCAGCGCGGGCTCCGCGAGGGCGGCGTTGGAGGCCTCGTTGAGGGCCCGCACGATCTCCGCCGGCGTCCCCTTCGGCGCGTAGAAGGCGTTCCAGGCGGTGACGTCGAAGTCGACGCCCTGCTCGCGGAAGTTCGGCACCTGCGGGAGCGATTCCGAGCGCCGGCCCAGCGAGACGCCGAGCGGCCGGATGCGCTCGCCCTGGATCGAGCCGAGCGAGCTCGCGATGGTGTCCACCACGCCCTGCACGTCGCCGCGCAGCGCGCCGGTCAGTGCCTGGGCGCTGCCGTTGTACGGGATCTGCTGGATCTCGATGCCCGCGGCGCGGCGCAGCATCTCGGCGGCCACGCGCGAGGTCGTGCTCGGCACGCCGATCGAGATCTGGCCCGGCCGCGCCCGCGCGGCGGCGATCAGGTCGGCCAGCGTCCGGAACGTCGAGTCCTGGGCGGTGTAGAGCACCATGCCGAGGCCGAGGATCGCGGCGATCGGCGTGAAGTCCGCCACAGGATCGAAGCCCAGCGAGTTGAACATGAACTCGTTCGCCGCATGGGTGGCATTGGTGCCCCAGAGCAGGGTGTAGCCGTCCGGCTCCGCCCGCGCGACCACCACCGAGCCGATGTTCCCGCCGGCGCCGGCGCGGTTCTCCACCACGAAGGGCTGGCCGAAGCGGCGCTGGTAGAACTCGGCGAAGCGCCGGCCGAAGATGTCCGTGCCCTGCCCCGCGGGGTAGGGCACGACGATGCGCACGGAGCGACCGGGGTAACTCTGTGCAGCCGCGGGCACGGCCGAGGCCAGAAGCCCGGGCAGTCCCAGAACAATCCTTCGCCGCATGGGCGTCCTCCTCTGCGATGCCCGCATTCGCTGCGGTGCTTGATCGTTGGTCCGGGCGGATGTCCCGCCCGGTCAGCCGCGGGACGGCAGCGCGACCGTGCCGCCGCCCAGCACGGAGAGCTCGCCATCCTGGTTGCGCGCCTCCTGCTCGATATCGACGAGGTGGCGACCGTTCTCGACGCGCTTGCCGGTCACCTTGCCGTCGATGAAGAGCAGGTCGCCCTCGGGGTTGTGGCGCCGCAGCTTGCTCGTGGCGCGGACCAGGAAGCCGGTGTCGCCCATCCAGTCCGTCAGGTGGTGCGTCAGCCAGGAGCAGCGCTCGGGGCCGTAGTCGTAGGCGCCGGGCGCGCCGACCATCAGCGCCATCTCCGGCTCCCAGTGCACGCGCTCGGGGCAGTCGGGGATGTTGAAGCGGTTGCGGATACCCAGGCCGGGATGCGCCTGCACCTGCTTCCAGGCGAGGCGGTTGGCGCGGATGTAGAGCCCGCCCCAGCCCTGCGCATAGGCGATGAAGCCGGTCACGGTCATCGGGCCCTTGGGCATGGTGGGCAGCGTGTCGCCGACCTGCACATCCTCGAAGTAGCGCGGGGTGTCGCCGCGCGGCCGCTCCTCGGAGTAGAGGCGCCAGATCTTCGCGAGCTCCTCGTCCGTGTAGCGGCGCTGCGGGCGGGCCTTCACCTCCTTGTACTTGGTGCCCGTCTCGCGCGCGGCGTCGCGGTCGGTGCGGAAGCACCAGCTCTCCGCGTCGGCGACGAGGTCGCCATCCGCGCCGTAGAACTTCACGTGATAGACCTGCCGGATCGCCCGGCCCGCGAAGGCGGTCTCATGCTCGACCAGCTCGGAGAGCGATGCCTCGGTGGTGATCGTCTCGTTGCGGCGGACCCAGCGGTGCCAGCGCCAGTCGGCGCCCGACCACATCGCATGCACGCCGGGCAGGCCGCCGACATAGCCGGAGATGATGCGGCTCGTCGTGAAGAGGAAGCTGGGCAGCGCGACGATGCCGCCGTGCACGCTGCGCTCGGCGTAGTCGGGATCGCACCAGAGCGGATTGTCGTCGCCGATGCCGTGCGCGTAGTGGCGGATGTTGTCGCGCGTCGCCTCGTGGCACCAGGGCTCGACGGTGTTGCCGATGGGCTTGCCGATGCGGGAGCGGAGGTCGTCCAGCGCCTGGTCGGTGATCTTCGGGAAGAGCCGGTTGCTCGGCTCCAGGGTCTCGGCGTCGGACATTTGGTTTCTCTCCTGTCTCTGGATCGGTTCAGGCGGCGGCCGGCGAGCGCATGGCGGACTCGGCGTCGCGCAGGGCCTTGCGGTTGATCTTGCCGGCGGGCGTCTTGGGCAGCTCGGCGACGAAGGCGACCTGGCGCGGATACTCGTGCTGGCTGAGCCGTTCGCGGGTGAAGTCCTGCAGCTCGCGCGCGAAGCCGTCGTCCCCGGGGCGCGGGCTGACGATGAAGGCCTTGACCACCTGGCCGCGGACCGGGTCGGGCGTGCCGATCGCCGCCGCCTCGCGCACGTCGGGATGCTTCAGCAGCACGTCCTCGATCTCGACCGCGCTCATGGTCCAGCCGGCGGAGATGATGACGTCGTCCGCGCGCCCGCCATGGTAGAAGTAGCCGTCCTCGTCGATGCGCCCGAGATCCTTGGTGGGCACCCATTGGCCGCGGCGCCAGACCTTGATCTCGCCGGTCTCCCCGGGCGCGCAGGGGCGCCCGCCGGGTGCCTGCACCTCGACCTTCAGCCCCGGCACGGCCTTGCCCAGCGATCCCGGCTTCACCGGGAAGTCCGTGGCGCCCGGATAGTTCACGAGCGCGACGCCGACCTCGGTGGTGCCGTACATGCTGCAGGCGGGCACGCCGAAGGTGGCGTCGATGAAGGCGAGCGTCTCGCCGTCGATCGGCTCGCCGGTATAGGACAGCTTCTCGATCGCGAAGCGGAACTCCGCGGCCCGGCCGCTGGTCCGCATCATCCGGTAGTGCGTGGCGGCGGCCGAGAGGTTGGTGATGCGGTAGTCCTGCAGGGCGCGCATCAGCCTGATAGCGTCGAACCTTCCGGCATAGGTCCCCGTGGTGACGCCGAGCGCCAGCGGCGCCAGCGTGCCATGCGCGAGACCATGGCCCCAGGCGGGCGAGGAGGGGCAGAAGAACTCGTCGCCGGGCCGGATCCCGGTGCCGTAGAGCGCCGCCAGCATCAGCACGACGATCGAGCGGTGAGTGTGCTTCACCGCGGCCGGCAGCTCCCGCGTGGTGCCGGAGGTGTACTGGAAGAGGGCCATGTCGTCGGCGCGCGTCGTGACCTGATACGCCGTGGGCAGCGCGCGCAGCTCCGCTATCAGCGCCTCGTCCAGGACCACGGTCTCGATGCCGGGGATGTCGCCGGTCGAGGCGGCCTTCTCGGCATTGGTGAAGAGGACCTTGGGCGTGCAGTCGGCGACACGCAGGCGGACGCCCTCGGGCCCGAACAGCGTGAAGAGCGGGACGGCGATGGCGCCGCGCTTCATCGCGCCGAACATGGCGGCATAGAAGGGCAGGGAGGGGTCGAGCATGACGGCCACGCGGTCGCCCGGGCCGACGCCGCGCGCCTCCAGCCAATGGGCGATGCGCGACGACCAGTCCGCGATCTCGCGGAAGGTGATGGCCTCGTCGCGGCCGTCGGCATGGGCGACGCGGACCGCGAGCCGCCGGTCGTCCGCCGCGTGCCGGTCGATGCATTCATGCGCGATGTTCAGCGCGGCGCGGTCGCCGTCGAAGAAGTCCCAGAGGCGCTCCGGCGAGAAGTTTGCCTGCGCGAAGGCGTAGTCCGTGCTGTCCGTGAGCTTTGTCATGGCGCGTTTCCCCCGTGGCTTTCGCCGCGTGGCGGGGACTATCCGCGCGCCGATCTGTTGTTGTCAATAAGAGTTATTTGTTGTATATGGACAACATGAACAAGAGCGACACCAGGACCACCAGGCAACGCCGGAGCGAGGAAGGCGCAGCGCGCGGCCCCGTGATCCGCCAGGTGCCGGCGGTCACCCGCGCGGCCGAGATCCTGCGCCTGCTGTCCCGGAGCCAGGCGCCGCTCGGCGTGCATGCCATCGCGCGCGAGCTGGGCCTCGTGCCGAGCACCTGCCTCCACATCCTGCGGGCCTTGGCGGCGGAGGAACTGATCTCCTTCGATCCGGAGACGAAGCGCTACGGCCTCTCCAGCGGCGTCGTCGCGCTGGCGCGCGGCATGCTTCGGCGCGATCCGTTCAGCAATCTCGCGCAGCCGGTCCTCGACGAGCTCTCCACCCGGCACGGCGTCACCGCCATCGGCATCGAGGTCGCCAGCCTCGACCACATCGTGGTGGTCGCGATCTCGCGCCCGGGCCACGCGCTGCGCCTGCAGGTCGATATCGGCAGCCGCTACCCGGCGCTGATCAGCGCGACCGGCCGCTGCATCGCGGCCTTCGGCGGAGCGTCGGCGGGCGAGATCGAGCGGCGCTTCCGGGCGCTGCGCTGGGACAACCCGCCGACGCTCCCGCAGTGGCGTGCCGACGTCGAGGCGACCCGGCAGGCCGGCTACGCCGTGGACGAGGGCCGCTACATCACGGGCGTGACCATCATCACCGCTCCGGTGATGCCGCGGAGCCGCATGTCGCATGGGCTGGTCGTGCTCGGGGTCAGCGAGCAGCTGCGCCGGATCGGGCACGTCGCCCTCGGCGAGGAGCTCCGCGGGCGCGCGGCCGAGCTGTCGCGCCGGCTGGTGGATGCATGAGGCGGGTGGAGGGCCGATGTGGTCCTCCATTTTCACGGTCCGGCCGGGGCTTCTTCGAAGAGCACCTGGCGGCCGGAAGAGACGCGGCGTCGTTCCCGGCTCCCTGACAATCCCTCGGCAAGGCGCGAAGCGATCCGCTCCGGAGATCCCCGGGGCGGTGCGGTTTACCGAATTTTACTCGTCCGACGCGCCCTCATCGCCTTGATTCGTGCCGCAACGGAAGGTCGCGAACGGGCCAACTCCCAAAGCTGCAGCCCGAATACTCCGAACCCGGGAGGGCGCCATGAGGAAGGGCGAAGTGCTTGTGATCGGACCCAACGCCACCAAGTCTACGGCCCTGCCTTGCCACGGCCCCGTCGCCCGGCTGGGCGTGGAGGGACGGAACCACCTTCGACCAGATCAACGGGCATATCGATCTGCTGAGGATGGGAGACATCGTCGGCCGGGCCGTGAGTCCGCTCGAGGAGCTGCAACGTCGGCTCCCTTTCACCCTCAGGAGGTCTGACCATGGCGAAGATGATCGAGGTGGTGCAGGCCTTCGACCGGGCGCCGATCGCGGAGGTCCCCGCCGACGACGCGCAGGCGCTGGACGCCAGGCTCGCCAGGGCCTCGCGCGCCATGCGCGACCGCGACGGATGGCTCAAGCCGCACCAGCGCGTCGCCGTGCTCCGCCGCACCGCCGATCTGCTGCAGGCGCGCCAGGCCGAATTCGCGACGCTGATCGCGCGCGAGGGCGGCAAGCCGCTCGCCGACGCCACCGTGGAGGTGATCCGCGCGATCGACGGGCTGCGCAACGCCGCCGACGAGATCCGCAATTTCGCAGGCAGGGAAATCCCCATGGGCCTCACGCCGGCGAGCGAGGGGCGCTGGGCCTTCACCACCAGGGAGCCGATCGGCGTCGTCGCGGCCATCTCGGCCTTCAACCACCCGCTGAACCTCATCGTCCACCAGGTCGCGCCGGCCGTCGCGACCGGCTGTCCCGTGATCGTGAAGCCGGCCACGGCCACGCCGCTGTGCTGCCTGGGGCTGGTCGCCCTCTTCCGCGAGGCCGGCCTCGCCGAACCCTGGTGCCAGAGCTTCGTCACCGACGACAACGCGCTGGCGGAAGCCTTCGCGACCGATCCGCGCGTCGCCTTCCTCAGCTTCATCGGCTCGCCCCGGGTGGGCTGGCACCTGCGCAGCAAGCTGCCGCCGGGCACGCGCTGCGCGCTGGAGCACGGCGGCGCCGCGCCCGTCATCGTCGACCGCAGCGCGGTGCTCGACCGGATCATCGGGCCCATCGCGAAGGGCGGCTACTACCATGCGGGCCAGGTCTGCGTGTCGGTGCAGCGGATCTTCGTCCATGCCGACATCCTCGGCGACTTCACCGAGCGCTTCGCGGCCCGGGTGGCCGCGCTGCGCGTGGGCGATCCCGTCCTGCCGGAGACCGAGGTGGGGCCGCTCATCCTGCCGCGCGAGACGGAGCGCGTGGCCTCCTGGATCGAGGAGGCGACCTCGCGCGGGGCACGGCTGCTGGGCGGCGGGCGGCTCTCGGAGACGACGCTGATTCCCGGCATCGTGCTCGACCCGCCCGCCGACGCGAAGCTGTCGCAGCTCGAGGTCTTCGGGCCCGTCACCTGCATCTACGGCTTCACGGAGATGGACGCGGCGATCGGGATCGCCAACAGCCTGCCCTACGCTTTCCAGGCCGCCGTCTTCTCGACCGACATCGGCCCGGCGCTGCGGGCGGCGCAGCTTCTCGACGCCTCGGCGGTCATGATCAACGACCACACCGCCTTCCGGACGGACTGGATGCCCTTCGCGGGCCGGCGCCAGTCCGGCTACGGGATCGGCGGCATCCCCTGGACCATGGAGGAGATGTCGGAGGACAAGATGATCGTCCTCCGGCATGGCTAGAGCATGATCGCTGCAGGTGGAATCACCGGAAGCGTGAATCATGCTCTCAAAACAAGAAGCTAGAGGCTTTGTAGTGAGCCTTTGCGAACGGAAAAGACTCTAGCCGGGGAGCGGAGGCTGCTAGGCGACCTTCGCGGCCAGCGTCGGATAATCCGTGTATCCCTCGGCGCCGCCGCCATAGAAGGTGGCGTGGTCCGGCTCCGCCAGCGGCGTGTTCCGGCGCAGCCGTTCGACCAGATCGGGATTGCCGATGAAAGGGCGGCCGAACGCGATCATGTCGGCGTGGCCGGATTCGATGGCATCGGTCGCGAGCCGCCGGTCGTAGCTGTTGTTGGCGATGTAGCTGCCGCCGAAGGCCGCATGCAGCGCCTTGAAGTCGAAGGCGCCCGCGGCATTCTCGCCGCGGGTCTGGCCCTCCACGCAATGCAGATAGGCCAGGCCCAGCCGGCCCAGGCGCTCGGCCAGGAAGCCGTAGGTCCGCTGCGGATCGCTGTCCAGCGGCGTGTCGCCGACCGCGCGGGTGATCGGCGACAGCCGGACGCCGACGCGATCCGCGCCCCACACCTCCGAGACCGCCGTGATCACCTCGATCGGCAGGCGGGCCCGGTTCTCCACGGAGCCGCCATATCGGTCGGTGCGCCTGTTCGTGCTGTCGCGAAGGAACTGATCCAGCAGGTAGCAGTTGGCCGAGTGGACCTCCACGCCGTCGAAGCCCGCCTCCTTCGCCCTGCGCGCGGCGTTCCGGTAGTCCGCGACGATGCCGGGGATCTCCTCGGTCTCCAGGGCCCGCGGCATGCTCGGCGGCGCCAGCCCCGTCTGCAGGAAGATCAGCTCGCCGGCCTGGATCGCCGAGGGGGCGACCGGCGCGGCGCCGTTCTCCTGCAGGCTGGAATGGGACATCCGGCCCACGTGCCAGAGCTGCATCACGATCTTCCCGCCCGCGCCGTGGACCGCTTCGGTGACCCGCCGCCAGGCGGCCGTCTGTGCCTCGCTGTAGATGCCGGGGGTGAGGGCATAGCCGCGGCCCTGGCGCGAGATGTTGGTCGCCTCGGTGATGATGAGGCCCGCCGAGGCCCGCTGGCGATAGTATTCGACGGCCAGTGCCGAATGCACGCCGTCCGCGTCCGCCCGGGAGCGCGTCAGCGGGGCCATGGCGATGCGGTTGGCGACATCGATCGCGCCGATCTTCGTCGGCTCGAAAAGCGAGGGGGCGTCCGTCATCATCGTCATCCTTCTGCGGCGGCTCCGGGAAGGAAGGGAGGATAGGGATCGGCGGGTCCAGGGGCCGGTAAAAGGAGGTAAAAACAGGTTCTCGCCTCCCGGCGCCGGAAGCCGGCGGGCCAGGCGATCTCCGCGGCTATCGCGGCGGTGTCCGAACTCGCCTCTGCATGGATTTCGAGGCGGCCCACGGCTCCTTCGGGCGGGCGCGCGCCCGGACCTCGTTGAGGAGTCCCCGGGCCGTCCGGAGGTCGACCGTGTCGAAGCCCTCGGCGAAACCGGCATGGACGGGGCGCAGGAGCTCCTCCGCCCTGGCCGCATGGCCTTGCCCGTGCCAGAGCCGGGCCAGGCTCGTCGCCGCCCGCAGCTCCCAGGACCGCGCGCCCTGCCTGCGGGCCCAGTCGAGCGCCTGCCCGTATTGCTCCTCGGCCGCCCCGTCGGCCCCCTCCGCCTGAAGCAGCTCGCCGCGGATGCGAAGCAGTTCCGCCATGAACCAGAGCTCGTCGCTGCGCTTTGTCCACTCGAATGCCTCGCCGATCGTGGCCTGCGCCTCCGTCATCCGTCCGGCCGCGCCCAGGCCCTGGGCCAGGGCGCCGAGATGGGAAGAATAGCGCAGGCGGTACCCCGCCCCGCGAAGCTCGTCGAGGCCGCTCCGCAGGAAGGGCAGCCCGTCCGCGTCGCTGCGCCGGAGCAGCAGGGTGCCCTTCAGGCAGAGCGCAACGGCGCTCCAGACGGTCAGCGCGTGCTTCGCGAGGTGATTCTGCAGCATCGCCAGCAGGCGCCCGGCCTCCGCGAGGTCACCGACATAGAGGGCGATCGGAAAGGCCGAATGCCCCAGCGCGGTGCACAGCGAGATCGGGTGCCCGGCGGCCAGGGCATCCTCCAGCGCGCCCTGCACCATGCGGACCGCCTGATCCGGAAAGCCCTGCATCCACAGGATGTTCGCGAGCGTGCCCCGCGCGGCGACGCGCTGGTCGAACTGGAAGCGGGTGATCTGCGACCGTTCGGCCGGGACGGCGTAGCGGGCGAGCATGCGGTCGATCCGGCGCCGCGCATGGGCGAGGTCGCCGCAATAATACAGCGCGGTCGCCATCAGCCTGTCGCAGCTCAGGCGGTCCGCTGCGTCCCCCTTCCGGGCGGCGACGGCGCGATATTTCCGCAGCAGATCGAGCGTCGAGCGATATTCCCCGACATAGACGCGATAGATCGACAGGCCCCAGAGCACGCGCAGCTGGTAGCCGGTGTCGGCGAGGCGCTCCGCGATGGCGAGGGCCCGGGTCCAGGCCTGCCCCGTCTCGGGCAGCGGGCCCTGCGTGTAGAGCAGCGCCGAGCCGAGGGCCACCAGGAGCTTCATCTCGTCGCGTTCGGCGAGAGGCTGTCCGGCGGCCAGGGCCCGCTCGACCCCGCCCTGGCACTCGTCCAACAGCGACAGCTGCATCCAGAGCGGGATGGCGGCGATGGTGAGCCCGATCCCGAGGCCGGGCTCCCCGCCTTCGGAAAAGGCCCAGTTCAGCGCGCCGCGGACATCGTCGATCCGGCGTCCGTATTCGGTCAGCCATTCGTCCGTCGGCCGCGTCCCCGCCTCGGCCGAGGCACGCTCGAACAGGTCGCGATGGTGCTCGGCGTGGCGCCGCAGCAGGGCCTCGTGCTCACCGCTCGCGGCGAGCTTCTGCAGCGCATAGGCGCGCGTGCTGTCGAGCAGCCGGTACTGCGTCGCCACCCCGCCGACATCCGCCGATATCAGCGACTTGGCGACGAGGTTGCCCAGCCCCTCGATCAACCCGGGCGCGGCCCTGGCCGTGCCGGCCGCCAGGGCGCGGGCGGATTCCAGCGTGAAGGCCCCGGCGAAGACGGAGAGGCGCCGCAGGATCGTCCGCTCGTCCTCGGACAGCAGATCGTAGCTCCAGTCCAGGGTCGCAGCGAGGGTCCGGTGCCGCGGGTCGGCGGTGCGGCGGCCCGGTCCGAGGAGCCGGAAACGGTCGTCGAGGAGCGCCAGCAGGTCGCGCACCCCGAAGGCGTCGGTGCGCGTCGCGGCGAGCTCGATGGCCAGCGCGATGCCGTCGAGCCTGCGGCAGATGTCGGCCACGACCGGCGCGTCGGCGTCGCTCAGCTCGAAATCGTCATGGCTGCCCACGGCCCGCTCGACAAAGAGTTCGACGGCGGGGAAGGCGAGCGCCTCCGCGGCCGTCATCAGGACCGAGCCGGGCGGGCTTTCCAGCGGCGGGATGCGGTGCACGCGCTCGCCCTGCGCGCGCAGCGGCTCGCGGCTGGTCGCCAGGATGTGCACGCCGGGGGCGCCGGCGATGATCTGCTCCGCGATGGAGGCCGTCGGCCCGACGAGATGCTCGCAGCTGTCGAGCACGATCAGCATCCGCCGGTCCCGCACATAGGCGATCAGCGCGGCGGCCGCATCCTCGGAAGCGCCGGTGAGGCCGAGCGCGGAGGCCAGCGCGCTCACGACGAATTGCGGCTCCCGCAGCGGTCCCAGCTCGACGAGCCAGGCCCCGTGCTCGTAGGCGCCGGCGAGCTCCCTGGCCGCGGCGAGGGCGACCGTCGTCTTGCCGATGCCGCCCGGACCCACGATCGTGATGAGGCGGTGCCGGGGCAGCTGGCGCAGGAGCTCGTCGATCTCTTTCGCGCGCCCGATGATGCGCGTCGACGGCGTGGACAGGTTGCCCGCCGCGCGCGCCGGGCCGTCCGAGGCCGTCGGCGGCTTGTCCAGGGGCTGTTCGACGGGGGCCACGAAGCGGTAGCCGCGCCCGGAGGCGGTCGCGATGTAGCGATGGCCGTTGACGTCCCGTTCCAGCACCCGCCGCAGCTTCGCCACCTGCACCTTGAGGTTGCTCTCCTCGACGAAGGTGTCGGGCCAGACGCGAGCCAGGAGCTCGCCCTTGCTGACCAGCTCCCCGGGGCGCTCCAGCAGGGCAGCGAGGACTTCTATGGCGCGGCTGCCGAGCGGCACGGGCGTCTCGCCCTCCAGGAGGAGCTGCCGCGCCGGGACAAGCCGGAAGGGGCCGAAGAAGAACGCGCGCTCGTACGGGATCGTGGAGCAGTCGGCCATGTGCGGTAGAATCCCGTGATGGATAGGACCAAACGGTCTTAGGGGCGCGTCGCTCCGCTGGCTCCGGAAGAGACCTCAGGCCGGAGATTTTCCTGAAGCATCAGGGTGAAGGCAAGCCGAATCGCCGAGGCCGCGTTGGTATCGCCTGAGGGATCGGACCGATACGCGGTGGCGCCGGGCTGTTCGAGACCAATTCCGGCTTCCACGAGGCCTTGGCGGTCATGTCCGGCAACCGGTTCCTGGCGCAGGCGATCGTCCGGCAGAATCAGCTGCGCCGCCTGGTCGAGTACCGTCAGAATCCGGACCGCACGCGCGTGCGCCGGCGGAGCGCGGAACACCTCGATATTCCCGCGCACCTGGCTGGCGACGATCACCGCAGCGCCGCCGAGGCGATGCCGCGGCATCTCGGGGGCGCGTGCGACGAGAAGCTGCGCGCGCCGGTGTTCGCGGAGGCCCCGGCCGGCAATCCCGGGCCTTGCCCGCAGGACGGCGGCAAAGGGTGAAGCGTGCGCGTGGACTGCGAGGCGGAGCGTTCGCGCCGCCCCATGCCATGTCATCCCAGGCCCGGCTCTCCCGGCACCTCGATCCGATAAAAGCGCAGCGCGTTCTCCGAGAAGAGCTTCTCCTGATCGGCCCGCGGCAGGTCCGACACCGCACGCCTGAAGTTCGTGTACAGGTAGTCCCAGCTCCCCTTGAGCGTATCGGGCGGGACGTTCGACGCGAACATGCAGCGATCGACGCCGAAGATGCGGATCGCCTCGCGGATGATCGGCGCGTTGTCCGCGAAGGTCCAGGGCCGCCCCGTGACGAGCAGCCCGGAGAGCTTGCAGTGCACGTTGGCGTTCGCGGCGAGCGCCTGCATGCCTCGCCGCCAGGCCGCGATGGCCGCCTCGTCCCGGTCCCACAGGCAGCCGGTGTGGTTGAGCACGATGGGCAGGCGCGGATAATGCCGCGCCACCTCCGCGGCCTCCTCGAGATGCCACCAGGGCACGCGCAGATCCCAGGAGAGCCCGTACTTCTCAAGCAGTCCCAGGCCCCGCAGCCACCTGTCGTCCTGCATCGTGCGGGGCTGGCCGCGGATGCTCTCCTGCGGCCCGGCCGAGGTCGCGGGCTTCGAGCGGATGCCGCGGACCAATGTGAAGCGGCTCTGCTGCCCGATGATCTCCTCCGCGTCCGGCGTGTCCAGCCAGGCATGCGCGACGATGACATTGGGCATGCCGTGGCGGGCATGGAGCTCCGTGAGCCAGCGCGTCTCGTCGAGGTCGTGCTCCCGCGCGCATTCCGCCTCGACATGCACGGTCGCGATCACATTGTGCAGCGCCGTGTCCCGCCGATACTCGTCAGGCAGATAGGTCCGGCAGAAGGCGGAATGGTCGCCGTGCCGCGACTCATAGGGCGGCGACAGCCACGGATAGCGGATCGCGCCTTCGAGATCCCATAGGTGATGGTGCGCGTCGACGATGCGCAGATCGTCCTTCAACTCTTTGTCCTCCCGCATTGGCAACGACTATCCGACGACCTATCGTCGGCAACAAGGCGCCACCTTCCGGCAAAGCTGGAGGTTGAGACGCCAGTCGGGGGGTGGGGTCATGCGGCGACGGACCTGGGTTGCGGCGGCGATGGCGGGCCTGGGTGCGCAACCGGGAATGGCGCAGGACGGCACCGCGTCCTATCCCGACCGCCCGATCCGCGTGATCGTGCCGTTCCCCGCCGGAGGCGCCACGGATGTCGTGGTGCGCCTCCTCAGCGAGCGGATGTCGCAGTCCCTCGGCCAGACGCTCATCGTCGAGAATCGCACCGGGGCCGCCGGCACCGTCGGCGCCGCGGCGGTCGCCCGGAGCCGGCCGGACGGGTACACGATCCTGGCGGGCTCGCTCGGCAGCAACCTCATCGCCCCGCTGCTGATGCGGGAGCCGCCCTTCGACCCCCTGACGGACTTCGAGTTCATCTCCACAATCGGAACGACGCCCACCGCCCTGCTGGTCCGTGCGGACGGGCCGATCAGCAGCGTCGAGGATCTGCTGGCGATCCTCCGGCGCGAGCCCGGCCGGCACTCCTACAGCTCGGCCGGGATCGGCAGCCCGATGCACCTGTCCGGGGTTCTCCTCGGCATCGCGTCGCGCACCGAGGCGGTGCACGTGCCCTATCGCGGGGAAGCGCCCGCGGTGACCGACCTGATCGCCGGCCAGGTGCTGTTCTGCTTCTCCCCGTCCTCTTCGGCCGTCGGCTATGTCCGGGGCGGGCGCGTCCGCGCTCTGGCCGTCGCATCGCGGCAGCGCGTCGATTCACTGCCGGCCGTTCCCACCATGGCGGAGGTCGGCCTGGCCGAGGTCGAGGCCTACACATGGCAAGGCCTGTTCGCACCCCGCGGAACGCCTCGTCCGATCGTCGATCGCCTCAACCGGGCCCTTCGTGCCTCCATGGAAGATCCGGCCCTTCGCGCAAGGGCCGTCGAGATCGGCGTCCCCGTCGCGGGGTCCACGCCCGAGGCATTCCGATCCGAGATCGAGGCGGATCTCCGCAAATGGTCGGGCGTCATTCAGGCGGCTGGCATCGAGAAGCAGTAGCGCGCACGGACCCAACCGGGGGCGTCAGGCGGGAACGAGCCGCGCCAGGGCCACGATGGTCACCCCCGCCGTCACGGCGAGGAGGTCGCGGCCGGAGGCGCGCATCACCAGGCCGACGATCAGAACGGCGAGAAGCTCGGGCCAGTGTCCCCTCATGAGGGTCGGGGTGACGATGCCGATCATGACGCCGAGGGGGATGGCGCGCAGGGCGGCCTGGACGCGCGGGGTCATCGGCACGACGCCCATCAGCACGTAGCCGAGGATGCGGCAGCTCACCGAGGCTGCCGCAAGGGCGGCAAGCAGGATCAGGAAGTCAGTGCTGGTCGACATGGCGAAGGAACGCGACCGCGCCCGCCGACAGGCCCGCGGCGATCACGGCCCAGACCTGATAGCCCATCGCGGCGAAGGCCGCGGCGGAGAGGAGCGCGGCCAGGGCGTTCCACAGGTCGCTCTGCCCTCGCCACATCGCCATGCCCAGCGCGGCGGAGAATGCGACGAGCATGAAATCAAGCCCGAACACCGCCGGATCGCGAAGGGCCTGGCCCATGACGTGGCCCAGGGTGGTGCCGGCAACCCAGGGGACGAACATGGCGAGGCCGGAGCCCAGCAGGAAACCCACGTCGTCGTCCCCGTCCTCGAACCTGCGCAGGGACAGCGCCCAGTTCCCATCGCCCATCACGACGAGGCAGGACGCGATCCGGGCGACGCCGAGCCCTTCCAGCCACGGCCGAAGCGTGGCGCCGTAGACGACGTAGCGCGCGTTGACGATGAGGACCGTCAGGACGAGCGCGGCCATGGAGACGGTGGGCGACCAGCTCTGGACCAGCGCCAGCTGGGCCGATCCCGAATAGACGAAGAGGCTGAGGAGCGTCGCCTCCAGGGCCGTCATGCCCGCGCTCGTCGACAGGACGCCGAACATCAGCCCGTAGGCGGAGACGCCGATCGCGAGGGGGATTGCGGCAACCCACCCTCGGCGGATGCCACGCCAGGTGAACGGGCGAGGGATCAATCTGCTTTACCTAACCATCCAGACGGTTAGAATGGGCCATGGCCAGAGCCGCTGTCAACGAAGGCAAGAAGGCGCCGCGGATGATCGCCGGCGCGCTCTGCCTCGACTTCGTGAACACCGTCGCGTGGCGCGGCGATCCCGCCCGCCGCGAGGACAGGATCGGCGGCTATGCCGGTCTGGTGCGCTGGGCGGAGGCGGCGCAGATCGTGAGCGCTGCCCTCGCCCGGGAGCTGACGGCGCGGGCGGAGAAGGCGCCGCGCCTGGCCGCCGCAGCCCTGCGATGCGCAGTGGCCCTGCGCGAGGAGCTGCATGATCTCGCGATGAACCCGGGGGCGGCGCCCGTGCCCGCTCAGCTGTCCAATCTCCTGGGCCGGCTGGGCGCCATCGCCGTGCTGGACGTCAGGGGCGGACGGCCGAGCTGGATGCCGGCGGAGGAGGTGGCGGACCTGCGGCTCCCCCTGATTCCGGTGGCGGTGAACGCGGCATCGCTGCTGGTCCAGGACCCCAGGGAACGCGTGCGGAGCTGTGCCGACCGCCAATGCGGCTGGGTGTTCCTGGACGAGACCCGCAACCGCTCGCGGCTGTGGTGCTCGATGGACGATTGCGGCAATCGCGCGAAGGCGCGGGAGCACTATCGCCGGAAGCTCAACCGGCCCGGATGAGCCAGGTGCCGGCCGCCCTGTTCGCCCGCCTGTCCGTCGAGCGCGGCCCCAGCCGACGGCGAGCCTAGGGGGCTTTTCCCTCGAGCCAGAACTTGTGCAGTTCGTGCAGGTATCTTTCCAGGCCCTGGATCGCTCCCTTCGCATCCCGGCGTCGGAGGCAGTCGAGAAGCGTTCGCCGCGATCGGATCACCCGGTCGTCCGACACCGATCCGATTCGCGAGACCCAGTCGCGCAGCATGTCGACGAGCACGTCGGTCAGCGCGACCAGGACGCGATTTCCACTCGCCTCCGCGAGCAGATGATAGAATTCGATCATCAGCTCCGATCGCCGGCGGGAATCGTCCCGGCATGATTCGGCCTGGGTGATGTTGCTTTCCATCGCCGCGAGATCGTCCTCCGTGTAGTTCGGAAGCGCCTCCTGCAGCAGCATGATGGTCACGGCACGGATGGCTCCGGTGAGGTCCGCCACCGAGAAATCCGTCAGCCGCAGCGTGCCGATCCGCTGGTCCTCCGGCCGCCGGGCATCGGGGGAGGCGACGAAGGAGCCGCCGCTGCCGCCCTTGCGCAGGATCAGGACGCCGGTGATCTCCAGCATCCGCAGCGCCTCGCGCAGGGTGTTGCGGCTGACCTGCAGCTGCGCGGCCAGCGCCCTCTCGGCCGGCAGCTTGTCGCCGGGCTGCAGCGCGCCCTTGGCGATCAGCGCCTGAATCTGGCTCGTGATCTCCTCGATGGCCCGGCGCGGACGCGCTGGCACGAAGGTAGGGCCATCCTGCGGATCTGGCTCGGGCGGGGCCTCGTGCCTGGGGCGGGTCATCGCGCTGTCCTCATGGATCCTCGTTTCGCAAGGCCGGGTGGCCGGATCAAGGCCCGCTGATCCGGAATGCTCCGCTTGACGGGCTTCGGCTTATTGGTTTAATGGTCCTACCAACGAACAGGAGGAAGACTGGGTGTCCGAGGGGTTCAGGCCAGGGGCGGGAACGGCCGTCGTGACGGGAGCGGCCAGCGGGATCGGGCGCGCCATCGCGGAGCGCCTCCTGCAGGACGGCGCCCCCCGCGTCGTGATGCTGGATCGCGATGGCGATGCGGCCCTGCGCTCCGCCGCCGTCCTGGATCCGCGGCGGGCCAGGGCCCTTGCGGTCGACGTCACCGACGAGAGCGCGCTCGAGGCCGCCGTCGCCGATATCGAGGCGGAGCATGGCCCCATCGCGCTCTGGTGCTCCAATGCCGGCATCCATCGCGGGGCCGGCCTCGGGGACGCGGAGGATTGGCGCCGGTCGCTGGACGTGAACCTGCTGGGCCACGTGCATGCCGCCCGGATCGTCCTGCCCCGCATGGCCCGGCGTGGCGCGGGGCATTTCGTCGTCACGGCCTCCGCGGCCGGCCTGCTGATGGACCTCCGCTGCGCCCCCTATTCGGTGAGCAAGCATGCGGCCGTCGCGCTGGCGGAGTGGCTGGCCGTCGCCCATGCCGGCGACGGCATCCGGGTGTCCTGCCTCTGCCCCGAAGGCGTGCGCACGGCCATGACCCGCGCGGACAGCACCGCCTCCGGCGCCGGGGAATTTCTCGAGCCCGGCGACATCGCCGAAGCCCTCATGGCGGGCCTCCGCGACGGAAGATTCCTTGTTCTGACGCATCCGCGCACCGCCGAATACGAGGTCCGCCGCGCCGGCGACCGCGAGCGCTGGATCGCCGGGATGGCGCGCGCGCGGCAGCGCCTCGTCCAGCCGGCCCCGACCCTTCAAGACGCAGGATGACGCCCATGGACATGGACACCACCACCGAGCTCTCCTACCCGATGCAGCGCGGCTGCCCCTTCCATCCGCCGGAATCCTACGCGCCGCTGCGGGAGAGCCAGCCCTTCGCCCGCGTCCGCCTCTGGGACGGGTCCTACCCCTATCTGCTGACGCGCTACGAGGACATCCGCGTGGTGCTCGCGCATCCCCGCTTCTCCTGCGAGCCCGTGCGGGAGGGATTCCCGCATGTCTACGAAGGCCGGATGGTCGCGGACAAGGCGGACAGGTCCTTCCTGCGGCTGGACCCGCCGGAGCACGACCGGCTGCGCCGGATGGTGACCAAGGAATTCACGGTCAAGAAGGTGGAGGCGCTGCGCCCGCACATCCAGAGGACCGTGGACCGGCTCATCGACCAATACAGCGCCATGCCCCAGGGCAGCGACTTCGTGGAGCATTTCGGCGCGCCGCTGCCGACGGAGATCATCACCCTCCTGCTCGGCATTCCCTATGAGGACCACGAGGTCTTCCACCGGGCCACGCGCATCCAGTTCGGCTCGAAGTCCACGCCCGCGGAGGTGCGGGCCTCGCTGGACGAGCTCTTCGGCTATCTCGACGCGCTGATCACCCGCAAGGAGGCGGCGCCCGAGGAAGACATCGTCTCGCGCCTCGTGCACGACCAGTACCGGCCCGGCCATATCGACCGCATCACCCTCATCAACATCGTGCGCCTGCTGCTCAGCGCCGGCCATCAGACCACGCAGAACATGACGGCGCTCGGCGTGCTCACGCTGCTGCAGCACCCGGACCAGCTGGCCCTGATCAAGGCCGATCCCGCGCTCATCCCGGGCGCGGTCGAGGAGCTGCTGCGCTTCTCCAGCATCCTGCACACCGGCGCGCGCCGCGTGGCGCTCGAGGATATCGACGTGAACGGCCATCTCGTGAAGGCGGGGGAGGGGGTGATCTGCTCCATCCCCGCGGCCAATCGCGACGGCCGTCTCTTCCCCGATCCCGACCGCTTCGACGTGACGCGCGACGCCGGCGCGCATGTCGCCTTCGGCTTCGGCGTGCACCAGTGCCTCGGCCAGGTGCTGGCGCGGGCGGAGCTGCAGATCGTCTACGGCACGCTGTTCCATCGCCTGCCGAATCTGCGGCTCGCCGTGCCCTTCGAGGCGCTGCGCTTCCGCCACGACATGTTCGTCTACGGCGTGCACGAGCTGCCGCTGGCCTGGTGAGGAAGGAACGACATCCATGCGCGTGACCATCGACAAGAGCCGCTGCATCGCGGCCGGGCAATGTGTCCTCAACGCCCCCTTCCTCTTCGACCAAGGGGAGGAGGACGGCATCGTCATCCTGCTGCAGGAGAGCCCGCAGCCGGGGCAGGAGGAGCACACGCGCCGCGCGGCGCGCCTCTGCCCGGCCGAGGCGATCACGATCCATGAGTGACCTGGCCATGAGTGAGGCGGCGCAGGCGGTCGCGCCACCGGCCGTCGCGGGAGGGTTGGCGCTCTCCGGCATCCGGGTGCTGGACCTGACGCAGTGGGAGGCCGGCTCCGTCGCGGCGCAGACCCTCGCCTTCCTCGGCGCCGACGTCATGAAGATCGAGCGGCCCAAGGGCGGCGACCCCGCCCGCATCGCCTCCGTGGATTCCGCGGAGATGGACTCGCTCTACTTCCTCGTCCTGAACGCCAACAAGCGCGGTGTGACGCTGGATCTGGGCCGGTCCGAGGGCAAGGCGCTGCTGCGCCGCCTGATCGCGGAGAGCGACGTGCTGGTCGAGAACTTCGCCCCGGGGACGATCGAGCGGCTGGGCTTCGGCTACGCGGCGGTGAGCGCCATCAACCCGCGCCTGGTCTACGGCTCGATCAGCGGCTTCAGCGAGGAGAGCCCCTACCGCGACTTCCGCTGCTTCGACGCCGTCGCGCAGAGCATGGGCGGCGCGGTCTCCGTCAGCGGCGAGCCCGGCGGCCCGCCGGTCAAGCCCGGCCCGACCTTCGCGGACACCGGCTCGGCCATGCACCTGGCGGTCGGCCTCGTCGCGGCGCTCCACCAGCGCCATGCGACCGGGCGCGGCCAGCATGTGAAGGTCGCGATGCAGGAGGTGGTGGTGAACTTCTGCCGCATGGCCTTCGCGCGGCAGCAGATCACCGGCCGGCCGGCGGAGCGGGTGGGGAACGGCTCGCCGAGCTCTTCCTCCGCGCCCTCGGGCGTCTTCGCCTGCGCCGGCGGCGGACCGAACGACTACTGCTTCATCTACACGGCGCGGGATTCCCTCACGGGCAACCGGCAATGGAACACGCTGCTGACCGTGATCGGCCGCGAGGAGCTGATCGGCGATCCCCGCTACGCCGAGCCGCAGGAGCGCTTCGCGCGGCGGACGGAGGTGGACGCCATCATCGCGCCCTGGATGCTGCGCCACGACAAGCGCGAGGCCATGGCGCGGCTGAACGGCGCCGGCGTGCCGGCCGGGGCGGTGATGGACACCTCGGACCTGATCGACGAGCCCTCCTTCCGCGCGACCGGCATGCTGACCGCCGTCCAGCACCCGCAGCGCGGCGAGATCGTGCTGCCGGGCTGGCCGGTGCGGATGAGCGATTCCCCCACGCCGGCGACCGCCTGCCCGCCGCTGCTCGGCGAGCACACCGAGGCCGTGCTCGCCGGCCTGCTGGACCTGCCGCCCGAGGAGATGCGCCGTCTGAAGGCGGAAGGCGTGATCTGATGGAGGAGACGGATTCCATCGACCTGTCCCTCCACGGACCGGTCGCGACCATCACCCTGAACCGCCCGCGCCTGCGCAACGCGATCGACCTCGCCTCCGCGCACCGGCTCGCCGCGGCCGTGGACGCCGTGGAGGCCGATCCTTCCATCCGGGTGGCGATCCTCACCGGCGCGGGCGAGGTGGCCTTCAGCGCCGGCGCGGATCTGCGCGCCCGGGCGCGCGGGGAGGGCAGGGCGGTCATCGCGCCCCATGGCTTCGCCGGCTTTGTGCGGCGGCCCCGGCGCAAGCCCTTCATCGCCGCCGTGAACGGCTTCGCCGTGGGCGGCGGACTGGAGATCGCCATGGCCTGCGAGCTGGTGGTGGCCGCGCCGCATGCGCAGTTCTCGCTGCCCGAGCCGATGCGCGGGCTGATCGCCGGCGGCGACTGCCTGCCCCTGGTGTTCCGCCGGCTGCCCTCGGCCCTGGCCTGGGAGCTGGCGCTGACCGGGCGTCGGCTGACGGCGGAGGAGGCGCTGGCGGCCGGCATGATCAACCACGTCTCCACGGACGTGCTCGGCGCGGCGCGGGAGATGGCGCGGGCCGTCCTGACCGGCGCGCCGCGCGCCATCCAGGGCACGATCGCCCTGGCGCGGCGGATGGCGGCGGCGACCCCCGCGGAATACGACGCGCTGGCCGAGCGCACCCAGGCCGAGCTCATGGCCACGGCCGATGCCGCCGAGGCCGCGCGCGCCTTCCTGGAGAAGCGCGAGCCCGTCTGGGTGGACGGATGAGCGCGCGGGTGGTGATCGTCGGCGCCTCGGTGGCCGGGGTGGGCGTGGCCAATGAGCTGCGGCGCTGCGGCCATGCGGGCGGGATCGTGCTGGCGGATGGGCAGCCGCACCTGCCCTACGACCGTCCGCCGCTCTCCAAATCCGTGCTGCTGGGCGAGGAGGCGGAGGCGAGCCTCCCCTTCCACGAGGCGGCGCACTACGCCGCGCTGGGCGTGACGCTGGAGCTGGGCCGCGCCGCCGTGGCGCTGGACGCGGCCGACCGGACGGTGACCCTGGCCGACGGCACGAAGCTGCAGGGCGATGCGGTCGTCATCGCCTCCGGCGCGCGGGCCCGGTTCTTTCCGTCCGGCCGCGCGGCGGGCGCGGTCTGGACCATCCGCGACCTGGCGGACGCCCGGGGGCTGCGCGCCCATCTGCGGCCGGGGGCGCGGCTGGCCGTCGTGGGCGGCGGCTTCGTCGGTGCGGAGGCCGCTTCCAGCGCCCGCAAGCTCGGGCTGGAGGTGACCATCTTCGAGGCCGCGCCGGCGCCCTTCCTGCGCATCCTCGGCCCTGCCGTGGCGGCCGAACTCGCGGGCCTGCACGAGGCCGCGGGCGTCGCGCTCCGCTGCGGCGTGACGGTGGATCAGGTCTCGCAGCACGGCGCCGTCCAGCGCCTGCACCTCTCGGACGGCAGCACGGTGGAGGCGGATCTGGTCGTGGCCGGGCTGGGATGCCTGCCCAATGTGGAGTGGCTGGAGGGATCGGGCCTTCCCATCCGCAACGGCGTGCTCTGCGACGCCTCCGGCCGCACCGCGCAGGACGGCATCTTCGCCGCCGGCGACGTCGCGGCCTGGTTCAGCCCCTTGGCCGGCCGGCACGAGCGGCACGAGCACTGGACCGCGGCGCGCGAGCAGGCCCGCATCGTCGCCGCTGCCATCGCGGGCACGGAGGCGACCCCCTGGGCGGCCTTCGTGCCCTATTTCTGGTCCGACCTGCACGGCCGGCGCATCCAGGTGCTCGGCGAGACCGCCGCGGCCGAGGACGCGCGCTTCGTCCACCGCGACGAGGCACGCGGCGCCTTCCTGGCGGAATACTGGAATCGCGGCCGGATCGTCGGCGTGGCCGGCTGCAACGCGGGGGCGCGGACCATGCGCTACCTGGCGCAGCTCGGCCCCGCCGCAGCCGCCGCGGCCTGAGGAGCATCGCCATGCCCGCCTATATGGTCGCCGAGGTGGAATTCATCCCGGGTCCCGCGCTGGATCGCTACCGCACCCTCGCTGGTGCCTCCATCGCCGCGCATGGCGGCACCTTCCTGGTGCGCGGGCAGGAGAAGGCGGTGACCGAGGGGGAGCATCGCTTCCGCCGCGTCATCATCGTCGCCTTCCCCTCGATGGAGCAGGCCGCGCGCTGGTACCACTCGGAGGACTACGCGCAGGCGCGGCGCGTGAGCGGGGAGGCGATGCATCGCACGCTCTACCTCGTCGACGGCCTGCCCCCCTGACCTGATTTCGCGAAGCCGAAGGACCGGCGGGCAACGACCCGGCCGGCGCAAGGAACGTCCAAGGAGAAGACCGGTATGCTGAAATGGATCGCGGCGGCCATGGGGCTGCTCGGCACCTGTGCCGTCCAGGCGCAGAGCCCTGGCCAGGACTGGCCCAGCCGCACCATCCGCATCGTCTCGCCCTATGCGCCGGGCGGCGCCGCCGACGCCACCGCCCGCTTCGCGGGGCAGGAGCTGCAGCGGCTGCTCGGCCAGACGGTGGTGGTGGAGAATCGCTCCGGCGCGAGCGGCACGATCGGCGGCGAGGTGGTCCGCCAGGCGGCGCCGGACGGCTACACGCTTCTGGCCTCGCCCAGTTCGCACATCCTGGCGCGCCATGTCCTCCGCGCCGCGCCCTACGATCCCCAGGCGGATTTCTCGCCCATCGCGCGCTACGCCGAGGGGCCGATGCTGGTCCTGGTCGGCCCCGGCTTTCCGGCGACGACGATCGCCCAGGCGCTGCCCGCCATCCGCGCCGATCCCGGGCGCTTCACCATCGGCCTGGGCGGCCTCGGTGCGGCCAGCCATCTCGCCGTGCTGCAATTCGTCCGCGAGGCCGGGGTGGACCTGACCATGGTCGCATACCGGGGCTCCGGCCCCGCACTGACGGACCTGATCTCCGGCAACCTGCAACTGATGATCGATCCCGGTGGCTTCCCCCATGTGCAGGACGGCCGCCTCAAGGCCCTCGCCATCACGGGATCCCGCCGCCATCCCCTCCTGCCCGAGGTGCCGACGGCGGCCGAGAGCGGCATGCCCGGGCTGGAGATGGTGGGCTGGTACGGGCTCTGGGGGCCGCGGAACCTGCCGGCTGCGATCGTCACCCGGCTGAACGAGGCCATGACGGAGGCGGTGCGGTCGCCGGCCGCCGTGCAGCGCCTCCATGCCCTCGGCCTGGTTCCCGCCTCCAGCAGCGCGGAGGCCTTCGCCGACTATATCCGGGACAACCTGGCCCGCAGCGTGGCGCTGCTGCGGGAGGCGCGCTACCAGCCGGAATAGCGCGGCGTCAGCGGAAGGGGTGGAGCAGCAGCCCTTCCGCGCCGGCGTCCAGCGCGAGGACCTGGCCGCGCCCCGCCGCCGTGACGATCAAGGCCGTGCCGGCAAAGCACAGGTTGGTCGTCATCGATCCCTCGCCGACCTCGATGCGGCGCAGCGGCGCGCCGTCGGCGTCGAACACCTCCACGCCGCCCGAGCCCGGGGTGCAGGCCCAGAGACGGCCCTCGGCATCCAGCGCCAGCCCATCCGGCCGCGCCTTGGCCGTGGTGCAGAAGATCCCTTCCGAGACCGGGCGCCCGCCGCCGAGCGTGAACCGCTCGACGGCGCGGTCATGCGTGCAGGCGAGGTACAGCTGCTCGCCGCTCGCGTCGAAGGCGAGGCCGTTGGGGAAGTGGCGGGCCTCGATCATCGCCTCGCAGCGGCCGGTCTTGGGGTCGCAGGCGACCACGCGGCCTTCGATGGGCTCGTGCAGCGCGCGGTCCGTCCGGGGATCCGTCACCCAGAGGCGGCCGTCGGGTCCGAAGGCGAGGTCATTGGGCGCCTCGAAGGGAAAGTCGAAGGCGTATTCCACCCGGCCCTCCCGGATCACCTGCACGCCGGGCCGCGCGAGGCCCGAAGCGCCGAAGATGCCGCCATTCTGCGCGACGTAGAGCCGGTCCTCTGCCCAGGCCAGCCCGTTCGGTCCGCCGGTCGTGACATGGCTTTCCAGCAGCGCGCCGGACGGATCGAGGATGTGCACCTGCCCCGTGCTGATCGAGGCGATCGCGAGGCGCCCATCCGGATGCAGGGCCGGCCCTTCGATGAAGCCGAGGCCTTCTGCCAGGACACGGACGGCCGTCGCCGCCCCGTCAGGCCGCTTCATGGCGGTGCAGCCCCAAGGCCTGCAGCACCGGGATGTCATTCACCTGGAACAGGATCGCGGGCTCCGCCCCGTCATTGGCGTGGGCATGCTTCGCCCAGGGCGGCAGGGCGATGAAGTCGCCTGCGCCCCAGTCGAAGACCTGATCGTCCACCTCCATGCGGCCGCTGCCCCGCACGGCATAATAGACGACGCTGCCCGTATGACGATGCGCGCGGGTGCGCGCGCCCGGGCGCAGCATCTGCAGCGCGGTGCCCAGCGTCGGCAGCGCCGGCCCGCCGGTGAGCGGGTTCTGGTATTCGAGGATCACGTCGTCGAACGGGTCCGGATCCAGCCCCGCCGCCTGCTCCAGCGCTGCCAGCGCGCGGTCCCGTCCATAGGCCAGCACCGGGCTCGCGCGCCCGGCATGCGCGGCGCCGGGCGGGCGCATGATACCGCTCCCGAACTCCCGGAAGGAGCGGTCCGCGACACGGGACACCGGCTGCCGCGGGGCCTCCGACCCCTCGAAGGACACGGCGTGCAGGGCGCGCACCAGCGAGATGTCCAGCACGTCCAGCCAGACCATGGGCTTGTCGCCCTTGTTCTCGTGGTCGTGCCAGGTGCCGCTCGGTGTGAGGACGAGATCGCCCTCGTTCATCTCGTAGAGCTCGCCGTCCACGACGGTGTCCGAGCCCCGGCCCTTCATGATGAAGCGCAGCGCCGTCGCCGCGTGGCGATGCGCGGTCGCGACCTCGCCGGGCAGGATGTATTGGATCGAGGCCCAGAAGGTCGGCGTGGTGCCGTAGGGCAGGCCGGGATTGGCCAGCCGCAGCGTGCGGCGCTGGCCGCCGGCCTCCAGCTTCAGGCTCGCGCCGATCTTCTCCAGCAGCGCGTCCAGCTCCGCCGCCCGCCAGTGCCAGGGCACCATGCTGCTGTTGGGCGTGCGGGTGAACAGCGGCGGGTCGGTGGGCTGGGCGACCGCGATGTTGTGGGCGGCCAGCTCGGCGGCCAGGTCGGTGCGGGCCTTGGCATCGGTCATCACGGCATCGGCCATGCGGCGTCCTCCTCATCTCTTTCGTCGCGTCCGCGGACGCGGGATTGCGCGAGAGGTGAACGTCTGGGTGACAGTCTGTCCAATACGAATTGGCCGCCCTTCCCATACGGAAGAGACGCAGTTTTTTCCGACGAACGAGAGGTGCAGAGTATCGCGAAGCCGGCCGTGAAGGCCGTGACGGAGGAGGCAAGCCATGGCGGGACAGGATGCGGCGCATGGCCGCCGCCTCGCTGAACTCTCCCCGCTGTGCTCGCGCCAAGTCAGTATGAGGATCCGCCCATGAAGCTCGCCGTCTTCGACGACAACCGCCTCGCCCTCGTGGAGGGTGACGATCTCTTCGACGTCAGCGCCGCCGTGCCTGGCCATAGCGCCGCCTGGCCGCCCGTCTTCATGCAGCACGTGATCGCGGACTGGCCGGCGATGGCGCCGAAGCTGCTCGCGGCGCGGCGGAACGCGGCGGCGATCCCCCGCGCCTCGGTCACCCTCCGCTCGCCCATCCCCTTCACCGGCAACATCGTCGCGGCGCCGGCGAACTACACGAAGCACGTGGGCGAGCTCGGCGACCGCGGCGTGACCCCCAAGGGCAACTCGGCGCGCGACGTCGGCTTCTTCCTGAAGGCCACCTCGTCCCTTACCGGCGCGGACGAGCCGATCGTGCTGCCGGTGAATTCCGGCCGGCGCTTCGACCACGAGACGGAGCTCGGCGTCATCATCGGCCGCACCTGCCGCCACGTCCGGCGCGAGGACGCGCTGGCCCATGTCTTCGGCTACAGCTGCCTGATCGATCTCAGCATGCGCATCGAGCCCGGCCGCCCCGCCGAGGAGCGCTGCACCCGAAAATCCTTCGACAGCTTCACCCCGCTCGGCCCCTGGATCGTCACCGCCGACGAGGTGCCGGATCCGCAGGTCCTCTCGAACCGGCTCTGGGTGAATGGCGAGCTGCGCCAGGAGGCGAACACCAGCGAGATGACGGTGGGCGTCGCCGAGCTGATCGAGCTGATCTCCTCGGTGATGACGCTGCAGCCCGGCGACGTGATCGCCTCCGGCACGCCGCAGGGCGTGGGGCCGGTGGTGCCGGGCGACCAGGTCACCATCGAGATCGAGCGCGTCGGCCGCATGACGCTGAACGTCGTGGCGGCCGCCGACGCGGCGCCGCGCGTGTTCTGAGCCGGAAGGAAAGACCATGCTGCGAAGGACCCTTCTCGCCGCGCCGGCCCTGGCGCTCGCCGTGCGGCCGACCCGGGCGCAATCCTGGCCCACGCGGCCCGTGCGGGTGATCATCCCCTTCCCGCCGGGCGGGGGCATCGACCTCCTCCTCCGCGCGGCCGGCGCCGACCTGTCCGCCCGCTGGCGCCAGCCCGTGGTGATCGAGAACCGCGGCGGCGCCGCCGGGATCGTCGGCGCGGAGGCCGCGGCGCGCGCCGCGCCGGACGGGTACACGCTGTTGGGCACGGTGAACCAGACCTTCACCACCAACCGCTTCCTCCACCGCGCGCTGCCCTACGATCCCGACCGGAGCTTCGTGCCGATCAGCCTGATGGTGCAGAGCGACCACATGCTGCTCGCCCATCCCTCGCTGGAGGCCGACGACGTGGCCGGGCTGGTCCGGCTGGCGAAGGGCCGGCCGGGCAGCCTCACCTACGGTTCCTTCGGCAGCGGCACCCAGCCCCAGCTCGTCTACGAGGCGATGAACCAGCACGAGGGGCTCGACATCCTGCACGTGCCCTATGCCGGCGTCGCGCCTCTCCTGGTCGCCGCCACGCGCGGAGAGGTGATGCTGGCCACCGGCAGCGCGAGCGTGGCCGGCGAGCTCATCCGCACCGGCCGGCTCAAGGCGCTGGGCGCGGCCGGCGCCCGTCGCATCGGCCAGTTCCCGGAGGTGCGGACGACCGGCGAGCAGGGCTACCCCTATCTCCGCGCCTCCATCTGGTACGGGCTCTTCGCCCCGGCCGGCACGCCGCCCGAGGTGGTGGACAAGGTGGGCGCGGACCTGCGCGCGGTCCTCAACGCGCCCGTCTTCGCGGAGGCGCAGGTGGCCAATCGCGGACTGGACCTCGTGGCGAGCGACGGGGCCGCGCTCGCGAAGGAGATCAGCGACGAGACCACCGCGGTCGGCGAGATCATCCGCGCGGCCCGCATCGAGCCGCAGTGAGCGGTCAGGCCGCTTCGACCGGAGGCTGCGAAAGCCGCGCCTCCTCCTCCAGCGCGGCGGCCAGCAGGGGGAGCAGGGGGGAGGCGTCGCCGCGCCGCCAGGCGATGCTGGTGACCATCCGCGGGGCCTTCCCGCGCAGCGGCCGGAAGGCGACGTGCGGGGCCTGCAGCGCCGCGACCGAGACGGGGACGAGGGCCGTGCCCAGCCCCGCCGCCACGAGGCCGATGAGGGTGTGCATGTCCTTCACCTCCTGCGCGATCCGCGGCGTCTGCCGCGTGCGGAGGAAGACGTCGCCGATCCGGGTCGCGTAGTCCGAACCGAGCCGCTGGCTGACGACGATGAAGGGCTGCGCCGCCAGCGCCTCCGGGTCGATGCTCTCCTCCGCGGCGAGGGGGTCGTCCGCCGGCAGGGCCACGATGAAGGGCTCGTCCTGGATGGCGCGGGCCTCCAGCTCGGGATCGGTGAGGGAGCCCCGCAGCACGCCGAGATCGATGGCCTCGTCCTTCAGCGCCTGGACCTGCTGGGCCACCGTCATCTCCTCCACCCGCACCGTGATGCCGGGATGGCTGCGGGCCAGCCGCCGCAGGGCCTGCGGGATGAGCCCGTAGATGGTGGCGTAGACGGCGCCGATCGCGATGGTGCCCTCACGTCCCTCCCGGATGGCGCGCACCTCCTCGGCCGCGCGGGCCGCCTGCTGAAGGATGTGGCGGGCGTGGCGCACCATCGCCGCGCCGGCCGGCGTGAGGGCGACGTGGCGCTTGTCCCGGGTGAAGAGGGCCGCGCCCAGCTCCTCCTCCAGGGCGCGGATCTGCGCGCTCAGCGGCGGCTGCGCGATGCCGACGCGCCGGGCCGCGCGGGTGAAGTTCAGCTCCTCGGCCACGGCGAGAAGGTAGCGGAGCTGCCTGAAGTCCATGCCGGTCATCCCTGGGCCAACGATGCAAAGGTCGGACCATAGGGAGCGGCGCCGGAAGCGACGCCCTTTCGAGGGCCGGGTGCCGATGCTAGTACATCGGACCACAAGCTTCGCGGGCTGGTCCACCCCACCTCACCGAGGCGGGAAAGGACAGGGTCGAGAGAGGGCTCCCCAATGGCCGGCCGACCGAGACCCCCGCAAGCCCGCCTTCCCGACGACGCCGTTCCGCCGGCAGCGCCGCCGCAGCCAGGCCCGCGCGCGCCCGTCACCTTCGCGCCGCTGAAGAACCGGCGTGTCTTCGAGGAGATCTGCGACCGCATCCGCCAGGAGCTGAACGTCGGCACGCTCGGGCCCGGCGACAAGCTGCCGGCGGAGCGCGAGCTGTCGAAGCAGTTCGGCGCCAGCCGGTCCGCCGTGCGGGAGGCGCTGCGGAGCCTCGAGATCGCGGGCATCGTCGAGCTGCGCAAGGGCGTCAAGGGCGGCGCCTTCATCAGGACCGGCGACCCCGCGATGGTGACCGGGATGATGCAGGACATGGTCTCGCTCGGCCGCGTCTCGCTCGACAGCCTGACCGAGGCCCGCCTCCTGATCCAGGAGGCCGTGGTCCGCCTGGCCGCCCAGCGCGCGACGGAAGAGGACTTCGCGCTGATCGAGGACAACATCCGGCAGGCCGAGGCCCTCACCGCCGCGGGCAGCTACAACGAGCGCCTGCACGCCTTCGCGGATTTCTACATCCTGATCTGCCGCGCGACCCGCAACGAGGTGCTCTCCTTCGTCACGGATGCGCTGACCGGCGTCGTCCGCAGCGTGCTCATGCGGGTGATGCCCAACCCGCGCATGGACACGCTCGCCTTCCAGCGGGAGCTCCTCGGCCTGCTGCGGGCGCGCGACCCCGACGGTGCCGCCGCCCTGATGTCGGAGCACCTGCGGATCCTGCATCGCCACCTCGCGCGCTGGGAGCAGCGCCGGCGCGCCGCCGGAGCCGAGGCGCCGGCGCCGTCCGAGCCTCAGCCGGAGGCGGCGGCCAGCGCCTCCGACTCCGCGGCCAGGCGGGCGGCGCCGCGCACGACGTCCAGCACCGCGCCGGGATCCCGCGGCTCCTCGTCGCCGCGCCAGACGACCATGCCGTCGGGGCGCACCAGCACCAGCCGCCGCTCGTAGGCTTCCGCGACCGCGGGCTCCTCGATCGCGATCCGCTCGAGGGGGAGGCCGCGCCCGGCGGCCGCGGCGGCGAAGCCCTGGGCCGCGGGCGCGCCGGCGCCCAGCCGCAGCAGCACGAAGCCGCGCCCGAACAGGTCCAGCGTCGAGCGGCCGTCGGCCATCCACACATGCGGGGCGCGGGATCCGGGACGGGTGGTCGGCTCGTAGGTCGCCACGCTCTCGGCGGGGGGCGGCGTGCCGTCCGGCACGATCACCGGCGAGTTCTCGTAGACATAGCCGAGATGGATGCCGAGCGTGTACCACTCGCGCCGCATCATCTCCGCGTACCAGTCGCCGAACTCCTTGCGCGCCGCGTCGGCCTCCGGACCGGGCTCGAAGATGGTGGCGGGCGGCCGGCGCTCGCGGGAGGCGAGCATGCGGCGCAGGTTGCCGCTGCTCTCGGCGACGTTGCGCTGCGCGATCGGCTTGCGCTCCACCTCGTAGGAGGCAAGCAGGCCCGGGCCGCCCCAGCCGCGCAGCACCGCCTCCAGCTTCCAGCCGAGATCGACGGAATCGCCGATCCCCGTGTTCATGCCGAAGCCGCCGGTCGGCGACATGAGATGGGCGGCATCGCCCGCGATGAAGACGCGGCGCGTGCCGTAGCTGTCGGCGACCAGCTCGCGCCGGACCCAGGGCACGATGGACAGGATCTCGTAGTCGAAGGGCCTGCCCATCGCCCGGTCGATGAGGGCGCGGATCTCGGCCTCGGTGAAGCTCCGCTTCTCCTCCGTGCCGACGATCGACATGCGCCACCGGTCCGCGCCGTTGATCGCGACGATGGTCAGCCAGGTGCCCTCCGGCCCGATGAAGATGAAGCGGTAGGCCTTGCCCTTGTTGTGCAGGGCGGGCAGGTCGGGGCAGCGGAAGATGATGTTGGTGGCATAGGTCAGCACGGGCTGCCCGCTCATGCCGATGCCGATCCTATCGCGCACGGTGCTCGCGCCGCCATCCGTGCCGACCAGGTAGTCCGCCGTCATCCGCCGCGTCTGGCCCGTCGCCGCGTCCTTCAGCACCGCCACGACGCCGCCGGCCTCCTCCGTCAGCCCGACCAGTTCCGTCCCGTACTGGACCTCCACGGAAGGGAGCGTCGCGACGAAGCGGCGGAGGATGGGGTCGAACATATCCTGCGGGCAGCGCTCGCGGTTCTGCGGGCTCTGCGGCGGGCGCGGCTCCTGGTTCTTCGGCGGCACCACCTCGCGGCCCAGCTCGTAGCCGGTCAGGGCCGTCACGTAGATATTGTCCTGCGGGTAGTCGCGCGGGTAGGGCGAGTTCTCCACCCAATCCGCGATGCCCCAGCGCCGGCAGAACTCCATGGTGCGGATGCCGACCATGTCCATCTTGGGCGCGGTGATGGCGCCGTCGCCCTTCTCCACCAGCAGGCAGTCGATGCCGCGCCAGCCGAGGTCGCCGGCCAGGGCCAGGCCGACCGGCCCGGCGCCGATGACGAGGACGGGAACATGTGACGTCTTGGGCATCCTGGAAAATCCTCCCGATCGGGCGTGTTGCGCCGAAATCCTGCGGGCCTGACCGGCGCGCACGGCGCCGGCAGCCCTTCCCACCCGGCATCGCCCCTCCGCCGGCTGTCGGCGCCAGCATAACGCGGCATGCCCGGCCAGACAATGAATGGTCTGACCATTTGATGCGTCAAAATTCGACGGATATGCGGGGCGCATCGGGATCGGATGGATCATGTGCCGTATCCGGGGCCGTCCGCCGGCGCGGAAGGAAGAAGCCGCGGCGCTGCGATCTTGGCGGCCTGTCGAGCCGGGTTACCCGTCCCCGGGCGTCGGAAGGCCTGTCGCGCCGCCCGGCCGCAGATAGGCCACGACCATGTCGCCGATCAGCTTCTCGTAGCTGTCGATCCGCTGCGGCTGGAACAGGTCGCCCGCGAAGGCGGCGGAGAGCGTCCAGCGGTTGGCGCAGTAGAAATACCCAAGCCCCGACAGCGCGACATAGAGCTCGACCGGATCCACGTCGGCGCGGATGAGGCCCTGCTCCCGCCCCTTCCGCAGAAGCTCCGCCATCGCCTCGAAGAGCGGATTGTACAGCATCGGGACGCGCGCCACCGTGCTGAGGTGCCGCGCGCGATGCAGGTTCTCCTCATTCATCAGGGCGGTGATCTCGGGCATCTCGCGGAAGCTGCGGAAGGTGTCCACCACCAGCCGCCGCATGCCCTCGAGCGGGCCGTACTCGGCGAGGCGGTATTCGTCCTGCCGCTCGCGCAGCATCGCGTAGATCCGCTCCAGCACCGCCCGGTAGAGGCCTTCCTTGCTGCCGAAATGGTGGAACAGCAGTCCTTTCGCCACGGGTGCCGTCCGGGCGATCCGGTCCATGCGCGCGCCGGCGAAGCCGTGCGTCGCGAATTCGGCGATCGCCGCCGTCATGATGCGTGCCCGCGCCGCTTCGGGATCGCGGGTGGCATCGCGTGCGGAAGGGCGTTGACGGGGGGGCACGATGCGGTGATAGTTCCCGTCTATTGACCAGCCGGTCAACATCGAAACCGGCGGTCAGGGAGAATTTGCCAGCAATCACGGCGCTGCCTGTCCTGCGGGGAGAGCGGTCCGGTATGGTGTCCAGGTCTGCATGTTGAGCGCGTCGGGTCGCGGCGCGCGGATCGGCGTCGACGTCGGCGGCACCTTCACCGACGTGGTGCTGGCGCTGCCGGACGGCCGCCTGCACGTCAACAAGACTTCCACGACGCCGGCCGATCCGGGCGAGGGCGTGCTGGCCGGCATCGCCGCGATCCTGGAGCAGACCGGCATCGCGGCCGCTTCCATCGTCGAGGTGGTGCACGGCACCACCGTCGCCTCCAACACCATCCTGCAGAAGGCCGGCGCGCGGACGGGCCTGCTGGCCACCCAGGGCTTCCGCGACGTGCTGGAGATCGGCCGCATCCGCACGCCCGGCATGTTCGACATGACCTGGAAGAAGCCGGAGCCGCTGGTGCCACGGCGCTGGCGGCTGGAGGCGCGCGAGCGGATCGGGGCCGACGGCTCCGTCGTGCTGCCGCTCGACGAGGCTTCGGTGCGCGCGGCGGCAGCGACCTTCCTCGCGGAAGGGATCGAGGCGGTCGCGATCTGCTTCCTCAACAGCTACGTCCGCCCGGAGCACGAGCGCCGCGCGGCGGAGATCCTGGCGGAGGCGGCGCCGGATATCCTGCTCACGGCGTCCTGCGACGTGCTGCCCGAGATCAAGGAATACGAGCGCACCAGCACCGCGGTGGTGAACGCCTACCTGCTGCCGAACATGCGCATCTATCTCTCGCGGCTGGCGGATCGGCTGGCGGCGCTCGGCATCACGGCGCCCGTGCAGGTGATGGCCTCGAACGGCGGCATGATCGGGCTCGACACGGCGCGGATGCGGCCGGTCTTCGCCGTGGGATCGGGGCCGGCGGGCGGCGTCGCGGGCTCGGCGCGGCTGGGGCCGGCGACGGGCGCGCGCGACCTCATCGTCTTCGACATGGGCGGCACCACCGCCAAGGCCGCGATCATCCAGGACGGCCAGCCCTCGCTGGTGACGGAATACGAGTTCCGCGACGGCATCTCCTCGCCGAGCCGCTTCACCAAGGGCGGCGGCTACATGCTCAAGGTGCCGGCGGTGGACATCGCGGAAGTCGGCTCCGGCGGTGGCTCGCTCGCGCGCATCGATGCGGGCGGGCTGCTGGTGGTCGGGCCGGAGAGTGCCGGCGGCGATCCGGGCCCGGCCTGCTACGGGCGCGGCAACATGCGGCCCACGGTCACCGATGCGAACATGGTGCTGGGCCTGCTGAACCCGGAGGCGCTGGCGGGCGGCTCGCTCAAGGTCGATCCGGAGCTGTCGCGGCAGGCGGTGCAGGCGCATGTCGCCGGGCCGCTAGGCCTCTCCGTGGAAGCGGCGGCGCATGGCATCCGTCAGGTCGCCAATGCCAACATGGCGCGCGCGCTGCGCGCCGTGACCGTCGAGCGCGGCCTCGACCCGCGCGACATGGCGCTGATGGTCTTCGGCGGCGGCGGGCCGCTGCATGCGGTGGACGTGGCGCGTCAGCTCGGCATCCGGCGCGTGCTGGTGAGCCCGGTCTCCGGCGTCTTCTCGGCCGCCGGCATGCTCTCCGCCGATTGTGTGCAGGACTTCGTTCGCCCGGTCATGATCCCGCTGGCGGAGGCCGACCCGGCCGCTCTCGCGGACGGTATCGCCGACATGGCCGCCGAGGGACGGACCGTCCTGTCCCGCGAGGGCTATGACGGCGCCCAGGCGGTGCTGCGCTTCGCCGTGGACCTGCGCTTCCTGGGGCAATCCTCGCAGCTCACCGTGCCCTTCGTGCCGCCCTTCGATGCGGCCGCGCTCGGCGAGGCCTTCGGCGCGCTTTACGCGGAGACCTTCGGCTACCGGCCGGAGGAGGCCATGGAACTGGTCAACCTGCGCCTCGCCGCCGTCGGCACCGGTGACCGGCTGCAGTTCGAGACGCTCCGCCTCGATGCGCGAGCCCTGGCCGGCGCCGAAGGCACGCGCGACGTCGCCTTCGCGCGTGGTGCCGCAAAGCTGCCGACGCGGCTGATGCCGCGCGACGCCGTGACCGCCGAGTCCATCGCCGGCCCCGCGATCATTGAGAGCTACGACACCACCATCGTCATCCCGCCCGGCTGCACGGCCGTCGCTGCCGGGGCTGGCTGCATCGCCATCACCATCGGCCCGGAGACCGGCGATGCTTGACCGGAAAAAACCTTCGGCCGAGGCCGATCCCATCACCTTCGCCGTGGTGAAGAACGCGCTCGACGCCATCGTCGACGAGGTGGCCTACACCGTCATCCGCACCGCGCGCTCCGAGATCGTCAAGGACGTGATGGACTACTCCGCCGCCATCTGCGACGCCCGCGGCGAGATGGTGGCACAAGCGAAAACCATCGCGCAGCATCTCGGCGCCATCCCCGAGGCGATGCAGGCGGTGCAGGCGCGCTGGGCCGGGCGGCTGGCGCCCGGCGACGCGGTCATCATGAACGACCCTTATCTCGGCGGGATGCACCTGCCGGATATCTTCATGTTCTACCCGATCTTCGCGGGGGACGAGATCCTCGCCTGGGCCGTGGTGATCTGCCACCACACCGATGTCGGCGGCCGCGTCCCCGGCTCCAACGCGGCCGACAGCACGGAGATCTACCAGGAGGGCCTGCGCATCCCTCCGCTGAAGTTCTTCGCCGCAGGCGTCGCGGACGAGGCGCTGGAGGCGCTGATCGGCCTCAACGTCCGCGTGCCCGACCGCGTGCTGGGCGACCTGCGCGCGCAATACGCCGCCTGCAAGGTCGGCGCGCGGGAAATCCACCGCCTCGCCGCGCGCTACGGCGACAACGGTCTGCGCGACTATTTCGACGCGCTGCTCGACTATGCCGAGCGCATGGCCCGCGCCGAGATCGCCACCTGGCCCAAGGGCACCTTCCGCTTCACCGACCATATCGACAGCGACGGGCTTTCCGACGCATCGGTGCCGCTCTCCGTCGCGATCACCGTCGAGGGTGACCATCTCACCGTGGACTGGTCCGGCTCCTCGCCGCAGGTGCGCGCGGCGATCAACAGCACGCTCTCCTTCACCAAGTCGAACGCGTTTCTCTCCGTGCGCTGCGCATTGCGTGGCGAGATCCCGAACAACGCCGGCATCTTCCGGGCCATCACCGTCACCGCTCCCGAGGCCAGCGTGCTCAATCCGCGCTCGCCCGCGCCGGTCGCGGCCCGCGCGCTCACCGGCTACCGCGTGATGGACACGATGTTCGGTGCGCTCGCGCAGATCGTGCCCGACCTGATCCCGGCCGCCGGCGAGGGCGGCAACACCGTGATCGCGCTGGGCGGGCGTCACCCCGACAACTCGCCCTTCATCATGGTGGACATGATCAGCGGCTGCTGGGGCGGCCGTCCCGACCAGGACGGCATCGAGGCCATCACCAACCCCTCGCAGAACCTGTCCAACACGCCGGTCGAGGTGCTGGAGCGCCAGCATCCCGTCCGCGTCGAGCAATACGCGCTGGTCCCCGACAGCGGCGGCGCCGGACGCTTCCGCGGCGGGCTCGGCCTCGCGCGCTCCTACCGGCTGCTGGCCGAGGAGGCCGTGCTGCAACTCCGTTCCGACCGGTTGATCTTCCCGCCCTATGGCCTCGACGGCGGCGAGCCCGGCGGCCGCAGCGCCAACTGGCTCGGCGAGGGCGAGGCCCAGAAGTCGCTGCCCGGCAAGGTGACGATGACGCTGCGGGCCGGTGAGATCCTGCTGCACCACCAGGCCGGCGGCGGCGGCCACGGCGATCCCTGGACGCGCGACCCTGAAGCCGTGGCGCGCGACATCTGGAACGGAAAGGTGAGCGCCGCCGCGGCCCGCGTGCATTATGGCGTCGTCGCCGATCCCGAGACGGGCCGCCTCGATCAGGCCGCCACCGACAACCTGCGCAAGACCCGCTGAAGAGGACCGAAGAGCATGACCCTGTCCCTCCCCCTCGGCCGTCGCGCCGTATTGATCACCGGCACGGGGCTCGGCCTCGCCGCCCCGCACATCGCGAGGGCGGCCGACGCGCTGACCGTGCGCTGCGACTTCGCCCCCTGGGGCATCCAGGCGGCCATGCACGTCGCCCAGGTGAAGGGCTGGTTCCGCGAGGCCGATCTCACCGTCGACGTGCAGGACGGCCGCGGCTCCGGCAACACGCTGCAGCTCGTGAACGCGGGGCAGGTGGATGTCGGCCAGATCGCGGTCGGCCTGCTGCCGCAGGCTCGCGACAACGGCGCCACCGTGCGCTCCATCGCCTGCTTCGGCCGCAAGACGGACCTCGCCGTCATGGTCGACGCGGACGGGCCGCTGCGCGCGCCGGCCGATTTCCGCGGCAAGACGCTCGTCTGCTTCGCCGCCTCGCCCTGGGCGCCCTATATCGACGCCTGGCTGCGCGCCGGCGGCCTCGACCGCACCACGGTCAACCTGCAGATGCTCGACCCCGCCGCGATCTGGGGCACCTATGCGACGGGCCGCGCGGACGGGCTGATGTCCACGCTCCCCTCCGCGCTGCCCTCCGTCACGCGGCAGCGGCGCAGCCGCGGCGTGCTGGCGGGCGACGCCGGCATCAACTTCCCGAGCTACGGGCTGGTCGTCACGGAGGCGACGCTCGGCCGCAAGCGCGAGGCGCTGAAGCGGCTCGTCGCCACGCAGCAGCGCGCCTGGGCGCATATCAAGACCAACGTCCAGGACGGCGTGGACGCCATGCTGCGTCAGCGGCCGGACGCCCGGCTCGACCCCGCGGTGCAGAAGGAGCAGATCGAGCTCACGCTCGACTTCTTCGAGACGCCCTCCACGGTCGGCAAGCCCATCGGCTGGCAGTCCGAGGAGGACTGGACGGCGGCGCTCCGCTCGCTCGAGACCGCGAACGCCGTACGCCCCGGCTGGAACATCGCCAACTACTACACCAACGACCTGATCGGCTGATGGCCGCCTGCGTCGAGGTCCTGTCGGCTGGCCGCATCTACGGAACGGCGCGCGGCGGGGTCGTCGCCTTGGCCGATGTCTCCATGGAGATCGGCGACGGGGAGTTTTTATCCCTGCTCGGCCCCTCCGGCTGCGGCAAGAGCACGCTGCTGCGCTGCATCGCCGGCCTCGACAAGCCGAGCAGCGGCGAGATCCGCGTGCGCGGGCAGGGGCTGTCCGGCCCGCCGCGGGACATCGGCATGGTCTTCCAGCGCGACGTGCTGCTGGACTGGCGAACCATCCTCGACAATGTCCTCCTCGGTGCCGAATTCCAGGGGCATTCGCGCCGCGGCGAGAAGGGCAGGGCGCTCGTGGAGCGTGCCAGAACGCTGCTGGACCGCTTCGGCATCGCCTCCTGCGCCGACCGCCATCCCTGGGAGCTCTCGGGCGGCCAGCGCCAGCGCGCGGCGATCTGCCGCGCACTGCTCTGCGAGCCCGAGATCCTTCTCATGGACGAGCCCTTCGGCGCGCTGGACGCGATGACGCGCGACGACCTCAACCTCGAACTGTCGCGCATCATGGGACCGCGGGACGCGGCGGGAGCCAGGACGGTGGTCTTCGTCACCCACTCGATCGCCGAGGCGGTCTATCTCTCCGATCGCGTCGCGGTGATGTCGGCCGGGCCGGGCCGCGTGGCGGAGGTCTTCACCATCGACCTGCCGCGTCCGCGCCCGCTCTCCGTGCGCGAGACGCCGGAGTTCACGCGCTACGTCGCCGCCATCCGCGACCTCTTCACGCGCCTCGGCGTGGCGCAGCACTGAATGCTGGAGGCATTCTGGCACCGCTCCGCCGGCCTGCGCAGCACGCTCGCCACCCTGGCCGTGATCCTGCTGCTGTGGGAAGCCGCCGTCTGGTGGTTCAGGCCGCCGGTCATCCTGCTGCCCGCGCCGAGCGGCATCATCCGGGACTTCTTCCAGACGCCTTCCTACTACCTGCGGCAGGCGTCTATGACGCTGTGGGTGACGCTGGTGGGCTTCGGCCTCGCGACCGTGCTCGGCGTGGCGCTGGCGGTGCTGATCGTCAGCTCGCGGCTGCTGGACCGGGTGATCACCACGGTGCTCGTCATCCTGAACAGCCTGCCCAAGGTGGCGCTGGCGCCGCTCTTCGTGATCTGGATGGGCATCGGCGCGGAGCCGAAGATCGCCATCACGCTGCTGCTGGCGATCTTCGCCATCGTGGCCGACGTGGCGCTCGGGCTGCGCTCGGTCGATCCGGATGCGCTGGCGCTGGCCCGCGTGAACCATGCGAGCCGCTGGGCCATCCTCACCAAGATCCGGCTGCCCAACGCGCTGCCGGCGCTCTTCGTGGGCATGAAGGTCGCGATCAGCTTCGCGCTGGTGGGCGCGATCGTCGGCGAGTTCGTCGGCGGCTCCGGCGGGCTCGGCTTCGTCATCCTGACGGCCCAGGGGCAGTTCGACACCACGCGCGTCTTCACGGCGCTGACCCTGCTGGGCCTCATGGGCACGGTGCTGTTCTACATGGTCGAGGCCGTCGAGCGGCTGGCGCTGCCCTGGCACACCTCCCAGCGCAACGAGCATTCAGGCGCGCACCGGTGACGCAATCATGATAATCTCCAGGCATCGCCTGGTCATGCAGGAAGGAGCCAGATGATGGTCAAGCATGTGCGCTGCGGCAGCTTCTTCGCCGGCGACACCACGACGGCGCAATCCGACTGGACGCTGTGCTTCGACGATTCCGGCATGGTCGCCTTCAGTGGCGCCACGTCCACCGCGCCGCCGGTCGGCATCTCCGACACGGTGCTCGATTATTCCGGCCTCTTCGTGATGCCCGGGCTGCACGACGTCCACACCCACCTCGCCTATGGCAATGCCAAGACCGAGGAGGACATCGACCTCTACCAGCCCATGGAATTCCGCGCGATCCGCGGCCTCTTCTTCGCCCAGAAGGTGGTGGCCGCCGGCTACACCTCGATCTGCGCGCCGGGCGATGCCGGGCAGATCAGCCTCTCCGTCCGTGATGCCATCAATTTCGGCCTCTTCGAAGGCCCGCGCGTCACCGCCGCCGGCCGCTACCTCACCACGCGCCAGGGGCTGACCGACTGGTACCCGACCTGGATCGGCGTGCCCGACACCTCCATCGGCCGGCTCGTCACCTCCAAAGAGGAGGCGATCGAGGAGATCCGCGTCCAGGCCAAGAACGGCGTGGACTGCATCAAGCTCGCCATGGACGGCACGCAGACCCGCCCCGACGGCGAGCTGATCGCCGCCTTCAACCAGGACGAGACCAATGTGATGGTGGCGGAGGCGCATCGCCTCGGCCGCAAGGTGGTGTGCCATGCCGTGGGCCGGGAGGCGACGCTCTACGCCGCGCGCGCCGGCATCGATCTGATCTTCCACGCCTACTACCTCGACGACGAATGCCTGGAGGCGATGGTGAAATCGGGCAGCGCCATCGGCCCGACCATGACGTTTCCCCGCAACATCGTGGACTTCACCCAGCCGCACGAGCCCGCCGGCATCAAGGGCCGGCCGAGCGCGGTGCAGCGGCAATACGAGATCGGCTGCGCCAACCTGCAGAAGGCGCGCAAGGCCGGCGTGCCGATGCTGACCGGCACGGATTCCGGCTTCGCGGTGACGCCCTATGGCGAATGGCACGCGATGGAGCTGGAGATCTTCGTCCGCGACCTCGGCTTCACCCCGGGCGAGGCGCTGCGCTGCGCGACCTCGGTGACGGCGGGTTTCATGGCCAAGGGCGACAAGCTCGGCGTGCTGGAGCCCGGGCGCTTCGCCGACTTCATCGCCGTCGAGGGCTCGCCGCTGGAGAACATTTCCCTCCTGCAGGACAAGTCGCGCATCAAGCATGTCCACATCGCCGGCAAGCGCATGCAGATCCCCGAGCGCGGCTATGACCCGCGCCAGGTGACCGACAAGAGCTGGTCCAACTGGACCGAGCTCTACACGCAGGAGCACGTGAAGGAGCTGCGCCTCAAGCGCATGAACCTGGCGGCGGAATAGCCTCGTGGCACGCCATGCCGAGATCGCCGGCGCGGGCTTCGCCGGCCTCGCCGCCGCGGCGGCGTTGTGTCAGCGCGGCTGGACCGTGCGGGTGCACGAGAAGAACGACGAGCTGCGCGCCTTCGGCGCCGGCATCTTCATCTGGGACAACGGGCTGCGCGTGCTGCAGGCCATCGGCGCCTATGATGCCGTGCTGGACGGCGCCTTCGCCGCGCCACGCTACGATTCCCGCACCAATGGCGAGACGCTGGTCTCGCAGCCGATCAACCGGCCCGGCGAGTACCGTCTGCTGACCATGAGCCGCCAGCATCTCTACAAGGCGATGCTGGCCGCGGCGCTGCGGTCCGGCGCCGAGATCCTCACCAGCTCCGAGGCGGTCGGCGCCGATCCGCGCGGCGAGCTGCTGATGGCCGATGGCCGCCGCCTGCCCGCCGACCTCGTGATCGGCGCCGACGGCGTGAGATCCGCGGTGCGCGACTCGCTCGGCTTCGACGTGGCGCGGCGCCGCTACGAGGACGGCATCATCCGCGTCCTCACCGACCGCGCGACGCTGAAGGGCGAGACCTGGGACCACGTGATCGACTTCTGGCGCACCGGCGAGCGCCTCCTGCGCATCCTCTACACGCCGAGCGGCCCGGACCTGCTCTACATGGCCATGATGGCCCCCGCCGCCGACCGCGAGGCCGCCGGCGTGCCCGTGCGCCCCGCCCCCTGGATCGAAGCCTTCCCGGAGCTGGAGCCGGTGCTGACCACCCTCGGCGACCGCGGCCGCTACGACGTCTACGAGACCACCAAGCTCGACCGCTGGTCGTCCGGCCGTGTCGCCATCGTCGGCGACAGCGCCCACGCCATGCCGCCGACCCTCGCCCAGGGCGCGGGCTGCGCCATCACCAATGCGCTCGGCCTGGCCGTGGCGCTGGACGAGACGGACACGGTCGAGGCCGCGCTGCTGCTCTGGGAGGCCCGTGAGCGGCCGCTCACCGACCACACCCAGCGCCGCGCCGCGGAGATCGCGGCCAGCCGGGCGCTGGCTTCCGGCATGGCCTGGGACGACGAGGGCCTGCGCGCCGCCCGCCACATCCCGACCGGCACCTCCGCGTCCTTCGCGATGGGCTGACGCCCTTCAGCCCGGCGCGGAAAACCCCGCGAAGGCCGCGTCCACGATCCGGTCGATGAAGGCGTCCGTCACCGGCTCGCCGGAGACGATCTTGCGGTAGTAGACCGGCCCGTAGATCGCATCCAGGAACTCGTCCGGATCCGTCCCCGCGGCCACCTCGCCCGCGCGGATCGCCTGCTGCAGCAACAGCCGGGTCTGCGCCCGCCGCGGCCGCGCGATCTGCTCGGAATAGGCCTCGGCCAGCATCGGGTCGGTCTGCTTGGCGCCGATCAGCGCGGTGATCGCCTGGCCTTCGGCGCTGTTCAGCAGCCGGTTCGTCGCCTTGAGCTGCCGCCGGAAGCGGTCGCGGAAGCTTTCCGCCGGCCCGTCCTCGGCGATGGGCGCCATCCGCGCCGAGACGCAGGCCAGCGCCACCGCCGCGCGATTCGGCCACCAGCGGTAGAGCGTCGTCTTCGCCACCCCCGCCCGCGCCGCCACCGCCTCCATGGTGACGGCGTGGAAGCCGCCCTCGGCCAGCAGCTCCGCCGTCGCGGCCAGGATCTTCTCCCGCGCCTCGGGGCTGCGCGGGCGGCCCCGGCGCGGGGCCTCGGCCGCTGCGGCGGCTTCCGTCACTCCGCCGTGCCGGCTTTCGGCCGGCGCTCGGCGAGGCCGATGGGCGGGCGGCGGACCGATCGGCGCTGCGCCGCCTCGCGCACATCCTGGGTGACGACCCGCACGCGGCTCTCATAGGCACGGCGGATATGCGCCCGCGCGGCCTCCTCCGCCCGGACGGGGTCGCGCGCCAGGATCGCGGCCACGATCTCCGCATGCTCCTCGATCGCGCTGCCGGCCCGGCCGGGATCGTGATAGGTCGTGCGGCCCAGCAGGGGCACGAAGTTCAGCAGTGCCTGTAGGCTCTTGAGCAGGAAGCGGTTGTGCGCGGCGCGGTAGATGTGCCCGTGGAAGGCCTGATTCTCGCGCGCCTGGGCCCGGGGATCGTCGCCGAGGCTGCGCATGCCCTCCAGGATGGCGCGCAGGATGCCCATCTCCGTCGTGTCGGCATGGCGCGCGGCCAGGGCGGCGGCCGTGCCTTCCAGCGATTCGCGCGTGGCATAGAACTCCGCGATGGCCCGGAGGTCGTAGATCGCGACCGCGAGCCCGCCGCCGGCGGCATGCTCCAGCAGCCCCTCGGCCTGGAGGCGGCGCATGGCCTCGCGCACCGGCGTGCGGCTCACCCGCAGCCAGGCCGAGACGTCGACCTCCATGATGCGCTGCCCCGGCTCGATGGCGCCTTCCCGGATGGCCTCGTGCAGCATGTCGTAGGCCCATTCGTTCCGGCCCCGTGCGCCGCGGCCTTCCTCTTCCGGAGGTGCCTCGGTCAGATCCTCGATCGTCATGCTCCTTCTAACGTCCATGGCCATCATCCGCCGCAGGACCCAAGGCAAGGCCCTGCTGCAGTGCAGAATCTATCGGCCGCGCCCGACGCCGTGCAAGGACGCGGTCCCGCCCGCTCTACTGGGGCTCGATTCCGGCCATCCGCACCCGCTCGCCCCAGGCCGAGATCTGCTGCGCGAGGAAATTGCCGAAGTCGGCGGAGCCCATGCGCAGCGGAGCCAGGCCGAGCGCCACGAGCCGTGCGGCGAAGGCCGGATCCTTCACGACCGTGTCCAGCGCCGCCTCCATCTGCCGGACGATCTCCGGCGGCGTCGCGGCCGGTGTGACCATGGAGAACCACACGCCCGCATCGAAGCCCGGCAGCGTGCTGGCCAGCAGCGGCATCTCCGGCGCGAGCGCGAAGGGGTGTGCCAGGCTCTGCGCCAGCAGGCGGATGCGGCCGGACCGGCCCTGCTCGAGGCCGGGGCCGAAATCCGCGAAGGTGAGGTCGATGCGGCCGACGGAGAGGTCCGTCAGCACCTCGGCGGTGCCGCGATAGGGCACGCCGGTCAGCTTCAGCCCGGCCATCTGGGCGAGCATCGCCCCCATGATGAGCCCGCCGGCATTGCCGTGGCCATAGGTCAGGTCGCGGCCGCGGACGGCCGCCAGCCAGCTGGCCACGTCCGTGCCGGGTGCGTTGGGCGGCGTCGAGAGGATATAGGGCTGCTCGGCGATGGCGCCGACGGGCGCGAAGTCGCGGATGGGGTCGTAGGGCAGCCGGCGCACCGTGTGCGGATTGATGGCGGCGACCGAGGCGCCCATCATCAGCAGCACCGTGCCGTCGGCCGGCGCGTTGACCGCGGCCTGGGCGCCGATGACGCCGTTGCCGCCCGGGCGGTTCTCCACCACGATCGGCTGCCCGACCACGCGGCTCAGCGGATCGGCGATGACGCGGGCCAGGATGTCGGTGCCGCTGCCCGGCGGGAAGGGCACGATGAGCCGGAGCGGGCGTTCCGGCCAGGCGGCGCGGGCGCGGCCGGCGGGCAGCAGGCCAGGGAGTGCAAGGGGAAGCGCCAGGGCGAGGCGGCGCGGCAGGTTCGGCATCATGTCAGGCGGCTCCGAGCTGGCGTGTGGTCGCGCGGACATCGTGCGAGTCGATGGACAGGATGGCGTCGCAGGCGCGCCGAGCCTGGGCCGGCGTGAGGTGCATCTCCGCCGCCAGCAGGAATTTCCGGGTGGCCGCCGCGCGGTCGAGCTGGCGCTCGCCGGCGCCGCTGTTCACGCGGACATGGCGGAAGAGGCGCGTGCCGTCCCGCAGCGTCACCTCGACACCGCCCGAGAAGAACTCCGGATAGCCGGTGTCGGGGTCCGCCTCGCAGCGGGTGATGGCGCAAAGGGCCAGCGTGCGCGGATCCTTCAGCGCCTCCGGCCGCAGCTCCGCCAGGCCGAAATGCCCGAGCCGCAGGCAGGTGGCGATGATGAAGGGCGCGCTGAACTTGGCGGCGTACTCGCCCTGCGGGCGCGCTTTCTCGGCGGCGGGCTCGGCGATGATCGGCAGCGTGATGGCGGGGACCAGGATGCGGATGCCGGCGATGGCGTCCGTATCCGGAATCTCCTCCCGCAGCATGATGGCCGCATCGGCCGCGCCATGTGCGAAGTGGCAGACCGGGTAGGGCTTGATGGCCGTGTCGGCGAGGTGCCAGCGCGTGCCCAGCCCGGCGTCCAGCTCCGACAGCTCGGCCTCGGCCATGTGCGACTGCAGGTGCGAGTCGAAGAGCGCGAATTTCCCCTCATAGGGCCGCGTCGGGCCGACGAAGCCGTGCTTCGCCAGATGGGCGGCGGTGATGCCCGCCACCGCGCCCCAGCCGGGGTGGAAGCGCTTGGTCCAGGCGCCCTCCTCGAGAAACACCTGGACGCCCGAGGCCGTGCTGGCGGCGATGCCCTGCGCGCAGGTGATCCCTGCGGCGTCCAGGCCCAGCAGCTTTCCGGCCACGACAGCGCTGGAGAAATGCGAGATCACGCCCGTCGCATGGAAGCCGGTGTGATGAAAGCCGCCGCGCGCGGCCAGGCCGATGCGGATGGCGGTCTCCATCCCGGCGACGTAGGCGACCATCAGCTCGCGCCCGTGCACATCGAGCGATTCGGCCAGGGTCAGCGCGCAGGGCAGGCTCGCCGCCGTGGCGTGGACGATGCTGGCGAGGTGCGTGTCGTCGAAGTCGAGCCCGTGGATCAGCAGGCCGTTGGCCAGCGCCGCGTCGCGCAGCTTCAGGCGCAGCGTGCGGCCGAGCACGGTGCAGTCGCCCGGCCCGCCCAGCGCGGCGATGCCGGCCAGCGCCTTCTCCGCGAAGGGGAAGGCGTTGGAGGCGAGGCCGACGCCGAGCCCGTCCAGGATCTGGATCCGCGCGCGCTCGCGCACCGCCTCGGGGATATCCTCGTAGGTGAGGTCGGCGGCGAAACCGGCGATGCGTTCCGCGGGCTTCGTCGTCGTGGCGGCGGCGAGCACGTTCATGAAGGTTCTCCGCTATTCCGGTTGGATGCCGGCGAGCCGCACGCGCTCGCCCCAGAGCACGAGCTGCTCCTGCAGGAAGGTGCCGAACCGCTCGGCCGTCATGTGGCGCGGCACGAAGCCCTGGCGGGCGAAGCGATCGCCCAGCGCGGGGTCGTCGATCGCCTTGTTCAGCGCGATGGCGGCGCGCTCGATGATGGGCTGTGGCGTCCCCGCCGGCGCGGCCAGCCCGTACCAGACGGTGAGGTCGTAGCCCGGCACCGTGGCCGAGAGCGGCGGCACCTCGGGCACCAGCGGGAAGGGGTTCAGCGTGGTGATGCCGAGCGCCCGCACCCGCCCGCCGCGCACCTGGGACAGGCCCGGGCCGAGATCGGTGAAGGTGCCATCGATGCGGCCGGCCATCACGTCGGTCAAGGCCTCCGGCCCGCCGCGATAGGGAATGGGCTGGACCCGCGTGCCCGTCGCCTGGCCGAGCAGGCTGACGGCGATGAGCGAGGCGGAATTGCCGTAGGAGAAGGTGGCCTCGCCGTTGCGGCGCCGGAGGTAGTCGATAAAGCCGGCCATGTCGCGCGCGGGATGGTCGGCGGCGACCACGAGGATATAGGGCATCTCCGCGATGAAGCCGATCGGCGCGAAGTCGCGGATGGGGTCGTAGGGGATGCGCCGCAGCGTGTGCGGATTCACCGACGCGCCGGAGGTGCTGTAGATCAGCAGCGTGTTGCCGTCCGCGGGCGAGCGTGCCGCGTTCTCCGTGCCGACCACGCCGTTGCCGCCGGCGCGGTTGTCGATGATGACCGGCTGCTCCAGCTCGCGCGCCAGGGCCTCGGCGAAGGGGCGCGAGAGCGTGTCCGTGGCGCTGCCGGGCGGGAAGGGGACGACGAGCCGGATCGGCCGGTCGGGCCAGGCCGCTCGCGCGGCGCCCGGGAGGAGGAAGGGCGCCGCCAGCCCGGCGAGGGCGGCGCGGCGCCGGAAGTCATGTCCCTTTGGCATCTTGTTCTTCTCCTCCCCTGCGGTGCGCTTCTCCGGCGCTATCCGCCGTGTTTCTCGCGCCAGGCGATGGTCCGCGCGACGCCGTCGCGCAGCGACACCGCCGGCTTCCAGCCGATCTCGCTGATAGCCTTGGCCGGCGAGAAGCCGAGATGGTCGCCGCCGGCCGATTTCACGGCGCGCGTGTCCTCGCGGTATTCCGGCTCCAGCTTCGAGCCGCAGACATCGAGGATGGTGCGGACCAGCTCGGTGTGCGTGGTGTCCACGCCCGTGCAAAGGTTGAAGACCTGCGCGCCCTGGCCGTTCAGCATGGCCGCGATGCAGCCGGCCGCGACGTCGGTGACGTAGACGTAGTCGTGCACCTCGCGCCCGTCGCCGACGATGACCGGGCGCTCCCCACTGACGATGCGGTCATACGTCTCCGCGATGAAGTTGGCGTTCACGGCGCGGGCGTGCTGCCGCTCGCCATAGACCGAGGAGAAGCGCATGCCGCTGAAGCCCAGGCCGTATTTCTGCGCATAGAGCCGGCCGAGCTGCTCCCCCAGCAGCTTGGTCGTGCCGTAGACGGCGGCGATCGGCGAGACGGACGACATGAGGGAGGGGCTGTCCTCCGTCAGCGTGTCGGCGGCCATGTTGCCGTAGGCCGCGACGGAGGAGGAGAAGACCACGTGGCGCACCTGGGCCAGCCGCGCCGCCTCCAGGATGTTCACCATGCCCTCGGTGTTCACGGCCACGCCCAGCGGGGGATTCTGCGACATCGGCAGGGTCAGGAAGCCGGCCAGGGCGAAGATGCCGTCCACGCCCGCCGAGGCCTCGACCAGCTCGTTGAGCCGCAGGATGTCGCCGCGGATGCGCTTCACCCGGGCCTCGCCCTCGAGATGGGCGATGATCTCGGGCGTGCCGAGCGAGAAGTTATCGAGCAGCCGGACTTCGCTGGCGCCGGCCGCCAGCAGCTGGTCGGCCAGATGGGAGCCGATCAGGCTCGCCCCGCCACAGATCAGATACGCCTTGCCGGCAGCCGATCGGCTCATTCGCACTCCCTTCCCGCGATCCCGCTTCAGCTGGGGGACCTGCGTTGTTCGCCTTGGACGAGGGGGAGGTTTCCATGGCTTCCAGGCCAAGTCAATGCGGCGGCGTTCTCATGCATACATGAGAATCCAGAAATGTGCTTGTCGGCCTGATCGGCGTGCCGTAGCCTGCCGGGCAACGGTTCAACAAGTCGGGGAGGCGTGGCGTGGCCCGGTCGGGGGCGTGCCCAGCACATCCCGGGCGCGCGCGTCGGGATTCGCGATGAAGGAAGTTCGCCTCCTCTCCACCAGTGCCATCCTGGGCTACGGCTTTCCGGAGGCCTCGCTCGAAGCGGGCATGGCCCGCAAGCCGGATATGATCGGTGTCGATGGCGGCAGCGTGGATCCCGGGCCCTACTATCTCGGTGCGGGAAAGCCCTTCTGCTCGATCATGGCGATCCGCCGCGACCTGCGGCTCATGCTGCGCGCCGCCATCAAGGCCGGCATTCCCCTGGTGATCGGCACCTCCGGCGGCAGCGGCGGCGAGCCGCATCTGCAGACCGTGGCCGGTCTGGTCCGCGAAATCGCCCGCGAGGAGGACCTGCACTTCCGCCTTGCGCTGATCCACGCCGAGCCCGACCGGGGCGACCTGCTGGCCCGCCTCGCCGCCGGCCGCGTGCATCCGCTGGCCGGCCTGCCGCAGCTGGAGCCGGCGGTCGTCGAGCGCGCCACCCGCATCGTCAGCATGATGGGGCCGGAGCCCTTCCTGGAGGCCATGGAGGCCGGCGCCCAGGTCATCCTGGCCGGACGATCCAGCGACCCCGCCCCCTGGGCGGCCGCCTGCCTCCGCGCGGGCCTGCCGCCGGCGCCGGCCTGGTACGCCGGGAAGATGCTGGAATGCGGCGCCACGCCCTCCATCCCCAAAGGGCATGACTGCCTCTTCGTGACGGTGCGCGAGGACCATGTGGATTGCGAGCCGCTGAACCCCATCCGCAAATGTACGCCGCTCTCGATCGCGAACCACAGCCTCCATGAGAACTCCAGCCCGATCCACCACATCGAGCCGGGCGGCCTGCTCGACACCTCCGACTGCCGCTTCGACGCGCTGAGCGACCGCGCGGTGCGGATCTCCGGCATGAGCTGGGAGAAGAAGCCCTACACGGTGAAGCTGGAGGGCGTGGAACTCGCCGGCTATCGCAGCGTCTGCGTCTGCGGCACGCGCGACCCGCTGCTGATCGGCCGCATCGACACCTTCCTCCAGGAGATTCGCGGCATCGTCGCCGAGAAGGCCGCCGCCTTCGGCGCCACGCCGGAGAAGTACAAGCTCACCTTCCGCGTCTATGGCCGCGACGGCGTGATGGCGGAGCGCGAGCCGCTGCGCGACGTGACGCCGCACGAGCTCGGCTTCGTCATCGAGGTCGTCGGCGAGACGCAGGAGGTCGCGACCGCGGTACTCGGCATCGCCCGCACCAACATGCTGCACACGGATTTCCCGGGCCGCCTCTGCCGCGAGGGCAACATGGCCTTCCCCTTCTCGCCGTCGGACATCGAGGTGGGCGCCGTCTATCGCTTCAGCATCTACCACGTGCTGGAGCTGGACGACCCCTGCGAGCTCTTCCCCATCGAGTACGAGGAGGTCTGAGGCGATGGCCCTCATCCGCGACATCGCGAAGGTCTGCAAGAGCAAGAACGCCGGCCCCTTCGAGCTGACCATCGACGTCGTCTTCGACGATCCCGCCCTCTACCAGCGCGTGAAAGCGAGCGGCGTGCTGGGGCCGGAGCTCTTTGCGCGCCTGTACGGCGTCAGCGCCAACCAGGTGCTGTTCACGCCCTACGACGCCGCCTCCGCCTTCAAGGCCACGTTTCCGCGCCTCGTCCCCTCGGGCGACGTCGGCGACACCGATGTCTACGGCTGCCAACAGCACGCACCGCTGCTCGACGTCGACCTCCCCGTTTAAGCAAGAAATCAGGAGCGCCAAGCATGCCGAAACAGCCCCGCCAGATGGCCATGGTGGCCTTCCTCCAGGCCCAAAATTGCTCGAACCTGCCGGGCTCGTGGCGGCATCCGGCCTCGATGCCGGACATGATGTCGCCCGACTACTACCAGCGCATCGCCCGCGTGCTGGAGGACGGCAAGTTCCACATGGCCTTCTTCGACGACCGGCTGGCCATGCCCGACATCTACGGCAACGACTTCCGGAACACCGTGGCCCACGGCGTGCGCGCGGTGAAGCTCGATCCCGTATCGGTGATGCTGGCGATGGGCATGGTCACGTCCAAGCTCGGCCTCGGCGCGACCTATTCGACGACCTACTACGAGCCCTACCACGTGGCCCGCGTCTTCGCGACGGCGGACCTGATGACCAAGGGCCGCATCGCCTGGAACGTCGTCACCTCGCTCAACAATTCCGAGGCGCTGAACTTCGGCAAGGACGAGCATCTGGAGCACGACCTCCGCTACGACCGCGCCGACGAGTTCATGGAAGTGGTGATGGGCCATTGGGGCGCCTGGGAGGATGACGCGCTCATCCAGGACAAAGAGGGCGATCGCTTCGCCGATCCGGACAAGGTGCAGCGCCTCGACCATCAGGGAAAATTCTTCCGGTCCCGCGGACCTTTCACCGTTCCGAGGTCTCCGCAGGGCCATCCGGTGCTGCTGCAGGCCGGGCAGAGTGGGCGCGGCAAGGCCTTTGCCGCGCGCTGGGGCGAGGTGATCTTCGTCGTCTATCCGAGCCTGGAGGCCGGCAAGAAGCAGTATCGCGAGTTCAAGGATGCGGTGGCCGCCGCCGGGCGCGACCCCGACCAGGTGACGGTGGCGCCCGCCTGCTACGTCATCCCCGCCGAGAGCGCCGACATGGCCGCCGAGAAGAAGGCCATCATCGAATCTACCGCGCGGCCAATCGACGGGCTGACCCTGCTCTCCGAGGTGCTGAACTATGATCTCGGCCGCAAGCCCTATGACGAGCCGCTGACCGATGCGGAGCTCGGCGCGCTCTCCTGGCACGGCTTCCGCGACCGCGTGGTCACGCTGAGCGGCAAGAAGAACCCGAGCGTGCGCGACTTCGTGGAGGTCTCCGGCCGCGGCACTATCCGCGAGCACCACGCCTTCGTCGGCACGCCCAAGATGATCGCCGACCAGATGGAGGAATGGTTCGTGGGCGGCGCCTGCGACGGCTTCGTCATGGCGGCGACGCACATGCCCGGCTCCTACGAGGATTTCGTGCGCCTGGTGGTGCCGGAGCTGCAGCGGCGCGGCCTTTATCATAAGGACTATGCCGGCTCGACCTTGCGGGAAAACCTGGGCATCGCCCGGCCCACCGCCGCGCAGTGCCGGGACTATGCGCGCCCGCTGCAGGACGCGTGATCGCCTTCGCTTGACTCTTCCGATACGTGACGTAGCGTAAAGGCAAGGCGGCGCCGTCAACGGACGCCGCGACGGGAGTTGAGCATGGTCCAGGGCCTTCGCCGCAGGGGGCGCCAATGAGTGGCGTCTACGACCTCTACGCCATCCGCTACGCCGCGCGTGCGGCGAAGCGCCACGAGCACTTCATCGGCGGCGATCCGCACGACGCGCCCATGCCCATGGACTACTTCGTCTGGGTGGCGGTCGATGGCGACCGCGCCGTCGTCGTGGATACCGGCTTCACCGAGGAGGTCGCGATCCGCCGCAAGCGCGAGTTCCTGCGTTGCCCGATCGAATCGCTGAAGCTGGTCGGCGTCGATCCCGCCAATGTGCAGGACGTGGTTCTGACGCATCTGCACTACGACCACGTCGGGAACTTCCACAAATTCCCCGTCGCGCAGTTCCATCTCCAGGAGCCGGAGATGCACTACGCCACCGGCCGCTACATGCGCTTCCCGAAGCTCGCGCATTCCTTCGAGCCGGACGACGTCGTCGGCATGGTGCGGCTGAACTTCGCGCGACGCGTGCGCTTCTACAACGGCATGAAGGAGCTCGCACCGGGCATCACGCTCCACCGCATCGGCGGGCATTCCGCGGGGCTGCAATGCGTGCGCGTGAACACGGAGCGCGGGCCCGTGGTGCTCGCCTCCGACGTCACGCATTTCTACGAGAACATGGAAAGCGGCCGGCCCTTCACCACGGCCTTCCATGTCGGCGAGATGCTGGAAGGCTTCGAGACACTGGAGGAACTGGCGCCCTCGCATGAGCACATCATCCCCGGCCACGATCCCGAGGTGATGCGCCGCTATCCCGCGCCGCGGCCGGATCTCGCGGGCATCGTCGCGCGGCTCGACGTGGATCCGGTGGGCGGGCCGGCGCCCGGCCCCAGCCATGCGCATCACTGAGAGGGCCGGGGCATGACGCAGACCATCGCCGAGATCCTCGCCGATCACTATGTGGGGCTCGGCATCGCCGACATCCCGGCGAAGCACCTGCGGGACGGCAGGACGCTGGTGCGCGACTATCTCGGCGTGGCGCTCGGCGGCAGCGTGACGGACAGCGCGCGCATCGCGGCCGAATTCGCCGTCGAGACCGGCGGCAAGCCGGAGGCCACGATCATCGGCCATGGCGGGCGCGTGCCGGCGGTGCATGCGGCGCTGGCCAACGCCATCGCCTCTCACAGCATCGAGCTCGACGATGTCGACGTGCTCGCGCTGTTCCATTTCAGCCCTCCGGTGGTCTCCGCGGCACTCGCCGCCGCCGAGCGCGCGGGTTCGAGCGGCGCCGACTTCCTCGCCGCGGTGGTCGCCGGCTGCGACATGATGGCCCGCGCCAGCAACGCGACGAACATCTCCCTACGCAACCGCGGCTTCCACACCACGCCGACCTGCGGCGTCTTCGGCGCCACGGTGGCAGCCGGTCGCCTGCTCGGCCTCGACCGTGAGCAGATGGTCTCGGCCCTCGGCCTGGCGGGCGCGCAGGCCTCCGGCCTGATGGAGATGTACGGCCCCTCCATGCAGAAGCGCTTCAACCCGGGACCGGCGGCGCGCAACGGCGTCACGGCGGCTGTCATGGCGAAGCTCGGCTTCACCGGCGCGGCCACCATCTTCGAGGGCGAACGCGGCTTCTGCCGCACCTTCTCCGATGAGATCGACCTGGACGCGCTGACGAGGGGCCTCGGCACCGACTTCCCCATCTACCTCGAGTACAAGCCCTATTCCTGCGCGCGCCCGATCCACAACGCGATCGACTGCGCGCTGGAGGTCCGGCGGCAGCTGAAGGAGCCGGTCTCCGCCATCACGGCGATGACCATGCGCCGCCATCCCGCCTGGGCGCACTACCACCTCAACCCGCGCCCGAAGACCTACCACGAGGCGCAGGTGAGCCTGCCCTATTCGCTCGCCATCGCGCTGATCGAGGGCGGCGCGCTGCCGCCGCAATACCAGGACGACAAGCTCGACGAGCCGGAGGTCCTGCGCCTCTCCGACCTGCTGCAGATCGTCACGGACGAGACGCTGCCGCGCGGCGTCTCCTGCGCGCTGGTGGTCGAGACCGCGGGTGGGCAGATCCTGCGCTCGCAGGTGGACCATCCCAGCGGCTCCATCGAGAACCCGATGAGCGAGGAGCAGATGCGGCGCAAGGTGCATCTCCTCGGCGATCCCGTCATCGGCGCCGATTCCGTCGGACGGCTGATCGACATGACCGGCCGCATCGAGGACCTGCCGGATATCGGCGGGCTCCTGCGCTGCACGATCCCGGCGCCGGCCATGGCATGACCGCCCTGCCGGAATACGAGGTCTTCGCCATCCGCTACGCCACGCGCGGCGCGCGCCGCGCGGAGGCCTTCATCGACCCGGACCCGCATGATGCCGGTCCGCTCGGCATGGACTACTTCATCTGGGTCGCCCGCAGCGCGGAGCAGACGGTCCTCATCGACAGCGGTTTCAGCCGCGAGGTCGGCGAGCGCCGAGGCCGAATCTTCCTGCGCTGCCCGGTGGAGACCCTCTCGCTGCTCGGCATCGATCCGGGGCAGGTCGAGCACGTCATCGTCACGCATCTCCACAACGACCACGCCGGCAACCTGACGCTCTTCCCGAAGGCCCAGTTCCATCTGCAGGACCGAGAGATGGCCTTCGCCACGGGGCGGCACATGCGCCACCATTGCTGCGGCCGCGCCTATGAGCTCGACCACGTCCTGGAGGCGGTGAAGCTGAACTACGGCGGCCGCATCGACTTCCACGACGGCGCCGACGAGATCCTGCCCGGCCTCACCGTGCATCCCGGCAGCGGCCACACGCCGGGCCTGCAGTTCGTGCGCCTCTGGACGCGCCGCGGCTGGCTCGTGCTCGCCTCGGACACCGCGCATTACTACGAGAATCTCAGCGCCTCGCGGCCCTTCCGGCTGGTCTTCAGCGTGGGCGACGCGCTCGACACCTTCCGCTCGCTGGTGCGGCTCGCCGGCGACGCGGACCGCATCGTCCCTGGCCACGACCCGCTGGTCATGGAACGCTACCCGGCACCGGAAGAGAGTATGAAAGGCATCGTCGCCCGGCTGGACTGACGGCCCAACAAACCCAGGAGGAAAAAATGTCCCAAGACAAGATCTCCCGCCGCCATGTGCTCGGAGCCGCCGCTGCAGGCGCCGCGCTCGTCTCCGGTGACGGCCATGCGCAGACCTATCCCGAGCGTCCCATCCAGATGGTCGTCGGCTTCCTGGCGGGCGGCTCCAACGATTCCGTCGCGCGGATCATCGCGCCGCGCCTCGGCGAGGTCCTGGGCACCACGGTGGTGGTGGACAACCGCACCGGTGCCAGCGGCACCATCGGCACGCTCTATGTCGCCCGCGCCGAGCCCAACGGCTACACGCTCGCTCTGGCCGGTGCGAGCCCGCTCGCCATCAGCCCGCACACCTATGCGAACATCCCCTACGACACCGCCCGCGACTTCGCCGGCGTCGCCGCTGTGGCGATGACGCCGGAGGTCATCTGCGTCAATCCGGCGCTCGGCGTGCGCACACTGGCCGAGTTGGTCGCGCTGGGGAAGCGGCAGGACCTGACCTTCTCTTCTTCCGGCAATGGCGGCCTGCCGCATCTGGCGATCGAGCTCCTGCGAACGGCGGCCGATCTCCGCATCACGCACATCCCCTATCGCGGCGCGATGCCGGCGATCATGGACGCGGTCTCGGGTCAGGTGAATGGCGTGATCATGGATTTGCCGCCGCTCGTGTCGTTGATCCGTGAGGGCAAGCTGCGGGCGCTCGCCGTCACCAGCGAGCATCGCACGCCCCTCCTGCCGGAACTGCCGACGACCGTCGAACAGGGTTTCCCGAACCTGCTGGCGGTGAACTGGCTCGGCGTGATGGCGCCCGCGCGCACGCCGCGGCCGATCATCGACAAGCTCCACAGGGTCATCACCGAGGTCGCCGAATCCGCCGAGGTGCGCCAGAATTTCCGGGACCAGGGCATCGAGGCCATGACCATGCCGACGCCCCAGGCCTTCGACGAGTTCGTGAAGCGCGAGACCGAGCGCTGGGGCGTCATTGCGCGGGCCGCGGGCGCCCGGGCGGATTGAGCAGAGGGATTCGATGATGGGAAAGACCGGTTTCGTGGGGCTGGGCAACATGGGCGCGCCCATGGCCCGCAACCTGCTCAAGGGCGGCTACGAGCTGGTCGTGCACGACATCGATCCGCGCAAGGTGCAGGCGCTGTCCTCCTTCGGCGCCGCGGTGGATGCGACGCCGGCGGCCATTGCGCGCAGCACCACGCGGTCCATCTGTCTGGTGGACACCACGGCGCAGGCGGAATCCGTGATCATGGGCGCGGATGGATTCATCCAGGGCGCGGCGCCCGGCCATGTGGTCCTCTGCATGAGCACCATCGACCCGCTCGCGCTGCGGCGCATGGGGGGCGAGCTGGCCAAGCGCGGCGTCGCCCTGCTCGACGCCCCGATCAGCGGCGGCGTGGTCGGAGCGGAAGCGGGAACGCTGACCGTGATCGTCGGCGGCGCGAAGGAGGTCTTTGCCGAGTGCGAGCCGATGTTCCGGCTCTTCGGCAAGAATGTGTTCCATGTCGGCGCGCTCGGCAACGGGCTCGCGATGAAGCTGCTGAACAACATGCTGCTCCAGGTGAATGTCGTCGCTGTCGCGGAGGCGATGGTGATGGGCACCAAGGCCGGGCTCGATCCGAACCAGATCGTGGAGGTGATCAGCGTCTGCACCGGCCGCAGCAGCGCCTTCGAGCGCAGCGCGCCGCGCATGATCAAGCGCGACTTCACGCCCGCCGGCACCATCGACATCTCGTTCAAGGACCAGGAGCTGGAGACGGGCTTCGCCAAGGCGCTCGGCGTGCCGATCCTGCTCGCGAACGTGACGCAGCAGGTCTACCAGATGGCGCGCGCGGCGGGCTACGGGAAGGAAGAGGGCGCCTCGGTCGTCAAGGTGCTGGAAGCGATGGCCGGGGTGACGGTCGGCGGCAAGGTCTGAGCCGCCGACCGTTTCGTCCTACTTCTTGTCGGCGTCGAGCACCGCCTGAACGGCCTGCGGATCGCACTTGATCGTGACGCCGGCGCGCTCGAGCTGCAGCTTCATCGGGACGCGCGAATCCAGCGCATCCCAGCCGCGGTTCCGCCCCTCGGTCATTTCCTCCATCACGAGGTTGCAGAGCCGCATCGGCACGCCGACCTCGCGTCCCAGCCCGACCGCGAGGCTCACATCCTTGTGCGCCAGCTTCAGCGCGAAGGCCGGCGGGTCGTACTTGTCGATGAGGAACTGGTCGGCGATGCGGTCGAAGGTGCGGCGTCGGCCGAGCGAGCCCTGGCGCACGGCCTTCCACAGCTCCAGCGGCTCCATTCCCGCCTTCACGCCCATGGAGAAGACCTCGGCCATCACCGTCTGGATCGCGTAGCCGGACATGTTGTGCACGAGCTTGGCCACGGTGGCCGAGCCGATCGGCCCGATATAGGCGGCCTGGTCGCCGATCGCGTCGAGCACCTTCTTGTGCTTGTCGTAGGTCGGCTTGTCGCCACCCACCCAGATGGCGAGCTTGCCGGATTGCGCGCCCTTCGGCCCACCGCTCACCGGGGAGTCGAAGGCCTGCGCGCCCTTCTCCGCCAGCGCGGCATGCACGCGGCGCATCATCGCCTGGCTGTTGGTCGAGAGGTCGAAATAGGCCATGCCGGCATGCGCGCCCGCGGCGATCCCGTCCGGCCCGAAGACCACCGCCTCGACTTCCGGCGGACCGGGCAGCGAGGTGAAGACGACGTCGCATTGCTCGGCGACCTCGCGCGGCGTCGCCGCCCATTCCGCGCCGGCGGCGACAGCCCCGTCGGCCGCGGCCTTGCGCATGTCGTTCACGACGAGCTTGTACTGCGACTTCTGCAGGTTGGCGGCCATGCTGGCGCCCATGGTGCCGAGGCCGATGAATCCGATCTTCATGACGGCTATGCTCCCCCTTTGGCCTTCTTGTCTTCGTCTTCGAACACGTCGACGGCGACATGCGAGGCGGTCATCGCCGCGGGCCAGCCCGCATACATCGAGAGATGCGTGATGATCTCCGCGACCTGCTCGCGCGTCAGCCCGTTTCCGAGGCCGCGGGTGATGTGGCTCTTGAGCTGATCTTCCCAGCCCAGCGCGACCAGCGCCGCGATGGTGACGATGCTGCGCTCGCGCTTGGTGAGCTGCTCGCGCTCCCAGAGGTCGCCGTAGACGTAGGTGTGCGTCATCTCCACGAGCTTGGGGAAGTGCGGGTTGATGCGGTCGCGCCGCGCGGAAGGTGGGGCTGCCATGGGCGTACTCCTGTTGTGGTGGGGGAAGTTGCGGGTCGTCAGTCCACCCGCGTGCCGGTCTCGGCGATCACCCGCTGCCAGCGCGTGGTCTCGCGCCGCGCGAGGTCGACGAACTCCTCCTGCGTGCCGCTGGCGGGATCGACGCTGAGCTCGATCATCCGCGCGCGCATCGCCGGCCGCGCGAGCATCTCCGCGGCGGCGCGGTGCAGCGTGGCCTGCGCGGAAGGCGGCGTGCGGCGCGGCACCAGGATGCCGTACCAGGTGCTCATCGCCGCATCGGGAAAACCGGAATCGGCGGCCGTCGGCAGATGCCGCAGCGCGGGCGCGGAGGTGCGATCGCTCAGCGCGAGGATGCGCAAGCGGCCGGCCTCCAGGTAGGAGACCGTCTCGGGCGCGGGAAAGGTCATCAGGTCGAGCCGCCCGGCGAAGAGATCGAGGAAGGGCGCAGAGCCGCCGCCATAGGAGACGTTCTCGAAGCGCAGCTGCGTCGCCGCCTGCAGCAGGATGTTCGCGAGATGCGACGAGGTCCCGCTGCCGGAGATGCCGGCCAGCAACGGGGCCGATCGGCTTCGCGCCAGCTCCACCAGCCCGCGCAGGTCGCGCGCCGGGGATTCCGGACGGACGGTGATGGCAATCGGCGTGTAGCCCAGCAGGACGACCGGCGAGAGATCCTCCTGCTTCCAGCGCAGGCGGTCGCCGTAGAGCGCGGGATTCACCGCGAAGGCCGGCGACGCCAGCACCATGGTGTAGCCATACGGCTCGGCGCGCGCCGCCGCCTCGAAGGCGACGTTGCCGCCGGCGCCGGGGCGGTTTTCTACCGGCACGGGCTGGCCCAATGCGGCGGAAAGTTCCTGCGCCGCGAGGCGCGCGATGATGTCGCTGGTGCCGCCCGCGGCGAAACCGACGATGAAGCGGATCGGACGTTCAGGATAGGCGGCGCGTGCGGAGCCGATCGACACGACAACCAAGGCACAGCCAAGCAGCGCGAGGATTTTCCTCTGCATGTGAACGCCTCCTTCTTCGTTGATTCGATCTTAGGCCGACTGCACGTCCTAGCAACCCGACACATCGATGCTACGCTAGGAAAAACGGGGGAAACACGCATGACGGCGCGCAATCGGCGCGTGCTCTACGCGCGACGTCCAAGGGAGAAGCTGACCGCGGATTGCTTCGTGCTGGACGAGGGGCCCGTGCCGTCGCCCGGTGTGGGGCAGGTCCTTATACGCAACCGTTTTCTCTCCATCGATCCCTACCAGCGCCGGCAGATGATGGGCGTGCAGGGCTATCCGACGGAATTGCGCGAAGGCGGCGTGATGATCGGCCGCGGCGTCGGCGAGATCGTGGAAACCCGCGATGCGGATTGGCGCGTCGGCGAGACGGTGCTCGGCGATGTCGGCTGGCAGCACTACGCGGTCATGGACCCCCGTGCGCTGCGGCGCGTGGATGCCGGCGTCGATCCGCTGTCCCTGCATCTCGGGATGCTCGGTCCCTCCGGCGAGACGGCGTGGTATGGCCTCACGCAGCTCGGCCGTCCGGAGGCGGGACAGACGGTGCTGGTCTCCGCGGCGGGCGGCGCGGTGGGCAGCGCCGTCGGGCAGATCGCACGGATCCTCGGCTGCCGCGTCCTCGGCATTGCCGGCGGCGCGGAGAAATGCGCACGTGTCGTGAGCGAGTCCGGCTTCGACGCCTGCCTGGATCATCGCGACCCGGAGCTGGAGCGCCGCATCGCGGAGGCCGCGCCCTCCGGCGTGGACGTGTATTTCGACAATGTCGGCGGCGCTGTGCTGGATGCGGTGCTGCCGAGCCTGGCCATGCGCGCGCGCATCGCGCTCTGCGGCCTCATCGCGCATTACGACACGTCGCGGCCCTTCGCCTTCCGCCACCTGATGCGGCTGCTGGACCAATGCGTGACGCTGACCGGATTCCGCATCGGCTTCGTCGCGCCGGAGCTGCGCGCGACCGCGCGGCGGCAGCTCATCGAATGGTGGCGCGAGGGACGGCTGCGAGCACAGGAGACCGTCTCCGACGGAATCGAGACCGCACCATCAGCGCTCATCGGCCTCCTCGAGGGCGGCAACATGGGAAAGCGCATCGTGCGACTGGGAGAGGACTGACGCCATGAGACGACCTGTCATCGGCCTGCTGGCCGGCCTTCTGCTTGCGTCCACCGCGCAGGCGCAATCCTTCCCGGATCGCCCCATCCGGCTGGTGATCCCCTTCGCGCCTGGCGGTGCCGCAGACACAGTGGCGCGCACCATCGCCCGCTATCTGCCGGAGCGGCTCGGCCAGCCCGTGATTCCGGAGAACCGTCCCGGCGGCAACGGCATGCTCGGCGTCGACGTCGTGGCCAAGGCGCCGCCCGACGGGCATACGCTCGTGCTCAGCGCGCTCGGCGCGCTGGTGGTCAACCCGCACATGATGCGCATGTCCTACGACCCGCTGGCGGATCTCGCGCCGGTCGTGCTGGCCGTGCGCAACCCGCTGGTGCTGGTCGCGAATCCCTCGCTGCCGGCGCGCGACATCGCCGGCCTGCTGGCGCTGGCGCGCACCCGTCCCGGCGAGCTCGGCGTCGGCTCCTCCGGCACCGGCAGCACCAACCATCTCGCGATCGAGCTGCTGAACCTGATGTCGGGCGTGCGGCTGCTGCACGTGCCCTATCGCGGCGAGGGGCCGGCGATGACCGACCTCGTCGGCGGGCAGATCCCGATGGTGATGACCACCATCGTCGCCGCCCGCGGCCATATCGACGGCGGCCGCGCCATCGTGCTCGCCACCGCCTCGGCCGAGCGCACGCGGCTGATGCCGGACGCGCCGACCATCGCGGAATCCGGCGTGCCCGGCTACGCCGCCGAGGCCTGGCTGGGCGTGCTGGCTGCCGCGCGCACGCCGCCCGCCACCATCCTCCGCCTCAACGCGGAGATCACGGCGGTGCTGCGCCGGCCCGACGTCACCGCGATGCTAGAGGCGCAGGGCACCGAGGTCGCCACCGGCACGGCCGAGGAGTTCGCCGCCTATATCCGCGCCGAGTACGAGAAGTACGGCCGCCTCGTCCGCACGGTCGGCTTGCGCCCGGATTGAGGAATCGCCATCGGGTTTTGCTTGACCGCGGCGGAGCAACCCGCAACCCTCTGCCCATAAGAGTGCGGCCGAAGAGCCGCATCACGCAGGGAGCTTGTCCATGTCCGTTTCACGTCGCGGCCTCGTCGCCGGCAGCGTTGCGTTGCCTTTCGCGCCGCTTCCCTTCTCCGCCATGGCCCAGCCCGCCGGCGGCCCGCCTATCCGCATCGGCGTGCTGTTCGACCTCTCGGGCCCCTTCGCGGCGGCCGGGTCGCAGGCCTGCTCCGTCGGCGCGGAGATCGCCTTCGAGCTGTTCAACGAGCGCGGCGGCGCCGGCGGCCGCCCCGTGCAGGCCGTCGCGGCCGACAGCCAGAGCCGCGCCGAGGTCGCGATCAACGAGGCCGAGCGCCTCATCAGCCAGGAGCGGGTGGATGTCGTGCTGGGCGTCTACAGCTCGGCCCACGCCGTGCCGCTGGCGCAGCGCTTCGAGGCGCAGCGCAAGCTGCTCTGGATCACCACGGCGGTCTCGACGGCGGTGCTGAAGGGCAAGAACTTCACCCACGTCTTCCGGCCCACCGTGCACTCCGACCAGTACGGAGAGGCCTCCGTCCAGTTCATCGCCGAGCATTGCCAGCGCGCCTTCCGCCTGGCCCCGCGCGACGTGAAGATCGCCATCATCCACGAGGACGGCCCCTACGGTACCGGCGTGGCCGGCGCGACGGAGGAGCAGGCCAAGGCCGCCGGCATGAAGATCGTGCTGCATGAGGGCTATTCGGCCACGACGCCCGACCTCTCGACGCTCGTCACCAAGCTGCGGCGCGAGCGGCCGGACGTGATCATGCACACCGGCTACAACCCGGATATCACGCTGTTCCTGCGGCAGGCGAAGTCGGGCGGGCTGCGCACGCGCATGATCATCGGCGAGGGCGCAGGCTATTCGCAGATCGACCGCCTGACCGAGACCTTCGGCGCCGAGATGAACGGCTTCTGCAACGTGGACCCGGCCGGGACGCAGATGCTGGAGCCCGACAAGCTCACGCCCGAGGCCCGCGACCTCCGCCAGGTGCTGATGCAGCGCTACGAGGCCCGCACCCGCGCGCGCGACCTGCCGACCCATGCCTCCACCGGCTTCAACAGCAGCTGGACCTTCCTCGAGAATGTGCTGAAGCCCGCCGTGCGCGAGGGCGACGGCAGCATCCAGGCGATGATCCGCGCGACGCAGGGCGTGGACCTGCCGGTCGGCGGCACGATCCAGGGCCATGGGCTGAAGTTCAACCCGCCGGGCCATATCCAGGCCGGACAGAACGAGCGCAGCTCGACCGTGGTGATGCAGTACGAGAATGCGCGGGCGAAGGTCGTGTGGCCCACCGCCATCTCCAGCGGCCCGCCGATCCTGCCCTTCCCGGCCTCCAGCCCCTTCGCGCTGAGGAGCTGATGCTCCTGGAGGTCTCGGGGCTGACGAAGAAATTCGGCGGCTTCACGGCGGTGGACGATGTCAGCTTCAGCGTGGCCCAGGGCGAGATCCTGGGCCTGCTGGGCCCGAACGGCTCGGGAAAGTCCACTACCTTCAATTGCATCGCGGGGATGCTGCGGCCGACCTCGGGCAGCGTGAAGCTGGACGGCGAGGAGATCGCCGGCCTGAACGCGGATGCGACCTGCCACAAGGGCATCGGCCGCACCTTCCAGATCCCGCGCCCGTTCCGCGAGCTCTCGCTCCTCGAGAATGCCACGCTCGCCGCCTATTACGGCGCGAACGGCCATATCACGCGCGCCGAGGCCGAGAGCCGCGCGCGCGATTCGCTCGCCCTGGCGCAGCTCTCGGTCGATGCCTCGGCGCGCGTCAGCGGACTGGGCGCGGCGGGGCTGAAGAAGCTGGAACTGGCCCGCGCGCTGGCGACGCAGCCGAAGCTGCTGCTGGCCGACGAGAGCCTGGGCGGCCTCGATGCCGGCGAGATGCGCCAGGCCGCCGACATGCTGAAGCACATCCGCGACGTCCGTGGCATCACCATCGTCTGGGTCGAGCACATCATGGGCGTACTGCTGTCCGTCGTTGATCGCGTGGTCGTGCTGGACCACGGCGCCGTGATCTTCCAGGGCACGCCACGCGAGGCTCAGCAGGACGAGCGCGTGGCCGAGGTCTATCTCGGCCCGCCGGAGACGCGCGCAGCATGACGGAAGGGCCAGCCCTCGTCCTGGAGGGAATCCGCGCCGGCTACGGCGATTTCCAGGCACTCTTCGACGTCGGCCTGCGCGTCAGCCCCGGCGAGGCCGTGGGCGTCGTCGGCCCGAACGGCGCCGGCAAGACGACTCTGCTGCGCGTGATCTCCGGCATGATCCGGCCCCGCAGCGGCACCGCGCGCTTTGGCGATGTGGACATCGCCACCACGCCGTCCCACGCGCTTCCAGCCAGCGGCATCGCGCATGTGCCGGAGAACCGTCGTCTCTTCCCGCATCTGACGGTGGAGGAGAACCTGCGGGTCGGCGCTTTCATTCCCGCGGCGCGCAAGCGCTTCGCCGAGCGCGCGGATTACGTCTTCAGCCTCTTCCCGAAGATGGCGCAGCGGCGGCACCAGCTCGCCGGCACCATGTCGGGCGGCGAGCAGCAGATGTGCGCGATCGGTCGCGCGCTGATGTGCAGCCCGCGCATCCTGCTGCTGGACGAGCCCTCCGCGGGCCTCGCGCCGCTGGTCGTGGCGCAGGTCTTCGAGCTGGTGAAGCGCATCCGCGACGAGGGGCTGACCGTGCTCATCGTCGAGCAGAACGTGGCGCAGGTGCTGCGCGTGGTGGACCGGGCCTATGTGCTCGACGCCGGCCGCGTCGTGGCCGAGGGCGCCTCCGCCGAACTGGCCGCCGACCCCGCGATCCGCAATTCCTACCTGGGGCACTGACATGGATCCCTTCCTGATCGAGGCCCTCGTCAACGGCATCCTGCTGGGCGGTGTCTTCGCACTGCCGGTGCTGGGCTGCAACCTGGTCTTCGGCGTCGTGGACGTGGTGTGGCTCTGCTACGCCGAGCTTGTGATGGTGGGGATGTACGCCGTCTGGTTCCTGCACACGCAGCAGGCCTGGCCGCTGTATCTGGCCTTTGCGGCCGCCTTGCCGCTGGTCGCGGTGCTCGGTGTGCTGCTGCACCTGCTGGTGGTGAAGCCGCTGTTGGGCGCGCCACCGATCAACCAGCTGCTCGCCACCGGCGGCGTGCTCTTCATGCTGCAGGGCGGCGCCATGCTGGTCTTCGGCACGGATTTCCGCAGCCTCGGCGTCGAGCTCCCGCCGATGGAATGGCAGGACGTCTTTGTCTCCGGCACCAAGCTTGCCGCCTTCTGCGCGGCGCTGGTCGGCGCGGGCGCGCTCTGGGCCTTCCTGAAGTTCACCTATATCGGCATCGCTATCCGCGCCATCGCGCGCGACCGCGAGGTGATGCCGCTGATGGGTGTCGATCCCCGCCGCGTCTATGTCGTGGCCTCGGCAGTGGGCGGCGCGTTGGCGGGTCTGGCGGCCTGCCTGCTCGTCGTGCAGCTCGACGTGCATCCCTTCATCGGCCTCTCCTTCGGTCCCATCACCTTCATGATCTGCGTGATGGGCGGGCTCGGGAACATGCTCGGCGGCTTCCTTGCGGCCTTCCTGATGGGCGTGATCGTCTCCACCGGCAGCTTCTGGTGGAACACCGAGATGAGCTACGTCGTGGCCTTCGGCTTCTTCATCGTGGTGATCTTCGCGCGGCCGCAGGGGCTCTTCGCCCGATGATTCCAGCCGTCGTCGCGATCGTCGCGGTCCTGGCCGTCGTGCCGCTGCTCGGCACGCCGGACTACTTTCTGCATCTCGGCATCACCTCGATGCTGATGGCGGTCTCAGGCACCGGCTGGGCGATGATGGGGCGCTTCGGCCTGGTCTCGCTCGGCCATGGCGCCTTCATCGGCACGGCGGCCTATGTGATGGCGCTGCTGTGGAACGATGTGGGGCTGACGCCCTGGCTCGGCCTGCCCATCGGCGTGGGCGCGGCGATGATCCTGGCGGCGCTGCTCGGCTATCCCTGCTTCCGGCTGCGCGTGGTGGGGCACTACTTCGCACTGGTGACGCTCGCCGCCGGCGAGATCGTGCGGCTGCTGATCGTGGCGCTGCGCGAGTATACGGGCGGCTCGCTCGGCATGACGCCGCGGCTGGCGCCGGATGCGCCCTTCCTCGCCATGCAGTTCAGCAAGACAGGCTTCTGGTGGATGGCGCTGATCGTCTGGGTCTTCGGCCTGCTGGTCTGGTGGTGGCTGGATCGCAGCATGTCCTCCAGGGCGCTGGCGGCGATCAGCGAGGACCAGGACGCGGCGGCCTCCATCGGCATCCACGTCACCAGGGAGAAGCTGCGCGTCACGATCATCTCCGCGGGCATCGCGGCGCTCGGCGGGGCGCTGGGCGCGCAGTACCGGCTCTACCTCAATCCGGAATCCCTGGCGGGCATCGGCATCTCCCTGCAGATCGTCTTCGGCGCCATCGCGGGCGGGATGTACTCGATGCTCGGGCCGAGCGTCGGCGCGGTCTTCACCATTGCGCTGGAGGAGGTCCTGCGCGTGGGCTTCGGCACCGCCTTCATCGGCGCGGCGCCCTTCGCCTATGGCGTGCTACTGGTGCTCTTCATCCTCTTCCTGCCGCGTGGCATTGTGGGGTTCTTCGGGAAGCGACGATGACCCTGCGATTCGCGCTGTGCAACGAGGTCCTGCGTGAGCTGGATTTTTCCGCGCAAGCGAAGCTGGCCGCCAGCCTCGGCTATGACGCGCTGGAGGTGGCGCCCTTCACCCTGGACGCCGAGGCACCGCATCGCCTGCCCGCGGCGCGCCGTGCCGAGCTGCGCCGCATGGCCGAGGATGCGGGCGCGCCGATCGCCGGGCTGCACTGGCTTCTCGTCGCGCCCGCAGGACTCTCCATCACCGATGCCGGCCCGCATGCGGAAACGGTGGATGTGATGCGCGCGCTGATCGACCTCGCCGCCGATCTGGGCGCGCACTACCTGATCCACGGCTCGCCCGCGCAGCGCCGCGTCGCAGCGCCCGGTGACGCGGAGCGCGCCGAGGCGGCCATGGCCGTCGCTGCCAGGCACGCGGGCGCCGTGGGCCTGACCTATGTGCTGGAGCCACTGGATTCCGCCCAGACCAACTGGGCCGCGAGTATTGCCGAAGCTGCGGAGATCGTGGCCCGCATCGGCAATCCGGCGCTGCGCAGCATGATCGACGCCCGCGCGGCGGGATGCGGCGAGGCGGACAGCGTCCCGGACCTGCTGCGCCGCTGGGTGCCGACCGGCCTCATCGCGCATGTCCATCTCAACGACCGCAACCGCCGCGCGCCGGGGCAGGGCAGCGACCGCTTCGCGCCCATCCTCGCCGCCCTTCACGAGACGGGATACACCGGCATCTGCGGCGTCGAGCCCTTCGACTATCAGCCGGACGGCCCTGGCTGCGCCGCCCGCGCCATCGGCTATCTGCGCGGCATCGAGGAGACGCTGGGCGCATGAGGTTCCGCTTCGCCGAGATTCAGCGCCTCGAATGGCCCTTCACGCTGCGGATGCCGTTCCGCTTCGGCGTCATCACCGTGCGCGACGGTATCCAGGCCGTGATCCGCGCGCGCATTGTCACCGAGGACGGGCGAGAGGGCTGGGGCGTCTCGGCCGAGACGCTCGCGGCGAAGTGGTTCGACAAGGACCCCGCGCTGAGTGACGAGGACAACCAGCACCAGCTTCGTCGCGCCGTGGAGATCGCCGAGGTGCAGTCGCTCGCCGCTGGGGCCAATACCGGCTTCGGTCACTACGCCGACGGATACGCCGCGCATGTCGCCGCCTGCGCGGCGGAGGGGCTCAATCCTCTCGTCGCGAGCTTCGGCCGCTCGCTGATGGATCGCGCGGGCTTCGATGCGCTCCTGCGGATGCAGGATCTCTCCTTCGACACAGGGCTGCGCGCGAATCTCGGCGGCCTCGCGCCGCATCCCGCCATCCCCGACCTCGCCGGCTTCGATTTCGACGCGATGCTGGCCATGACGCCCGCACCCGGCCGCATCCACGCGCGGCACACGGTCGGTCTGCTCGACCCCATGACCGAGGCCGACCAGCACGAACGCGTCGGCGATGGCCTGCCCGAGACGCTGGCCGAGGTCGCCGCCACCTACCGCCACACCTATTGGAAGCTGAAGGTCGGCGGCGACGTCCGCGCCGATGTGGACCGTCTCTGCCGCATCGCCGACGTGCTCGACCGTCTGCACGGCTACCACGCCACGCTCGACGGCAACGAGCAGTACGAGGATGCCGAGGGCGCGCTCGCCCTCTGGCGGGCGATGCAAGCCGAGCCGCGGCTGAAGCGGCTCTGCGCCTCCATCCTCTTCATCGAGCAGCCCGTGAAGCGCGCCCGCGCGCTGGAGACGGGCATGTCGGCGCTATCAGCCGCGCGCCCGGTGATCATCGACGAGAGCGACGGCGCGCTGGACGCTTTTTGCGTTGCGCGCGGGCTCGGCTATGCGGGCGTGTCGACCAAGGCCTGCAAGGGAATCTGGCGCTCGCTGATCAACCTCGCGCGGTGCCGCGCCTGGAACGCGAAGGAGGGCGGCGCGCGCCACTTCATGTCCGCCGAGGACCTGACCACCATGGCCGGGACCTGCGTGCAGCAGGACCTGGCCCTGGTGAGCGCGATGGGCCTGCCGCATGTGGAGCGCAACGGCCACCACTTCATCGACGGCTTCAACGGAAGGCCCAAGGCCGAGGCCGTCGGCTTCATGGAGGCGCATCCCGATCTCTACGCCGATACCTCGCGCGGCCCGCGCCTGCGGATCCGCGAGGGCGTGCTGGAGATCGGCAGCCTCGCCGCGCCCGGTTTCGGGACCGCGGAGGTCCCGGATTTCAGGGCGATGCAGCCGATGGTGTCAGCCGCCTGGCCTCAATAGCGTCGTGACGCTCGCGGATCACGCGCAGCACATGCTCGGGCTCCTCGGCCCACCAGCGGCGGGACAGCAGCTCCACCTCGGTGAAGCCGCCATAGCCGGAGGCCTCGGCCATCGAGCGGATCGCGGCGATATCGATGACGCCGTCGCCGGGCATGCCGCGGTCGAAGACGAGGTCGGTCGTGGGCACCAGCCAGTCGCAGGCGTGGAAGGCGGCGATGCGGCCCTCCGCGCGGCGCATCTGGTGCGCGAGGTCCGGGTCCCACCAGACATGGTAGACGTCGACCGTGACGCCAGCGCCTTCGCCCAGCGCCTCGCAGAGATCGAGCGCCTGGCCGAGCGTGGACAGCACGGAGCGGTCCGCGCAGGTCATCGGATGCAGCGGCTCCAGCGCCAGCACGACGCCCGCCGCGCGCGCCTCCGGCAGGATGGCGGCGAGTCCGTCCGCCACCATCGCCCGTGCGCCCGGCAGGTCTTTCGAGCCCGGCGGCAGCCCGCCGCAGACCATCACCAGGCACTGCGCGCCGAGCGCGTGCGCCTCCTCGATGGCGCGGCGGTTCTCCTCGATCGCGGCGGCGCGGCCTGCGGCATCCGCCGCGGTGAACAGCCCGCCGCGGCACAACCCCGTCACGGTCAGCCCGGCATCGCGGATGTGCCGCGTCGCGGCCCATACACCCATGGTCTGCAGCACGTCGCGCCAGGGCGAGATGCCCGGGATTCCCTGCCGCGCGCAGCCCTCGATGCACTCGGCGAGCCCCCACTTTTCCCGAACTGTGACAGTGTTGAGCGAGAGCGGCGTCATGCCACGCCGTGCAGCGCGAGGAGCTGCCGCATGCGCGCGACGGCGCGATCCGGATCACCCAGCAGCCCGGCCGCGTCGGCAAGCCGGAACAGCTCGGAAAAATGCTGGAGGCTGCGCGCGCTCTGCTGCCCGCCGACCATGACGAAGTGGTCCTGGTGGCCGTTCAGCCAGGCCATGAAGACCACGCCCGTCTTGTAGAAGCGCGTGGGCGCCCGGAAGATGTGGCGCGAGAGCGGGACCGTCGGCGCCAGGATCTCGTGGAAGGCGCTGATATCGTTGCGCGAGAGCGAGGCCAGCGCCCCGCCGACCGCCGGCGCGATGGGATCGAAGATGCCGAGCAGTGCGTCGGAATACCCGTGCCCGTCGCCGGCGATGAGCTCGGCGTAGTTGAAGTCGTCGCCGGTGTACATGCGCACGCCGGGGGGCAGCCGGCGGCGCATCGCGATCTCCTTGCGGTCGTCCAGCAGCGAGATTTTTACGCCATCCACCTTGTCCGCATGGGCGTGGATGACGTCGAGCGCGACCTCCATCGCCTTCATATGGTCCGTATCGCCCCAATAGCCTTCGAGCGCAGGGTCGAACATCTCGCCGAGCCAGTGGATGATGACGGGCTGGCGCACCTGGCTCAGCACACGGGCATAGACACGCTCATAGTCCGCCGGCCCACGCGCGGCCTTGGCCAGCGCGCGCGAGGCCATCAGGATGATGCGCCCGCCCATGGCCTCCACGGCCGCGCATTGCTCCTCATAGGCGCGGATCACGTCGTCCACCGTCACGTCGGGGCCGGGAGTCAGATGGTCCGTCCCCGCGCCGCTCGCGATCACCGCGCCGGGCATATCCTTCGCGGCGTCGAGGCTGAGGCGGATGAGCTGCTGCGCGGCCGTCCAGTCCAGCCCCATGCCGCGCTGCGCGGTGTCCATCGCCTCGGCCACGCCGAGGCCGAGCGACCAGAGATGCCGGCGGAAGGCGATGGTGCGATCCCAGTCCACGACAGCGTCAAGCCAGGGATTCTGCTCGGCCAGCGGATCGGCCACGACATGCGCCGCGGCCAGCGCCACGCGCGGGAAGGGCGGCGTCGCACGAGGGAAATCGCGCGGCGGGCTGGTGGTGAAGGGGGCAAGCTTGCCGTCCGGCGTCGGCAGGTCGAGGGTCGGCATCGCTCAGGCCTCCAGCCGTGGAAGATCAATCCAGCGGCGTTCCTTCCAGGATTGCAGCCCGGCCATGGCCAGCTGCACGCCCTTGGCGCCCGCCATCAGGTTCCAGGGATACTCCGCCACCTCGCCCACGACATGGCGGAGGAACAGCTCCCACTGCGCGCGGAAGCCGTTGGGATAGGGCTGCGTGTCCGGCACCTTCTGCCAGCCCGCGAAGAAGTCGATGGTCTGCGGCACGTCCGGGTTCCAGACGGGCTTGGGCGTGTTCACGCGCGACTGCGTCCAGCAATCGGTGAGCCCGGCGACGGCGCTGCCATGCGTGCCGTCCACATGGAAGACGGCGAGGTCGTCGCGCCGCACGCGCGTGGTCCAGCTGGAGTTGATATGCGCGATGGCGCCGCCCTCGAGCTGGAAGGTGGCATAGGCCGCGTCGTCGGCATCGGCCTTGTAGGGCTTCCCGTCCTCGCCGATGCGCTCGGGGATACCAACCACGCCGAAGCACGACACGCTCTTCACCTCACCGAAGAGGTTGTCCAGCACGTAGCGCCAGTGGCACAGCATATCGAGGATGATGCCGCCGCCCTCGGCCAGCTTGTAGTTCCAGGAGGGGCGCTGCGCGGGCTGCAGGTCGCCTTCGAAGACCCAGTAGCCGAACTCGCCGCGGATGCTGAGGATGCGGCCGAGGAAGCCGCTGTCGATCACCATCTTCATCTTGCGCAGGCCGGGCAGGAAGAGCTTGTCCTGCACCACGCCGTGCTTGATGCCCGCCCTCGCGGCGAGGCGCGCGAGGTCGAGCGCATCCTCCAGCGTATCGGCCGTGGGCTTTTCGCAATAGACGTGCTTGCCGGCGGCGATGGCCTTGCGGACGAGGCCGGCGCGCATCTGCGTGGTCGCAGCGTCGAAGAAGATCTCGTCGCGTGGATCGTCCAGGCAGGCGTCGAGGTCGGTGCTGATGCGATCGACGTGATGCGCCTTGGCCAGCGCCTCCAGCTTGGCGCGGTTGCGGCCGGTGAGGATGGGGTCGGGCATCAGCCGGTCGCCATTGGCCAGCGGCATTCCGCCCTCGGCGCGGATGGCGGCGATGGAGCGGATGAGATGCTGGTTCATCCCCATCCGGCCCGTGACGCCGTTCATGATGATGCCGATGCGGCGTTCCGCCATGCCCGTCTCCCGCCTTGTTTTTATAAGTAACTATCTGGTTACTTTGAGCCAGGCAGGCCGAGCGGTCAAGGACGCAGGTAGCCGAGGACCATGGCCACCACATGCGCCTCGCGTGCGTCCAGCGCCGCCTCGCTGCCGAGGTCGGTGCCGAAGATGGTCGAGAGCGTGTGCATGTTCGCGACGGTGAAATGCCCCAGCGCCACGATGGAGAGATAGAGCTGCAGCGGGTCCACGTCGCGGCGGAACAGGCCCGAATCCGCGCCGCGCGCCAGCACGTCGCGCAGCCTGGATGTCAGCGGCGAGTAGAGCGCCGGCACATCCGCGGAGCGCGCCAGATAGGCCGCGCGATGGATGTTCTCCTGGTTCAGCAGCGCCACGAATTCCGGATGCCGCGCCGTGTAGCGCAGGTTGAAGGCGACGAGCCGCGCCATGGCCTCGGCGGGCGGCAGGTGGGTGACGTCGAGCCGCTCCTCCTCAGCGCGCTTGGCGGCATAGGCGGCCTCCAGCACGGCGAGCCAAAGGTCCTCCTTCGCGCCGAAATAGGCGTAGAGCATCCGCTTGTTGGAATTGGCCCGCGCTGCGATCTCGTCCACGCGCGCACCGGCAAGGCCATGCGCGGCGAACTCTGCGGTGGCCGCGTCGAGGATGCGCGCGCGTGTGGCTGCAGCACGAGGCGAAAGCTGGCTCACGCGCCCTGCTTGCGCAGCCCCCAGAAGAGCGGCGTCGGCCAGCGCACGAAATCGGTGAGCCGCGTGCTGACGGCCGTCGCGAAGTAGAACTGCCCCAGCGGGATGAAGGGCACGTTCCGGAAGGCGAGCACCTGCATCTGCCGCGCGATCGCCTGCTGCCCGGCAAGGTCCGGCGCCTCCAGCCACTGGTTGCGCAGCTCCTCCATCCCGGGATCGGTCGGCCAGCCGAACCAGCCCTGCAGCCCGCTGCCGCGCAGCGGCTGGTGCACCACCGGATCCATCACCGAAAGCCCGCTGTAGGAGGTGCAGAAGGCGTTCCACCCGCCGCGTTCCGGCGGTTCGCGGCTGCTGCGGCGCTGGATGAGCGTGCCCCAGTCCATGCTCACATAATCCACGTTGATCCCGATGGCGCTCATCGTCGCGCGCATCACCTGCGCATAGGCCTGCAGGTTCGCCTGGTCGGAGGGGGACATCAGCACCACGCGCTCCCCGCGATAGCCGCTCTCCTGCACGGCGCGCCTGATGGCGGCGAGGTCGCGCGGCGCGTTCAGCGCCTCCATGCCGGCGTCGTTCGCCATGGGCAGGCCGGCGGTGAAGACGCCGACGCCGGTGCGGTAGAGCTCGCGCTCCTGGCCGAAGGCGGCCTCCATGAACTGCTGCTGGTCGATGGCGGAAAGCAGCGCGCGCAGCAGCTTCGGATTGTCGAAGGGCGGGTGCAGATGGTTGATCGCGAGCATGGCGATCGCGCCGATCCGGTCGTTCACCAGCACGCGCGCGTTGCGGCTGCGGCGGATGGTGGGCAGCAGGTCGGGCAGCGGCTGCTCCACCCAGTCCACCTCGCCGGCGAGCAGCGCGTTGCCGGCCGTGGCGGGGTCCGGCATCACGATCCATTCGACGCGGTCGAAGTTCGCGACCTTGCCGCCGGAGAGATGGTCGGGCGGCTCGGCGCGGGGCGCGTAGCGCTCGTGCCTGATATAGGCGGCGCGCGAGCCGGGGCGCCATTCGTCGCGCAGGAATCGGTACGGGCCGCTGCCGACGTATTCGGTGATCTGCCGGTAGGCGTCGGTCTGCGCGATGCGCTCGGGCATGACGAAGAGGTAGTCGGCCAGCGCGTTCAGCATGAGCGGATAGGGGCGCTTCAGCCGGATCTCCATCCGGTTGTCGTCCAGCGCCTTGATCTCCTCGGCGCGCTCCAGCAGGAGCTGGCCCATGGGCCGCCGCTTGCCCCAGCGGTTGATGGAGGCGACGACGTCGATCGCGCGCACCTTCTCGCCGTCGTGGAAGAGCAGGCCCTCGCGCAGGGTGAAGCGCCAGGTGAGCCGGTTGTCGCTGACCTCGTGCCCCGCCATCATCTGCGGCTGCGGCGCGTAGTTGCCGTCGAGCCCGTAGGGCGTGTCCCAGATCATGAAGCCGTGGTTGTAGGCGACGGTCGCCGTGGTCCAGACCGGATCGGGATTGGCGAGGTCGGCCTGCGGCACGAAGCGCAGCACGCGCGCGGGGTTCTGCTGTGCCAGCGCGGGCCGCGCGAGGCCGGCGGCGGCGGAGGCGAGGAGGAGGTCGCGGCGTTGCATCTCAGCGTCTCCGGAGGTGGGGCGGGGCCAGGCGGAAGGGGAAGAGGCCGATATCGAGCGCGGCCGGCCCCGGCGCGTCGACGTCGATCATGACGGGGCAGATGGGCGTGAAGCCGGCACGAAAATGGTTCTTCGCCTTCACGCAGAGCACGGCCACCTCGGAGAAGTCGATGCCGTGGATGTCGTAGAAGGCCGGGTCGTGCGCGGAGCCGCAAAGCGTCGTGACGATGATCCGCACCTGGCCGACGGCGAGCACGGCGCTCGGCCCGACGGCCATGGGCAGGCCGAACATCAGCCCGCCGCGGTTCACGTAGTTCCCGTCGGTCAGCGCGACGACCCGACCCTTCACCGGGACGGGCGGCCCGAAATCCTGGCTGATGCGGCCGCCGAGCGTGCCCTCGATCTCGGCGCCGATGCCGGCCTTCACGCAGCGCGCGACGAAATCCGGGTCGGCGAAGAAGGCGAAGACGACGGGCACCTCCGGCTTCGCTTCCAACAGCGCACGCAGCATTTCCGGGGTATCAGCGATGCCCCCGGAGAGCGGGTTGTCGCCGGAATCCACGACAGCCACCGGGCGCTTCGGGTTCACCAGTGCGTCCGCGATGCCTTCCGCCGCCGAGGGCAGCTTGATGTAGAAGCGGTCGAGGCGCTTCCGCATCTCCTCGACCAGCCGCTCCGCCGCCGTCTTCGCCAGATCGGCGTCGCCATCGGCGAAGACCACCGCGCCGGCGCCGGCGACGACCGTGTCGCCATAGGAAAATCCTCCGTAGGGCGTGGCGTCCAGGATGCGCGGGTCGAATTCCAGCGCGCGGGCGAAGGCTTCCAGCTCGGCCATCGGCCCCTCGGCCGTGCGCATGTTGATGCTGGGCAGGATGGCGTCGATCTTCGCGATGTGGCCGACCGGCTTCAGCTCGCCGCGCCAGGTGCGGTCCAGCACGTCGAGCACGCGCAGCGACGTCTCCTTCTGGTCGATATGCGGGTGCTCCTTGTAGCCCGCGGAGAAGGTGACGAGCCCGGCCGTGCGCGGATCGAGATTGGCGTGCAGGTCGAAGCTGACGCCGAAGATCTTCTCGGGCCCGATCGCCTCGCGCACGCGTCGTACGATCTCGTAATCGGCGAGGTCCATGCCCTCGACCACCATGGCGCCGTGCAGCGAGAGGAAGACGGCATCGAATTCCCCGTCCCGCAGACCGTCGAGGATTTCGGCCAGGATGGCCTCATAGGCCTCCCGCGTGACCGGCCCGGCCGGCGTGGCGCCGGCCATGCGGAGGAAGGTGCCCTGCCACTCGGGATGGGCCTCGAGGAAGGCGACGGCACCGCCGCCCTCCGTGCCCGTGCCGCGATAGACGGCGGCCGCCTCCTGGCCCTGGTACCATTCCCGCCGGAACTCGGAGAGGCCGGTCAGGACCGGCGAGAAGGAGTTTCCCTCATGCGCGAAGCGGGCGATGGCGAGGCGTGGCATGCGGTCTCCGGCGCGGACGGTCCTGTTGCGGCATCATAAGGACCGCCCGCCGCGCGCGTCACGCAGGCCCTTGCGTCATTCCGCCCAGCGCGGCTCGGAAGAGCCCAGTTTCCGGGCAGGAATCTCCGTCCCGACCTGCACGCCCGCGATGGCCACCGGCGGCCGGACGCGCCGCGCGGGGCCCCAATCCGTCGCCTCGACGCCCTCGGACAGGTCCGCCTCGCCGATGGGCGCCATCGGCGCCTCCTCGCGTGCGGGCCGCGACACCAGCAGCGCCGCCGTGCGCGCGAGCGAGGTGCGCGAGGCCGAGCCATGCCCCTCCGTCAGCCGGCGAGACAGCCCGCGCAACGCCGCGGCGGCCAGGATATAGCCGGTGGCGTGGTCGAGCGCCTGGACGGGCAGGGGTTTGGGCTTGTCCGTGCCGTACCGGCGCATCCCCTCCTCCGCGATGCCGCAGCTCATCTGCACCAGGCTGTCGAAGCCGCGGCGACCGGCCCAGGGCCCGGACCAGCCATAGGCGTCGAGCCGGACGTCCACGAGGCCGGGGCGCAGCGCATGGCGCGCTTCCGTGCCGAAGCCGAGCCGCTCCAGCGCGTCCGGCCGGTAGCCGTTGATGAAGATGTCGGCGCCGCGGAACAGCTCGGCGAGCCGCTCCTTCCCCTCGGCGCTGCGCAGATCCACCATCGCGCAGCGCTTGCCGGTGGTGACCTCGGGGATGATGCCGGGCTCGTCCCAGCCGGGCGGGTCGATGCGCAGCACATCGGCGCCGAGCAGGGCCAGGAAGCGTGTGGCGATCGGCCCGGCCAGGATGCGCGTCATGTCGAGCACACGCAGGCCGGCCAGCGGGCGCGCGGGGTCGAAGCGCCATTCGCGCTGCGGGGCGGCGCCGATCTTCTCGACCCAGAGCAGCGGCTCCCCCGCGACGGCCTGGCCCTGCGGATGCTCGGCCCAGGCGGCCAGCGGGCGCATCCGCGCCGCGCAGCCGCCGGCCGCGAGGATCGCGGCCTCCAGCTCGTCCGCCGACCATTGGGCCACGGCTGCCGTGACGGCCGGCTTCTCGGGCGGCGTGCCGAGCACGGAGAGCGCGGCCGCGCGGTGGTGCGGCCGGTTGGTGTGCAGCTTGATCCAGCCATCGCGCGTGGCGTAGTCGCCCGCCACGACGTCCCAAGGCTCCGGCAGGTCCCAGCCCTGCGGCTGGATGGCGTGGGCGAACCAGAGGGAAGCGAGGCGGCGGTCCGCCGTGACCTCGGGCAGGGTGCCGGTGCGGGCCGCGACCAGCTCCGCCGCCGCCAGCCCGGCCGCCGCGACGGAGGCCGCCGCGATCGGGGTGACGGCGAAGACCGACTTCAGCCCGCCCTCGCCGGTGAAGCGCACCTTGGCGAGATGGGCGGCATCCCCGCCGATCCCGGCCCAGATGTCCTGGAGAAAGGCGGCGTCCGTTCCCGTGTCCTGCTGCGCGACCTGATCCACGTGCTGTGCTCCCTTCGATGCGATGACCGAAGGCGCGAAGGCGCCGGAGGTCTGAATCGCGCATCCCGATCTGTTGTCTGGCCAGGGCACGCCTGTTCCGGCATATCGTCAATCTTGATTCCTCGAATCAACATCGGGTCCGCATGTCCAGTTACCTCACCGCCGAGGAGGCCGCGCGCCGGCTCGGAGTGTCGCGCCAGACGCTCTACGCCTATGTGAGCCGCGGGCTGCTGCGCGCCGCAATGGGTGGACATGGCGGCGAGGACCCGCGCCGCAGCCGCTACGCGGCCGAGGCGGTGGAACGGCTCGGCGCCGAGCGGCGGCGCGGGCGCAAGCCGAAGGAGGTTGCGAAGGCGACGCTGGACTGGGGCACGCCGGTGCTGGAATCGGCGATCACGCTGATCCGCGACGGTCGGCTCTTCTATCGCGGGCAGGACGCGGCCGCGCTCGCGCGATCGGCGACGGTGGAGGAGGTGGCGGCGCTGCTCTGGGAGATGCCGGTTGCCGACACCTGTCCCGTGACGGCCGCGGGCCCCGACGGTCCGCTCGACGAGGTGCTGCTGACGCGCTTCACCCTGGCGACCGAGGACGACCCCACCGCCCTCTGGCAGAAGGATCCGCGCCGCCTGGCCGAGGGAAGCGGCGCGCTGCTCCGGGCGATGCTGGGGGCCGTGCTGGGCAGATCGCCGGACGCCGGCCCGCTGCACCGGCAGATCGCCCAGGCCTGGAAGCTGGACGCGGAGGGCGCGGAGCTGGTGCGCATGGCGCTGATCCTCTGCGCCGACCATGAGCTGAACGCCTCCAGCTTCACCGCCCGCTGCGTCGCTTCCACCGGGGCCAGCCTGCGCGCGGCCGTCATCGGCGGCCTCGCGGCGCTCACCGGCAGCCGGCATGGCGGCGCGACGGCCCGCTTCGAAGCGCTGTGGAACAGCCTCGAGCCGGGCGACCCCGCGCCGCAGCTCCGCCGCCGCCTCGCCGCCGGCGACCACGTGCCCGGCTTCGGCCATCCGCTCTACCCCGAGGGTGACATCCGCGGCCGCGTGCTGCTGCCGCTGATCCTGCCGGGCTTCCCGGAGGCGCAGGCGCTCATCGAGGCGGTCGAGAAACTCACCGGCGAGCACCCCTCCATCGACTTCGCGCTGGTGGCGCTGCGGCGCGCGCTGCGCCTGCCGGAGGGCGCGGGTTTCGGGCTGTTCGCCCTGGGCCGCACCATCGGCTGGATCGCCCATGCGCTGGAGCAGCGCGAGCACGGCCAGCTCATCCGCCCCCGCGCCGTCTATGTGGGCCCTGTTCCGCCGGGCTGAGCCGCCCCATCATCGCCGACCCATCTTTCCAGGGAATCATCTGAGTGCCGCTTCTCGCCGACCCCATCGCCAGCACCCCGAAGCCGCCCGCGCAGGCGGATGTCGTGATCATCGGCGGCGGCATCGTCGGCGTCTTCGCCGCGCTGACCATCGCCAAGTCCGGCACCTCGGTCGCGCTGGTCGAGAAGGGCGTCGTCGGCGGCGAGCAGTCCAGCCGCAACTGGGGCTGGGTGCGCCAGCAGAACCGCGACGTCAGCGAGATCCCCATGGCGATGGAAAGCCTCGCCATGTGGGAGCGGCTGTCCGTCGAGACCAACGAGGACCTCGGCTTCCAGCGCAAGGGCCTGATCTACGTCACCAAGGACCCCGCCACCATCGCGACCTGGGAGAGGTGGGGGCAGCTGGCCAAGCCCTTCGGCATCGACACGCGCATGCTGAGCGCGGCCGAGGCTCGCGCCATGGCCACCGGCACCGCGGATGCCTGGATCGGCGGCGTGTATTCCCCGACCGACGGCAAGGCCGAGCCGAGCCTGGCCGCGCCGGCCATCGCCCGCGCCGCGATGCGGCTGGGCGCCTCCATCGTGGAGAACTGCGCCGCGCGCGGGCTGGAGACGACGGCCGGCCGGGTCAGCGGCGTGGTGACGGAGCATGGCACCATCCGCACGCAGTCGGTGCTGCTGGCGGGCGGCGCCTGGGCCTCGATGTTCCTGCGGCACCATGGCGTCTCGCTGCCGCAGGCGAGCATCCGCTCCACCTCCTTCCGCACGGCGCCGCTGCCAGAGATCGTGACGGGCGGGCTCTCCACGCCGCAATTCACGCTGCGGCGGCGGATCGACGGCGGCTACACCATCGGGCTCAGCGGCCGCGGCCGGCTGGAGCTGGCGCCGCAGGGATTCCGCTACGCGCGCGCGTTTTGGCCCATGTTCCTGGCACGGCGCGACAAGCTGGCCATCCGCATCGGGCGCTCCTTCTTCGACGGGCCGGAATCGATGAGCCGCTGGTCGCTGGATTCCGTCTCGCCCTTCGAGCGCATCCGCATGCTGGACCCGAAGCCGCAGCAATCCCTCATCGACGAGGCGCTGGTGGCGATGGGCGAGACCTATCCGGAGCTGAAAGGCCAGATCCGCGTGGCGCAGAGCTGGGGCGGCGCGATCGACTGGACGCCGGATGGCATCCCCGTGATCGCGCCCATCGCGAAGATCCCCGGGCTGGTCGTGGCGGCCGGCTTCTCCGGGCATGGCTTCGGCACCGGGCCCTCGGCCGGCAAGCTGGCCGCCGATCTGGTGACGGGCACCACGCCCAGCATCGATCCGACGCCCTTCCGCCACGAACGGCTGATCGACGGAACCAAGCTCACCGTGCCTGGCATGATCTAAGGCTGCGGGATGATCCAGAATCTTCAGGCCCTGCGCGCCTTCGCGGCGCTCAGCGTCGTTCATCTCCACGCCGCGCTGCAGACGCCCTGGGCCGTGGGGAATTTCGGCGTCGACATCTTCTTCGTCCTCAGTGGCTTCATCATGTCGCATATCTGCGCGACGGGGCCGGGCGGCTTCGTCCCGCGGCGCCTCGCGCGGATCCTGCCGCTCTACTGGATGGCGACGCTCGCCATGTTCGCCCTGGCCGTCGCCGCGCCGACGCCGGAACGGGCGGCCAATGCCGAGCCGCTGCACCTGCTGCAGTCGCTGCTGTTCATCCCCTACCTGAAGTCGCCGGGCCAGATCATGCCCATCCTCGACCTGGGCTGGACGCTCAACTACGAGATGGCCTTCTACGCGATCGTCGCCGGCGCGCTCGCGCTCGGGCTGCGGAGATACGCGACGGCGGCCGCGGCCCTCGTCGTCGTGGCGGGGGTGGCCGCGCTGAACGCCTATGGGCCGGGCAGCGTCGCGGCGATCTTCTTCACGAACTGGATCGCGATCGAGTTCAGCCTCGGCGTGGCCATCTACTGGCTGACGCGCTCGCCCGGCGCGGCGCGCGTGCCGCCGGCCATCTCGGTCGCGGTGCTGCTGCTGGCCGTCGTCGCGCTGGTCCTGGCCGAGATGAACGGCGCGACCACCGGGCGCACCGAGCGGCGGCTTCTGCTGCTGGGCCCGCCCGCCGCCGCGCTGGTCGCCGCCGCGGTGCTGCTGGAGCGCTCCCATGCGGTGCGGAGCCGCCTCGTCCTGCTGCTCGGCGACGCCAGCTACGCGATCTATCTGAGCCACGTCTTCACGGTGCAGATCCTGTACAAGCTCGTCGTGCCGCGCCTCGGCCTCGATGTGACGGGCGTGCCGGCGATCCTCCTGGCCCTGCTGGCCTCGGCGGCGGTCGGGATCGCGATCCACCTGTGGGTCGAGCGGCCGCTGCTGCGCCGCCTGGTCCCGGGGCGGCTCGGCAGCGCCGTTCCCGCGGCGCTGCCGGGCTAGGAATCACCCCCCGGGCGCGCCCTGCGTGTTCACGTAGAGCGAGTAGAGCGACTTGCTCGCCGCCATGAAGAGGCGATTCCGGTGCCGCCCGCCGAAGGCCAGGTTCGCGCAGCGCTCGGGCAGGCGGATATGGCCGATCGGCGCGCCGTCCTTGTTGAAGATGCGCACGCCGTCGAGCTCCGGCGTGCCCATGCCCCAGCCGCACCAGAGGTTGCCGTCGATGTCCACGCGGAAGCCGTCGGGCGTCTCGCCGTCCTTGCACTGGATGAAGATGCGGTTGTTGGAGAGGCGGCCCGCGCCGTCCACGTCGAAGACGCGGATCACGCGCGGCGTGGCCGCGGCTTCCACGACGTAGAGCTTCGATTCATCGGGCGAGAAGGCGAGGCCGTTGGGCCGGCCGATGTCGCCGGTCGCGACCGTGACCTGCCCGGTCTGCCCGTCCACGCGGTAGATGTTGGTGGGCAGTTCCGGCTGGGCCATCTCGCCCTCGTAGAAGCCGAGGACGCCGAAGGGCGGGTCGGTGAACCAGATGCTGCCGTCGGACTTCGCCACCACGTCGTTCGGGCTGTTCAGCCGCTTGCCGTCGAAGCGGTCGGCCAGGACGGTGATGCTGCCGTCGAACTCGGTGCGGGTGACGCGGCGCGTCAGGTGCTCGCAGGTGACGAGGCGGCCCTGGCGGTCGCGCGTGTTGCCGTTGGCGTTGTTGGAGGGGCCGCGGAACACGTCCACGCCGCCGGTCTCCTCGGACCAGCGGAGCATCCGGTTGTTGGGGATGTCCGACCAGATCAGGCAGCGGTGGTCGCCGAACCAGGCGGGACCCTCGCTCCAGCGCGCGCCGGTCCAGAGCTGCTCGACGGCGGCGAGCAGCAGGCGGTAGCGGTTGAAGGACGGGTCGAGCACCTGCACGGCAGGATCGGGGTAGCGTTCCACGTTCTGGCTCCGGGCTGAGGAGAGGAAGGCGGGCAGGGCGAGCACGGCCCCTGCGGCCGTGAGCAGGCCGCGGCGGTTGGCGTCCATGTGAGGTTCCCTCCGAGTGTTCTTGTCGGGCCGTTGACCGGCCATCGGACCGTTGCCGGCCGAGGGAACGCTAACACGGGGATCATGGCGCGCCAGCCTCACGGCCAGGAGACCTTGAGGGCGCGGGGGATGTACCGGCGGCCTGCGACGAGGGTGTGGAGGCTCTTGAGGCCGCGGATGAAGTCGCGCGCGGCCTGCTTGTTGCGACGCCATCCGGACAGTCGCTCCCTGATCGGCAGCTTCGGGATGATTTCGGACAAATCCGGATCGGGGCACATCCAGGGCGGTCCGGGCAGGGCGCGCTTGAGGTTGAGGCGTCGGATCAGGACGATGAGCGCGAGGCCGCGGATGCGGATGGCGCGGCGGGTGGCGCGGCAGATCAGGCCCTGGAGGCGGCGGAGCGGGTGGTCCGCCGGGGCGAGGGACAGGCCGATCAGCAGCCGCTCCCAGAGCGCGGCATGGGTCAGGCGTCGGAAGTAGCGGGAGATGGTGTCGGGCTTGCCGTATTGATCGGGGAGATCGGACCAGGGTCCATCGGTGGCGGCGACGCGGAAGATGGCGTCGAAGCGGGCGCGGTGATCGCAGGGGCGGCCGCGGGCCTCGTCGGAGAGATAGGGGAGAAGGGCGGCCCATTCGGCATCGGAGAGAGGGGCGTGGGTGACGTCTGACACTTGAACCTGGAGTGCCGGGATCAACCGGGACGAAACGGGATATAGAGGGACAAAGGCCCGAAAAAATTGGGTTTTCGACCGCGGCGGAGGCCTCTGCAGGCATAGCGATCGAATCTGGAGGGAAGCCCGAAAAAATTGGGTTTCGCCAAACGAACTCGGAGTCGGTGGCCTATGCGCCGGCGGGCTCTTAGAAGCCGCTGAGGAACCTCTTAGAGGAGCATCGGGCCGGACTTCCAGACGACCTCTCCCACCACGCGGAGAGGGTCCCGCTCCGACGGATGCACTACCTCCGGCTCATATCGGGGGTTGTCGCTGATGATCTTGAAGCCGCCTTTGACCAGCCGCTGGACGCGCTTGACGATCAGGCTGCCGTCGACATCGAGCACGTAGATGCGGGCGGAACGGACCTCATTCACCGAGATGTCGATCATCATGACGTCGCCATCGTTGATCGTCGGCGTCATGCTGTCGCCGGTGCCTTCCAGCAGCGCCAGGTTCGCGGGATCACGGCGCAGAACCGTGCGGATCCAGTCCTCGGAAAAGGCAATCCTTTCAATGATCGCGGTGTCGCCCCGCAGTATGGGGACGCCGGCGCTCGCGCGAGCGTCGTAGCGGCCGATCAGCACGGTCCCCCGCGGAGGCTTAACCAGCGCCTGCTGCAATTCGAGCTCGTCGGCGCGCACCATGACGGCCCTGAACTCATCACCAGTCTCGGCCATCCCGCGCTTCATGGGCCCTTCGCCGGTCGCGAGCCAGTCCAAGCTGACCTTAGTGGCCTGCGCCAACGCGATCATGTTGGCCGCCTTCATGTCGCGACCCGAGAGGTAGCGATTGAGGGTGTTTAGAGGCAGGCCCGAGGATCTTGAGACCGCGGCGTTGCCTCCGGCATCCCTCACGGCCTGTCGGAGCCGCAATGCCCGTTCGGCAATTGCACCTTCCGAACCGGGAACTGTCAAATCCTGATCGGCAGTCACATTGGGCCCCAAATCGTCCATAAATGCCATTCCAGACAAAGGCTTATACCCATTTCGGGACGCAAAACCTCAGAATGGCAACATGCAATTGCCGAAACGGGTTGAACGTCATACCCAAACGTGTATCTTCGCGCTCATGAACATGACCACCGACCCCGCCAGCAGGCACCGGGCGGTGGTCCTGCGGAGCGGGTTGATGGGGCGAGACAAGCCAACGAGCTGGCACCGGGAGGAGATCAAGGCGGCGCTGCGCGTGAAGCACGGCACCCTCGAACGCCTCTCGACCCGCTGGGGCTATTCGGCCTCCGCGGTCTCCGCCGCCATCAACGGCCGGCACTACCTGCCGACCATCGAACGGCGCATCGCCGCGGAGCTGGACCAGCCCCCGCACACCCTCTGGCCGGACCGCTGGACGCCCGAAGGCACCCCGCGATCCCGCGCCGATCGGAAACTTAGCCCGCCCCGCCTCGACACGCACCGTCCAAACGCGAGGGCCGCCTAGACATGCAGTTGATCCACATCGACCCCCGGGCCGTCGACTACGGCCAGCGCCTCCGGGAGATCGACCCCGACTGGACGGCCATCCTCGCCGAGAGCGTCCGGACGGACGGCATCAGGAGCCCGATCGAGGTCATGCCGGCCGATGAGGCCGGCCGCTACCTCCTCGTCTCCGGCGCGCACCGCACCAGCGCCGCCCTGGAGGCCGGGCTGACGGAGATCCCGGCCCTCCTCTTCGAGGGCACCGAGCTGCAGGCGCGGCTGCGCGAGGTCGAGGAGAACCTGGTCCGCCACGAGCTCACCGAGCTCGACCGCGCGGCCTTCCTGGCCCAGCACAAGCGGCTTTACCTGCTCCTGCACCCCGACACGAAGCAGGGCGGCGACCGCCGGCGGAAGCAAACGGACATCGATGTCCGTTTGGTCGAGCACCCCCTGGCCCAGAGCTTCTCGGCCGCCGCTGCCGCGAAGCTGGGCGTGGACGAGCGCACGGTCCGGCGCATCTCCAACCGCTATGAGCCGCTGGCCAAGCGCCCGGCCATCCTGGCGCGGATCAAGGGCACCTGGATCGCCGATAACGGCGCCGCGATGGACGACCTGATCGGCCGCGGCGCCGCGAAGCTGACCGAGCTCGAGCAGCATGCGGTGCTCGACATCCTATTGGAGCCGACGAGCAAGGTCAGGAAGGTCAACGACGCGCTGCGGCACATGCGGCGCCTCCCGCCGCCGGACGAAACAGCGATCCAGATCGAGCGGCTGAAGAACGCCTGGAAGCAGGCCAAGGCCCCCGCCAGGCGCGCATTCCGCGCCTTCATCGCCATGGAAGAGGAAGCCTGAGATGGCCGCAGACAAGCCCGAGTTCTCGCCCGGGCCGTGGCGCTTGGCGCCCGACAACACCCATCCCTGGGTCGTGGAGTGCCAGACCCGCTATCCCGGCATCTACGGCAGCGTCGCGACCGTCAGTTATCGGCCTAATGCCCAACTGGTCACCGCGGCGCCGGACCTGGTCGACCTCCTCCGAAAGGCCCTGCCCTTCGTCAGGGCGGCCATTGAGGGCGAAGACGCCCGCCAGCGCGCCGCGGCCAAGGTCGTGGAGCGCCGCATCTACGCCTTGCTCCGCAAGGCGGGCGCCTGATGGCCGAGAAACACACCCCGGGGCCGTGGTCGTTTGTGAACGGCAATGTCCCCCGCGTCGTCACCCGCGATAGCGCGATCTCAGTGGCGGGCATCCACCGTGTCGGCCGGTTCAGCGGCGGCACGCGGATGGATGAGGTGCGCGCCAATGGCCGCCTGATCGCGGCTGCGCCGGATCTGCTGGCGGCGCTGCAGGCATTTACGTCTGTCGTCGAGGGGTATTCGGAGCGCGAGATCGAACTCCGCTTCGATCCGGCATCATTCGAGCGACTTCGCGTGGCTCGGGCCGCCATCGCCAAGGCTCTCTCCTGATGGCGCTCCACATCCGCCATGCCGAGCTGCTGGCCGACGTCGCCTGGGCGATCCACGCCGTCTCGCCCGACCCAGCCGAGCCGAACGACATCGAGGCCGACCATGACCTGGTCCAGGACCTCTCCATGGACGGCCGGCAGATCGGGCAGGCGCTGGAGCTGCTGGAAGAGCGCCTCGGCCTCGTCCTGCCGCACTCGCTCGCCATCGACCTCGTGATCGAGGGCCCGACCGTCGGGCGCCTGACGCGCTGGCTCGCCAAAATCCAGGAGGACAAGCGCCATGCGTGACCCCTATGCCGAGGGTCGCCAGACCCTCGAGGACAAGCGCGGCAACGTGCGGCCTAGCGTCCTCGCCACGATCCGGGAATGGTCGCCGCGCCCGCCGGGCGCCGAGCCCGACGACGCCATGCGCCTCGACACCGATTTCGGGCTCTACGCGCCCGCGCTCCGGCAGGTCCTGGACGAGCTCGAGAGCTGCATGGGGGTGGAGTTCAGTCGCGAGGACGTCATCGCCATCGCGATGAATCCTTGCCTCGGCGCGCTCGTCGACCTGGTCGTGGACCTGATCGATGAATAGCCGGCGCGACGGGACCGAGTTCGATCCGCTGCGCTGGTGGCAGATACTCGCGGGCGGCCTGGGCGTCGCCGGCGCGACGCTGATGCTGATCTGGGCCTTCGCGATCCTCGGCTTCGCGCTGGAGGGCGGGCTTTGAGCATGGCGGACGCGCCGTTCGCCGAGCTCGTCGCCCTGGCGGGAGAGCTCGGCGTGACGATCGAGGAGCCAAAGCCGGTTGCATGGCCTCGGAACGTCTCCGAGCTCGGGGTGCTCAAAGACTGCCCGTTTTGCAGCAATCCCGACCTGGACCTCTATGCTGACCAAGGGGCCGAAGCCGCTCACATCTACTGCGAAGATTGCGGGGCGGAGGGGCCTTTCGCCGAGGATCCGTGGACAGCCGCGGAGCGGTGGAACCGTCGCCGCAAAGTCTTCCGGGCTTCCTCTGTGAGCAGCGCATCCTAATGCGCCGCCCCGCGCAACCCTCGCTGTTGGACTGGACGCCGCCGGAGACGGTGAAGGCGTTCCCGGCCGAGAAGGTGCGCGGCGCCACCCTGGCCGCGCGCATCGCACGCGCCGTCTCCGTTGCCCTGCAGGACTGCAAGCGGCCCCGCGCCGCCATCGCCGCCGACATGAGCGCCTGGCTCGGCGAGAAGGTCACCGAGCACATGCTGAACGCCTATGCCTCCCCGGCGCGCGACCAGCACACGATCAGCCTGCTGCGCTACCTCGCGCTCGCCCACGCCACCGACGACCGGCGCTTGCTGGAGATGTGCGCCGAGATGTTCGGCTGGGCGGTCATCGAGCGGAAGTACCTGGCGCACATCGAGCTGGCGCTGGCGCGCGAGCAGGAGGACGAAGCGCGCCGCATCGTCGACCGCGCGCGCCGCAAGGCCCTCGCCGCGGGAGGCTTGCGCTGATGCCCCGCGAAGGCAGCGCCCTCGACGGGCCGCTCTGGTTCACGGCGGCCGAGCTCGCCGACATGGCGCTGCCCGGCTTGCCCGCCACACGCCAGGGCGTGCAGCTGCAGGCCGAGCGCCTGGGCTGGAACGCGCCGGAGCGCGAGGGCGGCGCCTGGCGCGTCCGCCAGGGCCGCGGCGGCGGCGTCGAGTACCACCAGGCCGTCCTGCCGCTCGCCGCCCATGCAGCCCTGCTGCTGCGCCTGCAGGGCGAGCGCGCGGCCGTCGGCGCGCCGGGCGGCAGCGCCGAGCGCTGGGCCTGGTACGAGCGCCAGACGCAGAAGACGAAGGACCGCGCGGCCGAGCGGCTGGAGATCGTGGACACGGTCGACATGCTGATCAGCCACGGCACCGGCAAGATCCGCGCGGTCGAGCAGGTCGCGGCGCTGAAGGGCATCGCGCAGAGCAGCATTTTCGGCTGGCTCCGGTTGCTCGCCGGCGTCGCCCGGCCAGACTGGCTGCCCTACCTCGCGCCGGCCCATGGCGGCGGCCGCGGGGCCGCCGAATGCACGCCGGAGGCATGGGACGCCATTCGCGTCGACTTCCTGCGTCTCGAGAAGCCGGACTTCACGGCCTGCTACCGGCGCCTGAAGGGCCTCGCGGCCAAGGAAGGCTGGACCATCCCGCCGGAGCGCACGCTGCACCGGCGCATGATGGACATCCCAGAGGCGCAGCGCGTGCTGACGCGCCAAGGCGTCGACGCCCTCCGGCGCATGTTCCCCGCCCAGCAGCGCGATCGCGGCGTCTTCCACGCGCTGGAGGCGGTGAACGCGGACGGCCACACCTGGGACGTCATGGTCGAATGGCCGGGCGGGACCAAGGAAAAGCCCATCCGCGAGCGTCCCACCATGGTGGCATTCCAGGATCTCTACTCCGGGAAAATCCTCTCCTGGCGCGTCGACCAGACCATCTCCTGGCACACGGTTCGGCTGGCCTTCGGCGATGTCGTCGAGAACTACGGCATCCCCTCGCTCTGCTGGCTCGACAACGGTCGCGAGTTCGCCGCCAAGCGCATCACGGGCGGTCAGCCCAACCGCTATCGCTTCATCGTGAAGGAGGAGGAGCCAGAGGGCCTGCTGACCTCGTTGGGCGTGAAGGTCCACTGGACGACCCCGTATCACGGCCAGGCCAAGCCGATCGAACGCGCGTGGCGCGACTTCGCCACCGGCATCGCGAAGCACCCGGCCTTCGCGGGCGCCTATACCGGCAACAGCCCGACCAGCAAGCCCGCGAACTACGGCAGCAAGGCCGTGCCTCTCGACACGTTCCTGCAGGTCGTTGCTTCCGAAATCGCCGAGCACAACGCCCGCGTCGGCCGCAAGGGCGGCACGGCCATGGGCCGCAGCTTCGACCAGGTCTTCGCGGAGAGTTACGAGGCCAACCGGGTCCGAATCCTGCCGGCCAAGCCAGAGCAGCGCCGCCTCTGGCTGCTCGCGGCCGAGGCCGTGAAGGTCCGCTCGCAGGACGGCCAGATCCACAAGTGGGGCAACCGCTACTGGAGCGAGTTCCTGCACGCGCATCTCGGCGCGACGGTGACGGTGCGCTTCGATCCCGACGCGCTGGCCGAGCCCCTTCACGTCTACGCGACGGATGGCCGGTACCTCGGCGCTGCCGAGGCGCAGGAGATGGCCGGCTTCCATAGCGTGGCCGACGCCCAGAAGCAGGCCCGGAACTGGAAGGAATTCCAGCGAGGAACCCGCATCAGCGCCGATGCTCAGAAGCGCATGTCGCTCGACGAGCTGGTGCAGCGGTTGCCCCAGATCGAGGCAGCCGACCCGCCCGTCCCGAAGATCATCACGCCCTTCCGCGGGAACGCGGCGCTGCAGCCGCTGCCGCGCGAGGAGGAGGAAGAGGACGACCGGGCCGACGAGGCGCGCGTGCTGCGGGCGATCAGCCGTGGGCGCCCGCAATTCCGCATCGTCGAGGACGAGGACTGACCGCGGGGCCGTTGGCGCGGCCCCGCGGAGAGGAAGTGGACATGTTTGGAAGGGTTTCAGGATGACCGATCAGGAAGAGCCACGCAAGTTTTCGGAGGAGGAGCATGAGCGGCTGCGCCAGCAGGCGCGGGACATCATGCGGGCCGATCAGCTCACGCAGCAGGGCCTGAGCGACCTCGTGGGCATCCCCAACGGCACATTCTCCCAATGGGTCGGCGGCACCTACAAGGGCAACAACGACCGGATGGCTGCCGGCTTCCTGCGATGGCTGGAAACGCGGTCCCAGCGCATGCAGATCCGCGCGCTCCTCCCGCGCCAGCGCTTCGTGCTGACGCGAACGGCGGACGACATGCACAAGGTCTTGGCGCACGCGCAGCACCTGCCGGACATGGTCGTCATCACGGGCGCGCCGGGCATCGGCAAGACGGAGGCGGCCTGCGCCTACACGCGGACCAACGCGCACGTCTACAAGATCGTCTGCGAGCCCTCGATCGACAGCATCGGCGCGCTGCTGAGCACCATCGCCGCCGCGCTCGGCATCTACAACCGCGGGGCCCGCCACCACGTCAGCCGCGCCATCGCGACCAGGCTCAACGGCACCAATGCCCTCCTGATCGTGGACGAGGCGCAGCACCTCTCCTCCCAGCAGCTGGATCAGCTGCGGACCTATTACGACCAGTGCCGCATCGGCATCGCCCTAGTGGGCAACCCGGCCGTGATCTCGCGCCTCGAGGGCGGATCCCGCCGGGCAGATTATGCGCAGCTCTTCCGCCGCGTGGGCATGCGGCTGCGACGCGACCGGCCGCTGGCCGAGGACGTCACCGCGCTCCTGCAGAGCTGGGGCGTCGAGGATCCGGCCGTGCGGAAGAGGCTCGCCGCCGTCGCCCGGAAGCCGGGCGCGCTCGGCGTGATGCAGAAGGTCTGGCGGATCGCGGGGATGATCGCGTCCGAAGCCGATCGCGCCGTGAGCGTCGAGGACGTCGCCATCGCCTACCGGCAGGTCACGGACATGCCGATCCTGGACGACGCGGCATGAGCACGCTCCGCCAGCTGCGCGAGGATGTCGCGCGCCTTTCCCTCCGCGTCGCGCATCTCGAGGCGACGCGCGCCGCCACGCCCGTCTCCGCGATTCCCATGACGGAGATCCTCGCCGAGGTCTCCGCCGAGTTCGGGATCCCGGTCCAGGCCCTGGTCTCCCCCTGGCGGGGCGAGAACCTGGTCCGGCCCCGGCAGGCCGTCATGGCGCTGGCCCGGCGGCTGACGCCGCACAGCAGCATGCAGATCGGACGCGCGCTGAAGCGCGACCACACCACCGTCCTGCACGGCATCGCCGCCCATGAGAGGCGGGAGATCCAGGAGCCCGACTTCGCGGCCCGCGTGGCGGCCGTCTCAGAGCGTCTTCAGAGGAGGCTTACGCATGTCGGAGGGTGAGAAGAGCAGCGCGCCGGACAGCGACGTCGGCGGCATCGCGGCCGACCGGCTGCGCTCCATCGTCGAGCGCATCGAGCGGCTGGAGGAGGAGCGCAAGGCCCTCGCCGACGACATCAAGGACATCTACGCCGAGGCGAAGTCCGCCGGCTTCGATGTCACCGTCGTCCGGCAGATCGTCCGCCTGCGCAAGCAGGAGCCGGCCGAAGTCGAGCAGCAGGAGACGCTGCTCGACCTCTACCGCCGCGCGCTGGGGATGTGACCATGGCCGGCCCCCAGCCCATGCTCCTGGCCTGCGCCGCCCGGAATGGCGGCATCGTCATCGCGGAGGCGTGCCCGCCGGGCCTGGTGCCCTTCGCGCGCGACAACAACCGCCGCCGTCTGGAGATCGCCATCTGCCGGGCCAGCCGGCGCGTCCGGGGCAACCAGGTGGTCGTCCCCGGCCTCAGCGTCGAGATCTCGGACGAGCTCGCCAACCTGACGCTGCAGGAGTTCCGCGTCGCCGTGCACGAGCAGTTCGTCGAAGCGCGGATGCGCGAGAAGTTCTGCGGGACGGCGGCGGCATGAGCGCGCTCGACGATATCCAGCTCCGCCGCGCGCAGCTCGAGCTCTCCTTTCCGCCGGACCATGTGGACCGGTACCTGCCAAACGGCGAGCTCGCGCGCGTCGCCACCTGCTACGCGGCCCATGCGGCCGGCACCGTGAAGCTGGAGCGGGTTCCCAGCCAGCTGCACCGCTGGCTCTGGGTGCCGACCGGCTGGCCGCTGCATCCGCTCCAGTGGACGCCACATCGGGATACGCGCCGGACGCTGCTCGACGCCGCCGCCTATGCGCTGATCGAGCTCGACCGCCTCGATCGCCTGGCCATCGCGATGGCGCCGGCCCGCAAACGGAGGGCGTCATGAGCGAGGAAGACAAGGCCATTTACGAGCTGATGTCGGACCTCGCGCGCCACCTCAACGAAGCGCGCGTCTGCACGACAGTAGCGGTCCCTGCGGTGGCGAAGCTGCTCGGCCAGATCATCGCCGGTTCTGCGCAGGAGGGTCAGGTCGGCAACGTTCTCGACGCCGTCCTGCCGGTGGTCCGCCGCGAGGCAGAGCTGGCGTCCATGTACCTCGATATGGAAGCGCGTGGCCTGACCGCGCTGGTCCCGAGGTTTCCAGGGTGACCGACCTCCTCACCCCGCTCGATCCGCCGCCCGAGGACGTTGCGCGCCCCTCCGGCACGCTGCGCGGCGACGTGGCCGCGCTCGATGCGGCCGCCCGGAATGTCGAGGTGTGGTGCGGCGTCACGCTCGGCTGGCGCCGCTTCGGCGCGCCGGTCGGCGACGGGGCCAGCACCATCGTCGTGCAGTGGGGCCGCGTCTGGACCGGCCGCAGCTGGGACCTCGGCGAGGCAAAGTTCCCGCGCCGCGCGGACGACGACGCATGAACGCGATCGCGCTCCTCCGCCCCCGCTTGCCGTCGCAGGGCTGCATCTTCCGGCCGCGCGACGTCACGGCGATCGGCCTCGTGATCAACCGCCTCGCCGAGCTCGAGGCAGGGCCGCAGCTCGACGCGGACATCTTCCTCGCCATGGGCTGGCGCGTGCGCGCGCCGGCCACGCCGCGCGCCTCCTGGCTGGCCCGCAGCCCCTTCGCCACGCACTGGATGCCGTTGCCGCCCGTGAGCACGATCTCGGACGTCAGCCCTATCCTGCGCCGCCCCGGCTGGAATTACGGCACCCGCCACGTCGACGGGCACAACCACGGCTGGACCCGCCATCCCAAGGTCGACGCCCTCTTCTTCGATCAGCAGGACGGCACGACCGCCCAGGTGCTCTCGCGCGCGCTCCTGTTCTCGCAACGCCACGCCCTGATGACCGGAGATCCGTCATGATTCCTCGCGCTGCCTTCCGCGAGCTGGAGCTCGTAATGCGCGCGGCTCTGCGCGCTGAGCTGGCCCCGGTGCTGCAGGGCCTGGAGCAACTTGCGGTCATTCTCGCCTCGCCGCCCGTCGTCGTCACGGCCGCGCCAGAGGTCGGGCTCCGCGTTGAGGCCCTGACATCGACAATCCTTGCCATGAGCGGCCATGGCGCCTGCACGCACGACGGGCCGCCGCAGGAAGAGGAGGCGCCGGAACCAGGGCTGCCCGAGAATCCCGCTGAGGCCTTGGCGCGCGCGGCCGCTGCGCTGCCGCCCCGGTCTCGTCGCCGCTACACCGACGACGAGATGCGCGAGGTGAAGCGGGTCCTCGCCGAGACGAAAAGTCCGACCGCCACGGCCCATCGGCTCAGGATGCCGATCAGCAGCGTGCATTCGATGATCGCGACGGCCCGGTGGGCTCACCTCGACGGGGCATCCGAGAGCACGGTGCCAGCCGCGCCGCAGCCCACGGTGCCCCCCCCGGCAGTGGAAGCGCCACCCGCCCAGCCAGCGGTGGCGCCGGCGGAAGCCTCGCCCGTCCTCGACGAAGCGACGCTGCGGCGGCTGTGGGCGGACCCGTCCTGTCGGCGCGCCGACATCATGCGGAGCTATGCCGTGGGCGAGCTGGAGCTCGATCGCCGCGCACGCGAGCTTGGCCTAGGCGCGAAGGCGAGGCAGCACGTCCAGCCGGTTCGCATGCCGGAGCCGTCGTCGGAGGGGCTGGAGGCAGTGCCGGCCTCGGCCGAGGATGCGCGGGACTGGCTCTTCGCGCAGCTTCGGCGCGAGCGCATGTCGGAGACGGAGATCGAGCTCCGCATGCAGCAGGCCACCGCGAGGACGATCTTCGCGAGCTGCAACACCCGCCGCGTGAAGCTCGGGCTGCCGCCCTACGTGCAGCTGGAGCGTAGCGCGTGAGGCAGCGACCGCTCTTTCCCGTGAAGGCCCTCCCGCTCGCGCTGGAGGCGCCCTTCGACCGGTTCTGGAAGGCGTATCCGCCGCGCAAGCCGAACCCGCGCCTGGAGGCCGCCCGCGCCTTCGCCGCGGCTGTGAAGGCTGGCGCGGATCCCGCGCAGCTCGAGACAGCCGCGGCCGCCTATGCCGCGGAGGTCAAGGCGAAGGGGACGAACGAGGAGTTCATCGTCCACGCGCGCACATTCCTGAGCCAGGGCCGGTACCTCGACTATCTGCCGGAGCCCGGCGCTTCGTCGCCGGCGCCGGCGGCCGCGCCGGAGCATCCGCTCTGGCCGCATCTGCGCGGGCACGTGGATCTCCCGACCTTCCAGGCCTGGATCGGCAAGTGTGAGATCGTGGAGTTCTCCCAGGATCGCCTGACGCTCCACGCGCCGAGCTCCTTCGTCTGCGCTCGGGTCCGCGAGGTCTTCGTGCCGCTGCTGCGCCGCACGCTCGGCCGTGGCGGGACCTACCCCATCAACTGCTTCTTGCCGAAGGGACTCACATGAGCAGCCCTCGAACCGCGATGATCGCGAAGATCCACGTCGCGAAGAAGCAGCTCGCCCTCTCCGAGGAGAGCTACCGCGACGTGCTCGTCCGCGTGACGACGGTGGACAGCACCAGCCGCATGTCGGAGCGCCAGCTCGAGCGCGTGCTGAAGGAGTTCGGGAGGCTGGGATTCCAGCCGACGACGAAGCGCACCGGCACGTCGAAGCAGCAGCAGATCCGCATGATCCACGCCGTCTTCGCGGACATCGTGCGGCTCGGCGGCGTCGAGGCCGAAGGGCCGGAGGCGGCCGCGGCCGCGCTGCGGAAATTCTGCCAGCGACAGACGAAGACGCGGGCGAATCCGCAGGGCATCAGCGACGTGGCGTTCCTCGACAGCAGCTCGGCGAACCAGGTGCTGGAGGGGCTGAAGGCATGGCGCCGGCGCCTGCGGCACAAGCGGGCGGAGGCGGCGTGATGGGCGGTCGCCGCATTCTGTCTGACGGACAGATCGAGGAAATGTGCCGCCTTCGCGAGAGGGGTTGGGGAACTCGGAGGATTGCCGAACACTTCGCTAGCCAGGGCACGAAGATCAGTGTCGGCGCCATCGAGTGGCAGTGCCTTAAGAACGCCGCCGACACCACGCCCCGCCTTCGCGGCAAACACACGCGGGCCGGCGCTGCTTATCAGCGGGGCAAGCACATCGTGCGCCCGTTCACCCCGGACGATGATGCCCTGCTCCGTGTCCTGGACATGCAGGGCTTCAGTCTGACGGTCATCGGCCGACGCATGGACCGAAAGAGCAACAGCATTCGCGGCCGCCTGCTGACGCTCGCTCGGATGGATGCCCGGGCGGAAGAGGCTGCGTCGTAATGGTCGCCTACAACTTCCAGAAGCGCTTCGTTCCCTACATCGTCGCCGGCCTCGAGCCCGGTCCCTGGCTGCCCGGCATGAAGCGCCACACGCTGCGCCGGCCGCGCGCCGATGGCCGCCACGCCCGCCCTGAGCAGGCCCTGCAGCTCTACACGGCCCAGCGCACGCGTCATTGCCGGAAGATCGGCGACGCCGTCTGCCGCCTGCAGATGCCGGTCGTCCTCAATCTGGAATCCGGCGAGCTCGGCATCATGCGGGACGGCTTCGCGACGAGCAGCTTCGTCATGCAGATCGCCCCGATCGTCCTCGAGATCCTGGAGGCGCCGGCCGGCCGCCTCTTCTCGGGCGACGCCATGGACGAGTTCGCGCGGACGGACGGCTTCGCCGATCGGCACGAGATGGCGCGTTTCTTCGACGCGCCGGAGGACGGCCGCGCCTGCCACCTGCCGCTGGTCCTGATCGGCTGGGCGCCGATCGGCGCCCTGGAAGAGCTCGCATGAAGGCCGCCGAAGAGGCCGTGAAGCGGCTCGTCACCGAGATCTGGACCGCAGCGCGGGACCCCAGGGTGAACAAGGATCCGGCCGCGATCGAGCGCTGGCGCACTTATGGCATCCAGAAGGTCGAGGGGCTGATCGCTGCCGCTCAGGCCGAGGAGCGGGCCGAGTGGGCACGGATCCTCGACCTCTTGGCGCAGCCGTTCCACGACGCCTGCTCCACCTGGCCAGACGGTGGTGACAAGTCGCGGATGCTGGCGCCGGCCCGGGCCCTGGAAAGCGCCGCCTTACGCATGCGGCTGAACGAGAGAACCCCAGCATGACCGACGCCGACCTCCAGTCCGCGATCCTCGCGGCGCTCCAGGGCGGCGGCGTCAGGATGACCTACGTCGTTCGCAACATCGTCGCGGAATCGGCGAAGATCTCCCGGCGATCGCTCGCCACGGTCCGCGTCCGGACGGTACTCCGCAGGATGGAGAGGGACGGCTCAGTCAGCATGGTCGGGTGCCGATGGTCCGCGCACCTGGCATGGCAGATCGTGGACGAGGCTCACCCGCCGATCGGCGCGGTCCGTGCGATCTGCGCCGCGCTGCGGCAGTCGGAGAGGATCTGCTTCTGCGACTACGATTCCCGGCTCGGCCTGCCGTGCCAGTCGGCGATCGCCGGCGCCAGCGCTCAGCTGCGCTGGGGCGTGTCGTCGGACGGCTCGCAGCTGGCGATCGAGGGCCCCAAGGGGTGATCCTTGCCGCTGCCCTCGCGCTCCCTGTGGAACGCGGCCGCCTCGGCGTGCCGGCGGGCGGTGGCGATCATCTCCTGGTGCCGGCGCTGGATCTGGTGCCAGCGCCGCTCGATCTCGGGGCGGTCCGGCGGCGGCGTGAAGACCCTCTTGCACGCCTCTTCGGCCAGGACGGCCCGGGCCTTCACGTCGTCGGGCACCGGCCAGCCGAGGCGCCGGAACGCCTCCTCCTCGCGGACCTCACGGTCGAGGCGCAGGCGGCGGAGCCAGGATGTCTGCCATTCGCCGATCGTGCGGATCATGATCGGGACCTCGGCCCGGGCCAGCTCGTAGGTGCCCCCGGCCTCCACGTGCGCCCAGACGGCCACCTCCTCGGCCTGGGCGGGCTGCATGCCGATGCCCCGGGCCCAGCGGTACGCCTTGCCGACCGCCCTGGCCTGCGGTTTGGCCTCTTCCGGCAGGCACTCCAGCCGGACGGGACGGTGGCCTATGGGCTGGAGGCGGCCGGTATAGGTCTTCCCCATGCCTGTTCTCCTTCCTGCGAACGGAATGAGAACATAAGCCGGGGCGAACCCCAAGATGGGGGGTCAGCGGAGGCGGGTCAGCTCGGCGGCACCGGGGGGAAGCTGGCGCTGGGCGATCGTCGCGTGGGTACCGTCCGTGATGCCGAGGCTCTGGCCCTGCAGCGTGACGCAGCCCCGATCGACCTGGCCGCCGACGACGCGGCTGACCATCGGCCCGCACCACAGATCCTCGCCGTCACGATCGCGCACGCGGTCCTGCACCAGCATGGTGCCGGCCGGGAACTCCCAGCCGGTGTTGAGCGGCCCGGCGAAGCGCACCGTCTCGGTGAATCGCAGGGCGCGGTATCCCTCCGCTGGGCGCGTCACGAGGCTCGTGGGCTGGCTGCAGGCCGTGAGGAGAAGAGAGGAGAGAACGGCAACCCGTCGCATGACGTGCTCCTATGCGCGTATCCGCTCGATCATGATGCCTGTACGATCGCCAGGAAAGAACGGAGGCAGGGTAGACAGGTCGCCAGCGCGGATCTGGGCGTCGAACAAGGCGCCGATCTGACGCTCCACACCATCTTTTCGATCGTCCGCGAAGGAGAGCCGCAGGATCCATCGCGAGGGGCTAGTCGCCAGCCGGCGCCGATAGTTTTCGACATCGCGGAGATGGTAGGCTCGCATCTGGATGGAGTGGGCGAGGATAGGCGGCTTCTCCAGGTCGATCGTGGCCTCGTCCCTGGCCGCATCGGCTCGCGCGACCTCCCCCCACATGTAGGGCCAAGCTCCCCAGCCGCGAAAACGGTCGCGCCATCGGTCGAATTCGGGCCAGTCCCAGCGGCTCCCTTCCAGCACCGCACGCACCGACTTGTCCCGGTCTCTGGGATAAGCCGCCTCGGTTTCCATCATGGCGGTCAGCAGCGGCCCGCGAAGCGAATGCCGGATCGTTGTGCCACCGGCAAAGTGGTCGAAGGCGGCCTTCCACAGATCTGGCCGAAGGCCGAAACCCATCCGATCCTTCCCCTCGCGCTGATGCCGGACTTCGAGGCGAGTCAGCGCCAAATTGCAATGCCCTTGTAGTGCCCGATCTCGCCCTTCCCACGCTGCTGCGCGAGATCGCGGACGCCTTCGACCGTGACACGGCGCTGCTCCTGGCGCGCGAGTTCGGCGGGCGGGAGATCAAGCTGCCGTTGACGGCACAGCCGACGCACCCGATCGCGCAGCGGGTGGGCTTGCCGGTGCTGGCCTGGCTGGTGGAACATCGCACCCACCGCGTGGTCATCCCCATGGGGCCGCGCCACGCCGATCGGGCCCGGGCGGCGCACCGGCGCACCGAGGTCGCGCGGCGGACGCGGGAGGGCCAGAGCTGCGCGGCGATCGCCGCGGAGCTCGAGATGCACGAGCGGAGCGTGCGGCTGATCCGCCAGAAGCTCCGCGACGCCCGGCAGATGGATCTCTTCGACCGCCTCTGAGGCAGGCCCGGAACCGCTTCCGGGCCGATGGATGTTCCGACGCGCGCGATGGTGCGGCCTCCCTTCCGGTTCGCAAGAGGCGCTTCAGCGTGGAAAACCAGCATCGTCTGATCAAGGGCTATCGCGACCTCAGCCCGGCGGAGATCGCCGCGATGAACGCGGTGAAGGAGCACGGCGAGATCACCGCCGGCCTGATCGACAAGGTTCGCGATGCCGGCGGCGACCCGCGCTGGATCGCCATCGCGCAGACGCAGCTGCAGCTCGGCCAGATGGCCCTGGTGCGCGCGGTCGCCAAGCCGGAGAGCTTCTGATGTCGCCCCAGCTGCTCCTCGCCCTGACGGTGCGCCCCACGCTGGCCTGGCTCTCCACGCTGTGCGCCATCCCGCCCAGCCCGCAGGCGGAGCGCATGCTGCTGGCCATCGCGCTGCAGGAGACGGCGCTCGCCGCGCGGCGGCAGTCCGGCAACGGCCCGGCCATGGGCTTCTGGCAATTCGAGCGGCTCGGCGGCGTCGCCGGCGTGCTCTCCCACCCCGCCACGAAGAAGCACGCCTCGGCGATCTGCGACGCGCTGATCGTGGCGGCGGACAAGGATGCCGTCTGGGCCGCGCTGCAGCACAACGACGTGCTGGCCTGCGCCTTCGCGCGGCTGCTGCTGTGGAGCGACCCGAAGGCCCTGCCGCAGAGCGTGGACGAGGGCTGGGCCTACTACCTGCGCTGCTGGCGCCCGGGCCAGCCGCACCCGGAGAAATGGCCGGCCTACTGGGCGCTGGCCGACCGCGCCGTCGCCGGCCCGGAGGCGGCATGACCTTCGGCACCGCCCTGGCCGTCCTGATCCTCGCCATCGCCGGCGCGGTGGCCTGGCTCGTCTGGCGCGACCGCTACCTGCCCGTGCCGCCGCGACCCGCGCCGGACGAAGACTTCTGGGGGAACTGACGATGAACGATCTGACCAACGCTGCGCTGCAGCTCGCGGCGCTCGCGCTGACGCTCTTCGGCAGCTACGCGCTGACCCGCCTGTCGAAGTGGCTCGACCTGAAGCAGGACGGCGAGGTCCGCGGCTATCTGCAGGATGCTCTGGGCATCGCGGTGGATGCCGGGAAGAAGCGCCTGGAACTGGCGATCGCGGGCGCTTCACCGGAGCAGGTGGAGGCGCTGCGGGCCGAGCTCGTCGGACAGGCCGCGACCTATGTCGCGGGCAAGGTGCCGGACGCCTTGAAGCACTTCGGCATCAACGACGCGGGCCTGCGCGACATGATCGACAAGCGGCTGGAGCCGCTGATTGCCGCGCTGCCGGCTCCGGCCGCGAGGTGACGCCTTGATCGTCGAATACGCCCTCCGCTCGCAGGTGCTGATCGTCTTCTTCCTGGGGATGATCGTCACCGTCATCGGCGTGGCCGTGCGCGCCAAGCTGGCCGAGGCGATCAAGGGGAAGGCCGACCAGGCCGATCTCCGTGCGATCGAAGCCAGGACGGCGGGCACGGAGACCCGTCTGCTCGCGATCGAAGGCAGCCTTCGGCACATGCCCTCGCGCGAGGACATGCAGCGCCTCGAGCTCGCCTTCGCCGACCAGCGCGGTGATTTCCGGGCGATGACCGAGCAGATCAGGGGCACCCACGAGACGATGAAGGGCGTGATGCGCCGCATAGAGCTCGTGGATGAGTTCCTTCAGACGGTGCGGGGCGGCAAGTGAGCGTCTGGGATGCCGCGAAAGAGCTCGACCGCCGGCTCTCGATCCTGCTGCTGCTCGCCCAGGACGCGCAGGGCAGCGCCAACGAGATCCTGCTGCAGGACGCGCTGCCCGGGCTCGGCCACAACCCCAGCCTCGACATGCTGCGCGCGGACCTCATCCATCTCCGCGACGTCGGCACCGTCGCGCTCGCCGCGCCCGGTGGAATCACCACGGCCCAGATCACGGCCCGCGGCCTGGATGTCGCCGCCGGCCGGACGATCGCGCCCGGCGTGAAGAAGCCGAGGATCGGCGTCTTTCCGCCTCCGGCCGCCTGATGGCCGCGCAGAAGTCCTCCATCGCCCAGCTCGACCCGAAGCTGAAGGACGCGATCGACGCCGCGATCGCCGGCGGCCGCGTCACGATCGACGATCTGGTCGCCATGGTGCGGCAGGCCGGCGGTCAGGTCAGCCGGTCGGCGATGGGCCGCTACAGCGCGAACCACGCGCAGGCCCTGGCGGAGTACCGCGAGGGCCAGGCGCTCGCCAGCCAGTGGATGGCGGAGCTGAAGCAGAACCCGAACGGGGACATCGCGCAGCTCGTGGCGCAGCAGCTCAAGATGCAGGCCCACCGCATTATCGTCGACCGGGATCCGGGCGCGCCGATGGAGATCGGGGCGGTGGGCGGCCTCGCGAAGGCGCTGCGGGATCTCGCCCTAGGCGACAAGACCCGCGCGGAGCTCCGCAAGGGCATCGAGGACGCGCTGGCGAAGGCGTTCGACGCCGCGGCCGAGCGCGAGAGCAAGGGCAAGCCGGACCTGGCCGCCGCGCTCAAGCGCATCCGCGAGGACGTCTACGGGCTGAGGTCGCCCTGATGTCGGACCGCCCCTTCGTCTGGATCCTCACCCCCGGCGCCGCCGAGCCGCAGCCCTTCCGCTTCGTCGACGACGGCGGCCCCGTGAACCTCGGCACGCCGGCGCAGCGCATGCATCTCCACTTCGCCTGGGACGGCGCGGATCAGCTGCACCTGGTCAGCGGCACGGACGCGGAGATCGAGATCCTGGACCAGACGATCGGCGGTCTCCTCGAGGGGATGCTGCAGGCGACGATCACGGATGCCCAGATGGACCTCATGCCGCGCGACCGTCCCGTGACCTTCGCCTGGTGGCGCGAGATCATCGGCGAGGGCCCCATCCCCGAGTTCAGCGGCCAGGTCGGGTTCCGGACGATCCCGGGAGGCGGCGCGTGACGGACTGGCGCATCCTCCCCTCGGCGGGCTCTCCGCGCGGCGTCGTCGAGGTCTACAAGCCCGGGGACAACCGCATCCGCCTGGCGGCCGCGGCCGCGGCGGCACGCGCCGAGGCGGCCGCGGCCACGCTCGAGGGCGTGGCCGCGCTGCGGGATATCCTGGACAACACGGAGACGGCGCGGGACGCGGCGGCGTCCAGCGCCACCGCGGCCGCGGGCAGCGCGACGGCGGCGGCGGGCAGTGCGGGCACCGCCGGCACGGCGGCGACGGCGGCCGGCGGCTCGGCGACGGCGGCGGCCGGAAGCGCCACGGCGGCCGCAGGCTCGGCCACGGCGGCCGCGGGCAGCGCGGGCACAGCAGCGGGCGCGGCGGGCGACGCCGCCGGCAGCGCGAGCGCCGCGGCGGGCTCGGCCGACGACGCGGCGGGCAGCGCCGCCACGGCCGGCACGGCGAAGGACCAGGCGGTCGCCGCGGCAGGCGAGGCCGCGACCTCGGAGACCAATGCCGGTGCCTCGGCGACGGCGGCCGATGCCTCGGCCGATGCGGCGGCGGCGAGCGCGAGCGCCGCGGGCGGCTCGGCCACGGCCGCGGCCGGCAGCGCTGGCACGGCAGGCACGGCCGCGACGGCGGCGGGCAGCTC
>NZ_JBXAQB010000010.1:0-233445 GCF_058806835.1 Roseococcus sp. GW821-FHT12F05
CCCCCCCCCCCCCCCCCCCCCCCCCCCCCCCCCCCCCCCCCCCCCCCCCCCCCCCCCCCCCCCCCCCCCCCCCCCCGGCCGCCAGGGTGGAGGCGAAGAGACGGCGATTCATCATGGCGATGACTCCTGTGTGGGGTGGTTGCGCCTGCCCGCCTGTTTCGCCGATCGGGGAGGACCGGCGATTGAACGTTTGGAAGGTGCGGCCGCCGGTGCCGCGCCGCGCCGTGCCTTCCGGATGCGATCGTGGGAAGCGGCAAGGCCGGCCCTCCCTCGACGCGCGCCGCGTCGGGGCGCAGGATTCACCGCCATTCCGGCCGCGGATCCGGCGCGCCGTCCTGGGGACGCGCGGCCGGTGTCCGCCCCGGGGGATGAAGCCGGGAGAGAAGCCGTTGAAGATCATCCGCCGGAGCCTGCTCGGCGCCGCCCTCGCGGCGGTCCTCGCGAGCCACGCGATGGCCCAGGGAGCGCCGCCTGCCTTCCCGGCGCGCCCCGTCACCATGGTCGTGGGCTTCGCGCCGGGCGGCCCGGCCGATGTCGTGGCGCGCCTCATCGTCCCCGCCCTGTCCGCGGATCTCGGCCAGCCCGTGGTGGTGGAGAACGCCGGGGGCGCCGGGGGCTCGCTGGGGCAGGGCCGCGTCGCGGCCGCGCGGCCCGACGGCCACACGATCCTCTTCGGCAGCCTGGCCCAGGCGACGATCCCCACCCTCCTCCGCAGCCTCCCCTTCGACCCGCTGGCGCTGGAGGCGATCGGCATGGTGAACGAGGTGCCGATGGCCATCATCGCGCGCCGCGACTTTCCCGCGCCCGACCTCGCCGGCCTGGTGGCGGCCGTGCGCCGCGAAGGGATGGGCCTGAACCTCGGCAATGCCGGCGTGGGCTCCACGAGCCACCTGTGCAGCCTGCTGCTGCTCGCCTCCATCGGCACGCCGGTGACGCTGGTGCCCTATCGCGGCAACGCGCTCGTGATGAACGACCTGATGGCCGGCAATCTCGACCTGGGCTGCGACCAGACGACGAACAATGCCGAGCACATCCGTTCCGGCTCCATCCGCGCCTATGCGATCACGACGCCGGCCCGCGCCCCTGCCCTGCCCGGCGTGCCGACCACGGAAGAGGGCGGCCTGCCGGCGATGCGCATGTCCGGCTGGAACATGCTCTTTGCGCCGGCGGGCACGCCGCGGCCCGCGGTGGAGCGGCTGAACCGCGCGCTGCTGTCGGCGCTGCGCGACGAGAACGTGCTGCGCCGCATGGTCGAGCTCGGCGCATCCCCGCCACGGACGAGCGCACGGCGCCGGCCGGCGGCCAGGCCTTCTGGCGCGCCGAGATCGCCCGCTGGCGGCCGCTGCTCGAGGCCTCCACGAACTGAAGGTCAGGTCGCCGCGCCGCCGTTCACCTGCAGCATCTGGCCGTTGACATAGGCGCCGCCCTCACCGGCCAGCATGCGCACCACCGCCGCGATCTCGGCCGGCGTGCCCATGCGGCCGGACGGGACCTTCACCACATAGCCGTGGCGGTCCGTCTTCACGCCGGGCACATCGTCGTCGGCCGCAATCGGCCCGGGCGAGATGGCGTTCACCGTGACGCCCTGCGCCGCGAATTCCTTCGCCAGCGCCTTGGTCAGGCCCCAGGCGCCGTGCTTGGCGACCGAGACCGGCGCGCGGCCGGTATAGCCCTGCATCGCGTTCATCCCCGTGAAGTTCACGATCCGGCCCCAGCCCTGCGCGATCATGCCCGGGAGCAGCGCCTGCGACAGCCACACGGCCGCCTCCAGGTCCACCGTCATCACGCGCGCCCACTCCTCCGGCGTGATCTCCAGGAAGGGCTTCTCCGGCCGCAGCGCGGCGTTGTTCACCAGCACGTCGATGGTCCCGAAGGCGGCCAGCGCCTCCGCGGCGATGCGGAGGCATTCCCCGCGGCTGCCGACATCGCCCATCAGGACGAGGGCCTGCCGGCCCTGCGCGCGCACCTCGCCCGCCACCGCCTCCGCCGCGGCACGGTCGGACGAGCCGTTGACGGCGACGTCGAAGCCGTCCTGCGCGAGCCCGATGGCGACGGCGCGGCCGATGTTGCGTCCGGCGCCGGTGATCAGCGCGGCCTTGCGGGCTTCTGGGGTCATTCCTGGGTCGCCTCCGGCGTTCGTTTCGCCCTCCCTCCTAGCATCGGCCCGGAGGGCTGGGAATCGCGCGGGGCGGGCGCATCAGGGCAGCGCGACAGACGGATTGGCAGCGGCCAGCTTTAAGCTAGTTTCGCCGCCAAGCCTCCCACGCCTCCATGACGGATCCTCCGGAGTAACCACCACTTGGACGCCTTGCCGCAGGAATCGGGACCGCGCGCGACCAAGGCCGACGCAGCGCCGCCGCGGATCCCGGCCCTGGCCTCCCGCATCGGCGCGACCGTCATCGCGCTGGCGACCTTCGCCATCGACACGCTGACGACGCTGGATGTCGCCATCGCCGTCATGTACGGCACCGTCGTCCTGCTGACGGTCGAATTCGCGACGCGCCGGCAGCTGCTGCTGATCGGTGCCGCCTGCATCCTGGCGACGCTGGCCAGCTTCCTCGTCACCCATGGGATGCAGCCCTCCGCCGGCGCGGTGGCGCGCTGCGTGGTGAGCCTCTCGGCCATCGTCGTGACGACCCTCCTCGCCGTCCGCATGAAGACGACCATGCTGACGCTGCTCGAGCAGGCGCAGCTGCTGGACCTCACGCACGACACCGTCTTCGTGCGCGACGCCGCGGAGCGCATCACCTACTGGAACCGCGGCGCGGAGGAGCTCTACGGCTGGCCGCGCGAGGACGCGCTCGGGCAGGACACCCACAGCCTGCTGCGGACCGAGTTCCCATCCCCCTTGCCCGCCATCATGGCCGAGCTGCGCCGCGACGGCCGCTGGGAGGGCGAGCTGACCCACCACCGGCGCGACGGCTCGCAGGTGATCGTGGCGAGCCGCTGGTCCCTGCAGAAGCGCGGCTCCGGCTTCGTCGTGCTGGAGACCAATGTCGACATCACCGCCCGCCGGCGCGCCGAGGACCAGACCCGCCGCGCCCAGGCCGACCTCGCGCATGTCGGCCGCGTGGCCACGATGGGCGAGCTGACCGCCTCCATCGCCCATGAGGTGAACCAGCCGCTCGCCGCCATCGTGGCGCATGGCGAGGCCGCGCTGCGCTGGCTGAAGCGCCCCGTGCCGGAGCTGGAGGAGGTGCGCGTCGGGCTGGAGCGCATGATCGGCGACGGCCGCCGCGCCGCCGAGGTGATCCAGCGGCTGCGCGCCATGGCCCGCAAGGGCGACCTCCGCCGCGTCCCGCTGGACCTGCGGGCGCTGATCGGCGAGACCCTGCCCCTGGTGCAGCCGGAGATCCGGCATCACCGCGTCAGGCTGCGGCTGGAACTCACCGAGCTGCCGCCGGTGATCGGCGACAAGGTGCAGCTGCAGCAGGTGCTCATCAACCTCGTGATGAACGGGATCCAGGCCATGGCCTCCGTCGCGGACGGGCCCCGCGCCCTGACGATCGCGGCGAGGCCGGAGGCCGGGGAGCATATCGCGATCGAGGTGCGGGACACCGGCCCGGGCATCGCCGCGGACCGGCTGGATCAGCTCTTCGACGCCTTCTACAGCACCAAGCCGGACGGGATGGGCATGGGCCTCTCCATCTGCCGCTCGATCATCGAGGCCCACGGCGGCCGCATCTCCGCCGGCACCGGCGACGGCGGGGGCGCGAGCTTCCGCATCGCCCTGCCGGTGGCCGGGGCCGGCGCGGCATGAAGCGCCCCGCCGCCGTCCCCGCGGAACCGGAGGCGCCGCTCGTCGCGGTGGTGGACGACGACACGTCGCTGCGCGAGGCGCTGGACAGCCTGTTCCGCTCGGTCGGCTGGCGCGTCGCGGCCTTCGGCTCGGCCGCCGCCCTGCTGCAGAGCGGCGTGGCGGGGGAGGCCTCCTGCCTGGTGCTCGACGTGCGGCTGCCCGGCCTCAGCGGGCTGGACTTCCAGGCCCAGCTCGCCCAGTCCCGGATGTCGGTGCCCATCATCTTCATGACGGGCCATGGCGACATCCCCATGACGGTGCAGGCGATGAAGGCGGGGGCCGTGGATTTCCTGGCCAAGCCCTTCCGCGACCAGTCCATGCTCGACGCCGTCTCCACCGCCATCCAGCGCGACGCCGAGCGCCGGGAGAGCGAGCGCACGGCCGCGGAGCTGCAGGCCCTGTTCCAGGCCCTGTCGCCGCGCGAGCGCCAGATCATGACGCTGGTCACCCGGGGGCTGCTGAACAAGCAGATCGCCGGCGAGATCGGCCTCAGCGAGATCACCGTGAAGATCCACCGGGGCAGCGTCATGCGGAAGATGAACGCGCGGACCTTCGCCGAGCTGGTCCGCATGGCCGAGGGCCTCGGGCTGCACCAGCCCGCCGGGAAATCCGCCGACTAAACCTGTGTATGATTCTCAGGGGCGGCCGGAGGGGTCATTTTCTCCCGCATGGCGTGCCGGACCGATCCGCGGCCACCCGCGCCGCCGCTCAAGGAACATGTCGTGTCCCGTGTCCCCGTGATCGCCATCGTCGATGACGACCCTTCCGTTCGCATCGCGACGGAGAGCCTGATGCGCTCCCTGGGCTACACGGCCTTCAGCTTCGCCTCGGCGCAGGACTTCCTGCGCTCGGACCGGCTGCGGGACGCAGACTGCCTCATCACCGACGTGCAGATGCCCGGCATGACCGGCATCGAGCTGCAGCAGAGGCTGGTCGCCACGGGGCGTCCGATGCCCGTGATCTTCATCACCGCCTTCCCCGAGGAGCGCGTGCGCCGCCAGGCCGCGGACGCCGGCGCCTTCGGCTTCCTGAGCAAGCCCTTCGAGGGCCAGGCCATCATCGACTGCGTCGAGGCCGCGCTGGGGCATCCCGGCTAGGTCGGACCACAAAAGCGAAAAAGCCGGGCGCCTTCCCCGCATGGGGAAGGCGCCCGGCCTCGCGTCGGCAGCGCCGCCAGGCGGCGCTGCCTCATGCCATCAGGCGTTGTCGGCGCCGCGGGTCGCCTCGTAGAGGAACCAGGCGCGCCGCTCGGCCTCGTCGATCCAGTTCTCCAGCAGGCTGGCGCTGGCGACGTCGCCATGCTCGTCGCAGACGTCGTGCGCCGCCTTCAGGTACTTGACGAGCTGCGTGTTGTCCTGCTGCAGCTCGGCCAGCATGTCCTTCGGCGTGACGAAGTCGGCGTCGTTGTCGGAGAGGCGCTGCGTGCGCGCGATGTGGCCGATGGAGCGCAGCGTCGTCCCGCCCACCTTGCGCACCCGCTCCGCCAGGTCGTCGGTGGTGGCGAAGATCTGCTCGCCCTGCTCGTCCAGCATGAGGTGGTAGTCGCGGAAATGCGGGCCCGACATGTGCCAGTGGAAGTTCTTCGTCTTCAGGTAGAGGGCGAACATGTCGGCCAGCGCCAGATTCAGCGCCGCCGAGAGGTCCTTGATCGCATTGTCGGAATAGCCGGCCGGCGTGGCGAGCGGCGCCTTCCGGAGGGCACGTGTGGCGGTTTTGTCCATGGCAGCTTCTCCTTGTCGTTGCACCGCCCCGGAGACCGGGGTGAGCGCATGGAAGATGCGCCCTGTCGCGATGCCGGAACAGTCAGACCTTCGTATGGCGCCGCCATACAGCAAAGGGCGCCGGCGGCTTGGATGATCGTGCGGCGGCTCAGGCGAGAGCCTCGCCGCCGGACTGCGCGTGGCGGCGCCAGGCCGCCGGCGTGATGCCGAGATGCGCCGAGAAGCTGCGCGTCAGGTGGCTCTGGTCGGCGAAGCCGCATTCGGCGGCGACGTCGGCGATCCGCACGTCGCCCTCCGCCAGCAGCTGCTTCGCCTTCTCGACGCGGCGCGCGGCCAGCCAGCCATGCGGCGGCACGCCCGTGCTGTGCTTGAAGGCCCGCGAGAAGTAGCTGCGCGACAGGCGGCATTCCCGCGCGATCTCCTCCACGCAGACGCCGGACTCGACCCGCGCCTCGATCATCGCCTTGGCCTTGCGGAGCTGCCAGGGCGCCAGCCCGCCGCGGCTCACGGCCGGGGCCTGTGCGACCGGGGCATAGGCCTTCAGGAGATGGGCCTGCATGGCGAGGAGCAGGCTGTCCACCTGGGCCCCCTTCGGCTGGCCGGCCAGCGCGGTGCCCAGCGCCAGGGCCACCGCGTCGACGGGGCCCGGCCGGGGCACCTCGCGCAGGCCGGCGTCGCCCAGCACCCGGCGCGGCAGGTTCATGTAGAGGCGGTCGAAGGGCGCGGCCATCTCGTCCTGCCAGCCCTGGGCCAGGTCGTGGATGCCGACGGTGCCGCCGGAGAGGTCCAGCACGACCAGCCAGGCCTCGTCCGGCACGTGGTGCAGCATGAGCGGCGTCCCGTTCCGCTGGTGGTCGAGGTGAAGCACCGAGATGCCCGCCCCGCGCAGCACGGCGTCGGCCGGGAGCGCCGAGGCGTTGAGCCAGATCGAGGTGGGGGCGTGGTCCTGCGGCGGCTGCCGGCGGGACATGGGGATGAAGGGCTCGCCCAGGCCACGGCGGTAGGCCATGCCGGACGGCACCGGGGAGAGGCCGCCCGCCAGGGAGGGGAGCGGGTTGAAGGCGGGCTGCGCAGACTGATCGAGCATGAAATCCACTCCTCCGTTCGGGTCCAATCGCGTTCCGGAGGCTGCCTCGATGGGGCGGCGATCCGGCCTTCGATGGGGAGAAGCGTGTCAGCGCGGCGTCCTGCTCGCCATTCAACGGAGGTTTGATGCTGCCGGCTCTTCGGGTAGCCCGACCATACGAAGGTTTAGGCCGGAGCCCGCCGGCGGAGCCGGAACCCGGGCGCCAGCCCCCGGACATGCGAAGCCCCTGCGCCTCCGGGGGAGGCGCAGGGGCTCATGGGCGTAGACGGCGGCGCCGGCTCCCCGTCGCCGGCGCATCCGGCGGGCGGCCGGGCGATGCCGCCCGACCCGGAAGGCCCTACCGGCCGGTGATGCTGATGGCGACGGGATCGCTGGCGGGGAAGCTCTGCTTCAGCGCCTCGTCGAGCATGCGCTCGAGCTCCGGCGAGGGTGGCCTCGCCTCGCGGTCCAGGGGCTTCTTCGATTCGGTCTGCGACATGGTGCCTATCCTTCGGGTCAGGCGGTTTCTTGCCTGGCGGGCGCTTCGGGCGCCGGAGCGGCCGCCGGGCCCGGACGCGGGGCCGCCTTGCCCTGGAGGCGCGAGAGGTAGAGGAAGATCACGGGCGTCGTGTACAGCGTGAAGGCCTGGCTGAAGGCCAGCCCGCCCACGATGGCGTAGCCGAGCGGCTGGCGGATCTCCGACCCCGTGCCGTGGCCGAGCATGAGCGGCACGCCGCCCAGCAAGGCCGCGGCCGTCGTCATCAGGATCGGGCGGAAGCGCAGCAGGCAGGCCTCGCGGATCGCCTCCTCCGGCGACTTGCCCTCGTTCCGCTCCGCATGGAGGGCGAAGTCGACGAGCATGATGCCGTTCTTCTTCACGATGCCGATCAGCAGCATCACGCCGATCATCGCCACGATGCTGAAGTCGAAGCCGAAGACCCAGAGCGTCAGCAGCGCGCCGAAGCCCGCCGAGGGCAGCGTGGACAGGATGGTCAGCGGGTGGATGAAGCTCTCGTAGAGCATCCCCAGCACGATGTAGACGACCACCAGCGCCGCCAGGACGAGCAGCGGCACGCTGGAGAGCGAGTCCTGGAAGGCCTGCGCATTGCCCTGGAAGCTGGTCTGCAGGCCGCCGGGGGCGCCCAGCTGCCGCAGGGTCGCCTGGATGGAGGCGACCGCGTCGCCCAGTGCCGCACCTGGCGCCAGGTTGAAGCTGATGGTGACCGAGGGGAACAGGCTCTGGTGGTTGATGGTCAGCGAGCGCGTCGGAGCCGTGCTCCAATGCGCGAAGGAGGCCATCGGCACCTGCGTCCCGGTCAGCGGCGAGCGGATGAAGATCTGCTGCAGCACCGTGGGGTCGGGCTGCATGGCCGGCAGGATCTCCAGCACCACGTGATAGGCGTTCGCCTGGGTGAAGTACTGCGCGACCTGCCGCTGGCCGAAGGCGTCGTAGAGCGTGTCGTTGATCATCTGCGGCGTGATGCCGTAGCGGCCGGCCGCGTCGCGGTCGATCTCCACCGTCAGCGTCGTGCCCCCGGTCTGCTGGTCGGAGGCCACGTCGGCCAGCAGCGGCAGGGGGCGGAGCGCGGCCAGGATGCGCGGCGCCCAGGCGTCGAGCTCGGCCGGATCGGCGTCCTGCATGGTGAACTGGAACTGCGTGCTGGAGAGCCGGCCGCCGACATTGATGTCCTGCAGCGACTGCAGGAACAGCACGGCGTCGGGCACCCGCCGCAGCTGCGGGCCCAGCCGGTTGATGATCTGCCCGGCGGAATCGGCGCGCTGGTCGCGCGGCTTCAGGGCGAGGAAGAGCCGCCCCTGGTTCTCCGGCAGGCCCGCGGCCGCGCCGATGATCATGCCCGTCGCCGCCACGCCCGGATCGGCCCGCGCGATCCGCTCTAGCGCATGGGCCGTGCGCCCCATCTGCTCGAAGGAGATGTCGGGCGGCGCCTGGATCGTGCCGAGGATCAGCCCGGTGTCCTGCTGCGGAAAGAACCCCTTGGGCATGCGGACGAAGACGAAGCCCGTGGCCACCAGCGTCGCCAGGAAGACCATGAGCGTGACGAAGCGGAAGCGCAGCGCCACGTCGAGGCTGCGCCGGTAGCCGTTCTGCAGGGCCTCGAAGCCCCGCTCGGAGATGCGGTAGAGCAGCCCGTGATGCGTGGCCTCGTGGGAGCGCAGCATGCGCGAGGCCATCATGGGCGTCAGCGTCAGCGAGACGAGGATCGAGACCACGATGGTCGCGCTGACCGTCACCGCGAATTCGCGGAACAGCCGCCCGACCAGCCCCGACATCAGGAAGAGCGGGATGAACACCGCGATCAGCGAGACGCCGATGGTGACGATGGTGAAGCCGACCTCGCCCGAGCCGCGCAGCGCGGCCTCCATCGGCCTCATGCCGCCCTCGATGTGGCGCTCGATGTTCTCGAGCATGACGATGGCGTCGTCGACCACGAAGCCCACCGCGATGGCCAGCGCCATGAGCGACAGGTTGTCCAGGCTGTAGCCCAGCGCGTACATGACCGCGAGGGTGGCGATGAGCGCGACCGGCACCGTCACCGAAGGGATGATCGTGGCCCTGACGTTGCGGAGGAACACGAAGATCACCACGACGACCAGGATGATCGTCAGCAGCAGCGTGAACTGCACGTCCTTGACCGAGGCGCGGATGGTCTCCGTGCGGTCGCTCAGCACGGTGATGTGCACCGAGGGCGGGATCGCCGCGCGCAGCGCCGGCAGCGCCGCCATCACCCGGTCCACCGTCGCGATCACGTTCGCGCCCGGCACCCGCACGATGGTGAGCAGGATCACCGGCCTGCCGTTGGCGAAGGCGGCCAGCCGGGCATTCTCCGGCGCCGCCACGGCCTGGCCGATGTCGCGGAGACGCACGGGCGCGCCGGCGCGATAGGCGATGATGGCGTCGTTCCAGGCATCGGCCGTCAGCAGCTGGCTGTTGTCGTAGATGGTGAAGGAGCGCGTCGCGCGCTCGATCGAGCCCTGCGGCGCGTCCGTGGTCAGCGCGGCGATGGCGGTGCGGACGTCCTCCAGCTGGAGGCCCAGCGAGGAGACCTTCGCGGGGTCCACCTGGACGCGGATCGCCGGCTTCTGCTGCCCGCCGACGCCGACCTGCGCGACGCCCGAGAGCTGGCCCAGATGCTGGGCCAGGATCGTCTCGGCATATTCGTCCACCTCCGTCAGCGGCATGACGTCGGACTGCACGGCCAGCACCAGGATCGGCGCGTCGGCCGGGTTCACCTTCCGGAACTGCGGCGGCGAGGGAAGGGTCGTCGGCAGCTGGCCCGCGGCCTGGTTGATGGCGGACTGGATGTCGAGCGCGGCGCCGTCGATGTTGCGCGACAGGTCGAACTGCACCGTGATCGAGCTGGTGCCCAGGATGCTGGTCGAGGTCATCTGGGTGATGCCGGGGATCTGCCCGAACTGCCGCTCCAGCGGCGCCGTCACGGAGGTCGCGACCGTGTCCGGGCTCGCGCCCGGCAGCTGTGTCGTGACCTGGATCGTCGGGAAGTCCACCTGCGGCAGCGGCGCGACCGGCAGCAGCGGATAGGCGGCCACGCCCAGGCCGAGCAGCGCGGCCATCAGCAGGATGGTCGCCACCGGCCGGGCGATGAAGGGCGCGGAGATGTTCATGGCGTGGCCCCCCGAGGGGTGGCTCCCTGCGGCGTGGCCCCTTGGGGCGCGGCCGCCTGGGGCGGGATCACCTCGGCATGGGCGCCCGGCGAGAGGCGGTACTGCCCGGTGGTGACCACGCGCGCCGCCGGATCGAGCCCGGGGGCGAGCGCGGCTACGCCGCCGTCGAAGCGGCGCACGGTGACGGGCCGGACCGCGACCGTGCCGTCGGCCTGCAGTACGTAGACGAAGGTCCCGTCCGGGCCGCGCTGGATGGCGGTGGACGGCAGGGTGGGCACGTCGTGCTCGGTGCGCAGCAGCACCCGCGCGTTCACGAACTGGCCCGGCCAGAGGGCGGTGTCCCGGTTGGGCAGCGTCGCCTTCAGGCGGATCGAGCCGGTGGTGGGGTCGATCTGGTTGTCGATCAGCGCCAGCGTGCCTTCGCCCAGCGGGCGCTGGCCCACGCGCTCCAGGGCGGTCACGGTGAGCGGGCCGGCCGCCATGGCCTGGCGGAGCTCGGCGAAGTTGTCGGCCGGCAGGGTGAAGAGCACCGAGATCGGCTGGACCTGCGTCAGCACCACGATGCCGGTCGCATCCGTGGCGCGCAGCAGGTTGCCCTGGTCGACCAGGCGGATGCCGGTGATCCCATCCATCGGCGCGGTGATGCTGGTGTAGCTGAGCTGCGTCCGGGCGTTCACGATGGCGGCCTCGTCGCTGCGGATCTGCGCCTGGAGCTGGTCGACCAACGCCTGCTGCGTCGCGACCTGCTGGCGCGAGGCGAAGTCGCCCACGCCCTGGAAGCGCTGCAGGTTCAGCCGCGCGTTCACCAGCTGCGCCTGGTCCTGGTCGCGCTTGGCGATCGCCTCGTCCAGCGCCGCCTGGAAGGGGCGTGCATCGATCTGCGCCAGCACGTCGCCGGCATGGACCGCCTGGCCCTCGGTGAAGCGGATCTGCTCCAGGATGCCGTCGACCTGCGCCCGCAGCGTGACGGTGTTGAAGGCCTGCACCGTGCCGATGCCCTGCAGCGTGAAGGGGACGTCGGCGTTGCGGACGGTGGTCACCTGCACGCCCACGGGCTGGGCCGATGCGGGCGAGGCGGCGACGGCCAGGAGAAGGAGGAAGCACGGGAGCAGGCCGGCCCATCGGCGAAGCCCTGGCCGGGCGCGATGGGCGAGGATCGGGGCCCGCAGGGGGCTCCCCGCGATGTCGGTCATGGGCTTGTCCTTCGCTGCTGCCGGGGGCGGGCGAGGCCTCGATCCCGACGACCGGAAGCTAGGTCCCAGATGGTGCGCCGCTCCATTCTACCCAGGTACGGAGCGGCCACGTGTTGGTATGGGGCACCTATACCTTGGTTGGGGTGCCCTGGCCGGCGGAGGGCCTGGAAGCTACCCTCCGCCGAAAGCTGCATCGCGGAGTACGCCGGCCATGGACCAGATCGTTCCCCCCTCCCGCACCCAGGACTCGCTCGCCCGGCTGGCGGACGTCGCCGTCCGCGTCGGGCTGAACCTGCGCGCCGGCCAGGAGGTGCTCATGACCGCCTCCATCGACGCCCTGCCGCTCGCGCGCCTCATCACCGACGCGGCCTACAAGGCCGGCGCCAGCCTCGTCACGACGCTCTTCTCCGACGACCAGCAGACCCTGTCGCGCTTCCGGCACGCCTCGCCCGAGAGCTTCGACACCGCGCCCGGCTGGCTCTTCGACGGCATGGCCGAGGCCTTCCGGCGCGGTGCCGCGCGCCTGGCCATCGTGGGCGAGGATCCGGGCCTCCTGGCGGCGCAGGATGCCGGGCTGGTGGCCCGCGCCAACCGCGCCCGGGCGCAGGCCTACCGGCCGGCACTGGAGCTCATCACCGCCTCGGCCATCAACTGGAGCCTGGTGCCCTACGCCTCGCCGGCCTGGGCGCGGGCCATGTTCCCGGAGCTGCCGGAGGCGGAGGCCGTGGAGAAGCTCTGGGCCGCGATCTTCGCCGCGACCCGCGTGGACCGCCCCGATCCCGTCGCCGCCTGGGCCGAGCACAACGCCGTCCTGATGGCCCGCCGCCAGCGCCTGACCGACCGGCGCTACGCCGCGCTGCGCTTCCGCGGGCCGGGCACGGACCTCACCGTCGGGCTCGCGGACAACCATGCCTGGATGGGCGGGCAGTCCACCGCGCTGAACGGCATCACGGGCAACCCGAACATCCCGACCGAGGAGGTCTTCACCACCCCGCATGCGGCCCGCACGCAGGGCCACGTCTCCGCGACCAAGCCGCTGGCCTACCAGGGCACCGTCATCCGCGACATCCGCGTGCGCTTCGAGGGCGGCGTGATCGTCGAGGCCCATGCGAGCACCGGCCAGGAGGTGCTGGAGCGCATGATCGGCAGCGACGAGGGCGCCCGGCGCCTCGGCGAGGTGGCGCTGGTGCCGGCCTCCTCGCCGATCTCGCGCAGCGGGCTGCTCTTCCTGAACACGCTCTTCGACGAGAACGCGGCGAGCCACATCGCGCTCGGCCAGGCCTACAAGAAGTGCTTCGTCGACGGCGACACGCTGAGCCAGGAGGACTTCACCGCCCGCGGCGGCAACAGCAGCCTCATCCACGTGGACTGGATGATCGGCTCGGCCGAGATCGACGTGGACGGCGTCCAGGCCGACGGAACGGCCGAGCCGGTCATGCGCGCGGGGGAATGGGCCGCCTGAGCGGCCGCCGGGCGACAAACGCGACACAGCGCTGGCCCCGCGCGATCATCCGGCGACAGGCGCGGGCCATCCTCCGGTCATCAGCCGAGGATGAGCCGCCATGCGCGAGATACCGACGAGCAGCGCCCACGGGGTCTATGCCCAGCATGCCCAGGACGAGATGCCGGAGGAGCCGAAGGGCATGGGCTTCGACGGATGGCTGGTGGTCATGCGCGCCTTCACCGCCCTGTTCGCGGGCCTGCTGATCGTCAGCCTGGCGGCCGTGATCTGATTGCGCCGGGGGCGAGGCCCCCTCAGTCCCAGAAGACCAGCGTCCGCACCTCGATGCTCTCGCGCGGCGGCGCATCCGGCGGCGAGGACGGGTCGTCGAAGGCGCCGTGGAAGGACAGCCGCGCCCGCCCGTCCGTCGCGCTGTCGTAGCCCTTGATCAGCAGCGCCTCGTTCGGGAGCTGGTTCGGGAAGTAGACCCAGGCGTGGCGCGGGCTGTGGCGCACGCTGAAGGTCTCGCCCACGCGGTCCGCATAGACGAGCGAGGTCGGCACCAGGTCCTCCTCGGCGATGCTCGGCCATTCCGCCAGCGCGAGCGGGCTCTCCTGCACCGGCTTGATGGGCCGCCACAGGTTCACGATCGCGAAGCGCCCGGCAAGCAGGCGGTCGGCCTCCTCCGGCAGGAGGTCGCGCACGCGCTGCGGGGCGGAGGCGTAGGTGTAGTCGTTGTGCACGCGCTTGGCCGGCTCGCGCAGCTTCGTGTCGCCGGCGGCGCGGCCGGCGTTACGGATGTTGTGGTCGAAGACCACCACGCGCGACGCGCCAAGATGCGCGCGGAGGATGCCCTCCACCTCCGGATAGTAGTCCCGCCGGATCGCGGCCTCGTCGTAGAGGTCGGCCACCCGGGTCGGCGCGTCGATCAGCGCGAAGCCGTGGCGGTCGAGCGTGAACTCGTGCTGCCGGAAGCGGCCGTTCTCCACCAGGACGGCGCGCGTCTCGACCTCGATGGTGTTCACCGGCACGCCCGGCGGCGGCGTGGTGATGTAGCGCGTGGGATGCTCGATCCCGTCGCGCAGGTAGTTGATCGGCGCCGTCTGCAGCAGCGGCGGGCTGATGTAGCCGTCAGGCATGTTCGATCTCCTTCTTGCGATCGGGCACGGGTTCGAGCGCCGCCACGGCGCGGCGCGTGGCCGGCAGCAGGGTCCGGCCGTAGTCCAGGGCGTCCTCCAGCGGATCGAAGCCGCGGATGAGGAAGGTCGAGACGCCGAGCGCGGCGTATTCGGCGAGCGATTCCGCCACCTGCTCCGGCGTGCCGACGAGCGCGGTGGTGTTGGCGCCGGCGCCCACCGCCGCCGCCACCTCGGTCCAGAGGCGCTTGTCGCGCACGGGACCCGCGGCGGCCGCCTCCAGCAGGCGCTTGCTGCCGATGCTCTCGGGCTTCGGGCTGCCCTTGCCGAAATTCTCGCCGCGCAGCGCGCGGATGCGTTCCAGGATGTCGCGCGCCCGGGCCCAAGCGCGCTCCTCCGTGTCGGCGAGGACGGGGCGCACCGAGAGGCTGAAGCGGATCGAAGCCGGATCGCGCCCGGCCCGCGCCGCGCTCTCGCGCACGCGGGCGATGGTGTCGCGCGCCTGGTCCAGCGTCTCGCCCCAGAAGGCGTAGGTGTCGGCGTGACGTCCGGCGCTCTCGACCGCCGCATCCGAGGAGCCGCCGAAGAAGATCGGGATATGCGGCTTCTGCACCGGCTTGATCTCGGAGAAGGCGCGCTCGAAGCGGTAGTAGGTGCCCTCGTGGTCGAAGGGCTGCTCGCTCGTCCAGACCCGCCGCAGCAGGCCGACATACTCATCGGTGCGGGCATAGCGCTGGGCGTGGTCGAGGAAGTCGCCGTCCTGCTTCTGCTCGGCGGGATTGCCGCCGGTGATGATGTGGATCGCGGCCCGCCCGCCGCTCAGATGGTCGAAGGTGGCGAACAGCCGCGCAGCCAGAGTGGGCGCGATGAAGCCCGGCCGGTGCGCGACCATGAAGCCGATGCGCTTCGTGTTCGCGGCCGCATGGCCCGCGACGAGCAGCGCGTCCGGACTCGTGGAATGCCAGGCCACGAGGATGCGGTCGAAGCCCGCCTGCTCATGGGCCTGGGCGAAGCGGAGGACATAGGCGGGATCGAGGACAGGCCCGCTCGGCGGATGGATCTCGGACGAGGCCCGATGCGAGATCATGCCGATGAACTGGAGGGGGTGGGTCATGGCGGCGAAAGAATCCTTCAGGCGATGTGGAGGCGCCGCAGCGCCTGGCCGGTGGCGGCGTGGTCGCGCGCCAGGCGCGCGCCGAGTTCCTCGGGCGAGAGCTTTTCCGGGCTGAGGCCGAAGCGGCGCAGCGCCGCGTCCACCTCGGGCTCGTCCAGGCTGGCGTTGAAGTCGCGGTTGAGCCGCGCGACGATCTCCGGCGGCGTGCGCGCCGGCGCGAAGAGGCCGAACCAGCCGCCGGAGGGCCAGTCCGCGCCGATCCCGAGCTCGGTGACGTTCGGGACCTCGGCGAAGGCCGGCCAGCGGCCGCTGCCGATGGAGGCCACCGCGCGAGCACGCTCCGCCTGGACATGCGGCGCCACGATCGGGTCGATCATGAAGTGCACGTCGCCGGCGGCCAGCGCATTGGCCGCGGGTGCCGACCCCGGGAAGGGGATGTGCACCGCCTCGAAGCCGCCGGCATCGGCCAGGAGCGCGCCGCGGAGGTGCCCCGCCGAGCCGATCCCGGCCGAGCTGTAGTTCAGCACGCCCGGATGGCGCCTGCCGTAGGCGATCAGCTCCGGCAGCGTCCGCACCGGAAGGGTGGGATTCACCGCGATCAGGCTGAAGGCCTCGCCCGCGATGGCGACGGGGGAGAAATCGCGCAGCGGGTCGTAGCCCACGGGGCCGAGATGCGGCGCGATGGTGAGGTTGCCGGCCGAGGCGTTGAGCAGCGTCGTCCCGTCCGGCCGGCTCTCGGCGACCAGACGCGCGCCCACGGCGCCGCCGGCGCCCGCGCGGTTCTCCACCACGACGGGCACGCCCAGCCGCGTGGTGAGCGCGCGCGTCATGGTGCGCGAGACGTTGTCGTTGGTGGCGCCCGGCGGGAAGGGGCAGATGTAGCGGATCGGCCGGCTGAAGGGCGTCTCGGCGCGGACGACGGCCGGCGCAGCGAGCAGACCGGCGAGGAGGATGCGGCGCCTCATGCCGCAACACCCTCGGCCAGCGCGGCGCGGCCGGCATTCTGGTGCGCGGCGTCCTCGGTCGGCACGTGGACGCGCGCGCACTGCACGTCGCGCCAGTGGCGCTCCAGCGGGTTGGCGCGGTCCAGCGCATGGTTGCCGGCCAGCGACACCGACAACTCCACCGCCCGGATCGCCTGGCTGGAGAGCAGCGCCTTCACGGCGCCGGTCTCGGCGGCGGGCGGCACGCGCCCGGCCTCGATATCGGCGGCCAGCGAGGCCGCGATCCGCCGGCTCGCGATGAGCTGCGCCTCGATCGCGCCCACCGCCTGCTGCACCGTCGGCAGGGCGGCGAGCGGCTGGCTCAGGCCCGAGGGACGGCGGTGGCGCAGGAAGCCGACCACCCAGTCGCGCGCCGCCTGGGCCACGCCCGTGTAGACGGCGGTGACCAGCAGCGCGTTCCAGGCCGACTGGACCGCGTCGTTGCTCACCCAGGCGCCGGCGGGGACAAGGCCGATGGCATGGCTCTCGGGCACCGCGACGTCGTGGAGCAGCAGGTCGTGGCTGCCCGAGGCGCGCAGGCCGAGATGGTTCCAGGTCTCGCGGACCCCCAGCCCCGGCGTGCCGGCGGTGACGAGGAAATGGCCGATGCGCGGCTCGTCCTCGTCGGTGCGCGCCAGCACCTCGATGAAGCGCAGCCCGGGCAGGCCGGTGACGTAGCGCTTGTGGCCGGTCAGCGCCCAGCCGGTGTCGGTGCGGCGCGCGACCGTGCCCGGCAGGCCGCCGCGCGTGGGCGAGCCCAGCTCCGGCTCCACGCGGGCGGAATTGATCAGCGCGCCCTCGGTCACGGCGAGGCGGCCCAGCCGCTCGCGCAACGCGCCCGGCCAGGCGGGGCTGCGGGCCAGCGCCGCCTGCTTGGCGAGCTGCATCGCAAGGATGAGCGCCGTCGCGGGGCAGGCCGTGCCGACCTGGCGCACCGCCTCGGCGGCGAGGCCGATGCCCGCGCCGCCGCCGCCGAGCCCGGTCGGCACCGTCAGCGCCAGCACGCCGGCCTGACGCAGACGCTCCAGGCTGTCGAAGGGGAAGCTCGCATCGCGGTCGTCGCGCGCGCCATTGGCGGCGATGGCGGCGATCAGCTCGGGGGCGTCGGGGAAGCGCCGCGGCAGCGGCGGGAGGAGGGCCGAGAGCGACATGGCGTGCGTCACTTCCACGCGCCGGCCCACGAGCCGACGGCCGGGTGGTTGCGGCGCAGGTAGCCGCGCGCGGCCTGCTCCACCGCCGCCGCGCTCGGGAAATCGGCGCGGTCGAGCTCCTCGAGCCGCATGTCGATGGCGATCAGGAACCAGCCGGCATCGCCCTGGGCGGCGACGGCGATGAGGGCACCATCCTCGATGATGGGATTGGACAGGCGCATGGGAGTCTCCGGGGGCGGCGTTTCGGGTGTCGTGGGGTCGGCGGATCGGTGCGGCTCAGCCGCGACACGAGATCCGACAGCGCGACGCCGCCCTGGCAGGGAGGGTGCGGAAGGGGACGGACGGGGAGATTCGGGCCATCTCGGTTCCTCGTCGTCTGGGTCCGACCGGCCCGCCCGCAGGATGCGAGCGGCTGATTGTTCTCCAGAAAACCGTAGTTTGAGGATTATACGATCTGCTACGGAGATTTCAACGGCGCGATGCGCGGAAATCGCAAATCCACATCTTTGGATTTAAAAACGCTTATCAATCAATAATATAAAGAGCATGCTCGAACGGCCATCCGATCCACCTCGGCGCGTATCGCCCGCCCCTTCGCGCCAGCCCCAGGGGATGGCGTCAGAGATTCGTGATAAAATACGTAAAATCCACATTGCACTATCATATATGGTTTTATAGGCTCCAGCCCTGCCGCCCATCCGGCACCTGCCGATCCGAGGTCCCGTGCGAACCACCATCCGCCTCCGCGTGAGGACACCCCGCCTGCCGCGCTGTCGCAGCGCCCGCTGATCCGCCCCTCGCGTCCGGCCGACGCCCGACCCGCCCGTCCCGAAAAGCCCGTTCCCCTGGAGCCCGCCATGTCCGGCCCGATCCGCCGCTTCTCCGTCTCCGCCCGGCCCGGCGAGCCCTGTCGAAGCTTCCCGCTTCCGACCCTGCCCGCCCCCCTTCCCTTCCGGAGCCTTGTTCCATGACGCATTCCCGCCGCGACGCCCTGCGCCTCGCCTCGCTTCTCCCCTTCGCCGCCGCCGCACCCGCCCTGGCCCAGGGCGGCGCCTGGCCCGACCGTCCCGTGAAGCTCATCGTCCCCTGGCCCGCCGGCGGCCCGACCGACACCTACGGCCGCGCCCTGGCGCGCGAGCTCTCGGCGCAGTTCGGCCAGCCCTTCGTGGTGGACAACCGCACCGGAGCCACCGGCACCATCGGCATCCAGGCCGCGGCGCGCAGCGCGCCGGACGGCTACACGCTGCTGGTGCCCAACCTCACCGCCTTCATCGGCAGCGTCGTGGCCCTGGGCGACGCCGTGCAGTTCGACCCGATCCGCGACTTCACGCCCATCGGCATCTTCGTCGAATCCTCCAGCATCCTCTGGGCGCATCCGGCCCTCGGCGTGACGAGCTTCGACGCGCTGCTCGCCCGCGCTCGGGACTCGCAGAAGCCGCGGCTGGCCTTCGGCACCACCGGCAGCGGCTCGGTCTCCGAGCAGTCGGTCGAGCAGCTCGCGCGGCACTTCCGGCTCGACCTGGTGAAGGTGCCCTATCGCGGCACGGCGCCGCAGGTGACGGACCTGATCGCCGGCCATGTGCAGATCGGCGCCGCCGACTTCCCCACCGCCGGCCCGCATTTCCGCGACGGCCGGATCAAGCCGCTGCTGGTGATCGGCCGCCGGCGCCTGCCGGAGCTGCCGGATGTCCCGACCACCGCCGAGCTCGGGCTGACGGAGCCGGACTTCACCGTCTGGAACGGCTTCTTCGCGCCGGCCGCCACGCCCGCTGATATCGTGGAGCGCCTGCGCGAGGGGCTCGCGCTCGCCACGCGCAGCGAGGCCTTCCGGGCCGTGACCGACGGCAACGGCAACCGCGCGGTGCTGCAGACCGGCGCTGACGTGACGGCGCGGCTGGAGCGCGAGCTGGAGTCGCGGCGGGCGTTTGCGCGGGAGATCGGGCCGGTGGAGGGGTAGGCCTTTGAGGGGGCTTTGCCCCCTCAAGCTCCCCCAGCAAGAACCTCAGGTTCTTGCATCTCCAATAACATTCCGGGGCAAACTCGGCAGGCGCTCAGGAGAAGCCGCCAGTTCAGCGAGGCTGGGTTGTCAATGTCGCGAGCAGGTCGGCAGTCTGCCCTAGCCGCCCGCTTTACGGCCGCGACCGACAGCCTAGCCAGGGGATCGATCCCGAGGCATGTGTGGCGCTTCATGGCGCGGTTTGCGAAGCTTCCCCTCAACCAAAGCGACTCGGCAGAGATCGTCAGGGCGGGGGACTCAATGACAAATACAATTCACCATGCCGCGATCCATGACCTCCAGCGTGCGGAAGCTGGCTTCAAAGTCGTGCTGGGCAATGATCACTTGCCCATTAAAGGACCCATTCAGCGCGTACTCGATGACTTGCACAACCTGTACAATCGGCGGCCGTCAAAGGCTTATGGAAGGTTCTCGGACAGCCCTAACGCAGGACCTACCCGCGTCCATTTGGAAGAGTACCTTTCAGCCACGAAACCTGACTTCGCGTCACTGACCGAAAAGATGATGGAGACCCTCAGAGTGCGTGCGAGTGCGCGCGCCGCCGCTGGAGCAGGTCACGTCTTTTTCGTGCACTTCAGCGGTGAAAGAGAGGGTAGCTATTTGATGGTGGCCATTCTGACCGACAAGCTCGGCGCTGCGTTGACCAAAACCTACGATGTGCAGGACGTGGTCCATCTTGATATGGACGGCTTTCGTTTTGCAGGCCGTATTGACCTTGATGCCTGGGCCAAGAATGACCCGCGGTATATCGGCTTTCTGAAGGGCAAGGGCGAGGTATCGGAATACTTCAAGGAGTTCCTTGGCTGCGACACCACCCTGCAGAACCGCCAGGATACCAACACTCTCGTCGAGACGATCAAGCGCTTCGCCGACGCGGAGGAGATGAAACCAGAGGCGCGGGACGCTTTCCTGGAGACAGCCAAACGCATTTGTGAGCGATCTGCCGTAGCCAAAGAGCCCATCGATTTCACGACACTTTCGAACGAGCTATTCCCGACTGAGCCAGAGAAGCTGATGGCGGCTCTTGGTGATCCGGCGCTGAAACTGAGCGATGGTTTCGTACCCCACCGCGGGGCGCTCAACCGTCTCGTCAAATTTAAGGCCGTAACGCCATTGTGGTCGTTAGAATTCGATCGCGAGGCGTTGAGGAGCAATCAAGTTCGCTTCGACCCGGATGAGAAGACATTGACGCTGACCGGCCTGCCCGACCACCTGCTGTCGGAGCTTCGAGACGATCGAGGCCTGGATGACCCGACTTAAGTTCGGGCAGCTGCTGAACCTCTACCGCCACATTGCCTTCGATCAGCAGGGTGATGAGGGTGAACTGCTGCTCGCCGATCAGAGCGTCCTAGACGACCTTCTCTTCATCGATGGCAACGAACGGGCGATGGAAGACTCGAATTTCATCGTTCTGACGGATAGACCCGAAGCGCTTGTGATTGGGCAGCGGGTTCGGATTAGGGCGGGCGCACCGCGGACTGCGCTCGGCCAGCTCGTCGAGAAGTTGGATGACCTGCTCGTTTCGAGTGATGCCCGTCTGCGTGAACCCGTCGCATACTTCATCAAAGAGGGCGCACTCGAACGTAATACCGAGCCGGCCCCGGACGATCTCGTACGCTATCGGAAAGCGTTGGAGATCGCGAATTTGCTCGGGAAAGCCGCAAGCTATTTGGATAGCAGCCGTCAAGAGCTCGTCTTCATCCGGGATCGGAAGATCACGATCCCTATCATCTACGATGTCGCGGCGCTGCGTCGACTGTCGATTGAAGCAGCCGATGGTTTGCTGGGAGACCTCACGGCCGATGTGCATCAGGATCAAAAGCTATCGATCTTGGCGGAGGCCGTCCTGCACGTCGCACAGCCTCAGTCCAGCAGGACGGCCTTTGCCCACGTGCTCGCGAACCTCGATTTCGTGCGGGAAGAAGTGGGGAATGGATACAAGCTGTTTGCGTCGAGCTTTTCTTACAGCAAGATCCGGAACGATGTCGAAACCGCGCGACTCGAATACATTGGTAAAATCCACAAGACGATCGTCGATATCCAAGGTCAGCTGCTAGGAATTCCGGTGGCAACCGTCATCGTCGGTTCGCAGCTCAAGGCTACAGAGGGATGCGGAATTGAATACTGGGCCAACGTCGCCATCGTGGCAGGCGCAGCGATCTTCCTGATCTTGCTCTTGATTGCGATCGGAAATCAGTGGGCGACATTGTCAGCCATTCGCGCCGATATTGATCGCCAGCAGAGCAAGCTGAAGAGCGATTACGCGGCGATCAGCGATCAGTTCGTTGCGGTCTACGATGGTCTGGTGAAGAGAATTTTCTGTCATAAGTTGTGGCTTTCGGTGATTGCCGGCATTGGTATCGTCGGCGTTGCATTCGCGACCTTCCTGTTTTTCCGCCTCACTACCATCGAAGCCGGCTACTGCATCGCCTCCAGAGGCGCTCAGCCGGTCGGCGCGTCCCCGTCGGCCAGCACCTCGCCGTCAGTCCCCAGCCCCATTCCAGCGCCGGTTGCCGCGTCTGAGCCACTGCCCGCCCCGACTCCCAGCCATTGACGCCATCTATCGACCGAGATCCCTAACGGGCATGTAGATTGAGAGTCAGTGGCTCTACGGCGCGATTGGCGTCCGCTACTCAGCATCGAGGCCGAAACCCGCCTGTCAGCTATCGGCCGCGAGCGGTCGCTGCACACAGAATGCCCGCTACGCCATCACCACCCGCCTGCGCAGCATCACGAACAGCGTCCCCACGATCATCAGGTTCAGGATTCCCGCCGCCGCGGCATTCGCGAAGCTCACGGTGTAGCTGCCCGTGAGGTCGTAGAAGGCCCCGCCCTGCCAGCCGCCCAGCCCATGCCCCAGCCAGGCGAAGGCGAGGATGACGCCCATCATCGTCGCGCGCCGGCGGGCCGGCGTGAGCACGCGCGCCGTCACCAGCAGGCTGGTCATGACCCCCGCATAGCCGAAGCCGTAGACCGGCGCGAAGACGTAGAAGAGCGAGAGGTCGCCGATCTGCGTGAAGGCGAAGACGCCCACCGTCTGCCAGAGCGAGGCGGTCATGTAGGCCGGGATGGGCCCGATCATGTCGGCCAGCTTGCCGAAGGCGACGCGGCCGGCGATGGCCGCGATCAGCATGACGAAGAGCACGCCGCCGGCATCGGGCGCCGAGATGCAGTAGCCCTGGATCAGCGGGACCAGGTGCATCAGCGGCACCGCCATGCAGGTGCAGCAGAAGAGCACGGCGGCGCTCAGGCCGACGACGACCAGCGCCGGCGGCAGCAGCGGCGCCGCCTCGGCCCGCGTCGCGGCCATGACCGGCCGCAGCGGCGGCGCCTCGCGCATCACCAGGGCCAGCGGGACGAGCGCGGCCAGCGAGACCAGCCCCATGGCCAGCATCGCGCCGCGCCATCCCAGGGCATCGATGAGGAAGGCGGCGACGAAGGGCACGCCGCCCTGCCCGATCGCCTGGCCGGCCGAGGCGATGCCGATCGCGATCCCCGCCCCGGTCGGAAACCATCCGCCGACCGCGGCGATGACCGGCGCGAAGATCGCGCCCGCCCCGAAGGCCCCGGCGAGGAAGAAGAGGAGGTAGAACTGCCAGAGCTGGTCCGCCCGGGAGGCCAGGGCCACGCAGAGCCCGACCGAGAGGGCGGCGACGAGGCAGACGATCCGGATGCCGGCGCGATCCGCCACCGTGCCCATGACGATCCCGCCCAGCGCGACGCCGACCAGCCCCACCGTGTTGATCAGCGCGATGGACCCGCGCGACCAGCCAAACTCCTGCTCCAGCGGGATGAAGAAGACCGAGAGGCCGTTGACCAGCTGTCCCATCACGATGGCGAGCATCGCCGCGGCGGAGGCCACGACGATCCAGCGATAGGACGGGCGGCTCGCGAGGTCCGTCATCGGAAGGCTCCTGCGTCCCGTGACACCATGCCACGGCCTGTGTTGCTTCGTGGGTTTAATTCGCCGGCGTGATCGCACCGTGATGACGGCCCGTGACGGGATATTTCCGATCCGGATCAACCCGGCGGGCCTTCGCGGATTTAGGGGAGAAGCGGCGTGCGATCCGCACGCGCGGGAAGAAGGAGAATCCCATGCGACCCAGTCCCCTGGCCATGGCGCTTTTCGCGGCCCTCGCCTTGTCCTCGGCCCGGGCCGAGACGCTCTCCGCCCCGCCGCCCTCCGCCCCCGCGCAGCTCTCCGAAGACCAGGCCCGGAGCCGCATCGAGGAGACCGGCTACACCCAGGTCGGCGAACTCCGCCGCGACGAGCGCGGCCTCTGGCATGGCCGTGCCTCCCGCAACGGCGACCCGCGCGAGGTCAGCCTCGACGCCCAGGGCAACCTGGAGGATTCCTGGGAGCTGACGGCATTGACCATGTTCGACCGCGAGACGGGCGATCTCCGGACGGCCCAGAGCCAGCCGCCGGCCGGCGCGTCGGCTTTCCTCGTGCAGGTCTCGCACTGAGCGCCACGCCGGCTTGCCCGTCCTGACCGGTCCCGCTTCACTCCGCGCTCCCTGACACGGGGAGCGCGCGCGAATCGGACGCCGCGCCCAGGACGGAGAGCATCACGGCATGATTCGCGCCGCCATCATCGGGCTCGGGACCTGGGGCCAGCACCTCGTCCGCTGCGTGGGGCCCGACAGCCCTGACATCCGCTTCACCGCCGCCGCCACCCGCACGCCCGCCAAGGCGCAGGCCTTCGCCGGGGAGCACGGGCTGCGCATGCTCGCGAGCTACGAGGCCGCGCTCGCCGACCCCGACGTCGACGCCGTCGTGCTGGCCACGCCGCACACCCAGCACACCGACCAGATCGTCGCCGCCGCGCGTGCGGGAAAGCCCGTCTTCACGGAAAAGCCCCTCGGCGTGGACGCCGCCAGCGCCGCCCGCGCGGCGAAAGCCTGCGCCGAGGCCGGCGTCACGCTCGGCGTCGGCTACAACTGGCGCTTCCAGCCGGCGCTGCAGAAGATCCGCAGCCTGATCGACGACGGCACGCTCGGCCGCGTCCTGCATCTGGAGGGCAATTTCTGCGGCCCCAGCGTCTACCGCTTCCCCGAAGGCCACTGGCGCCACGACCGCACCGAAGGCCCCGCCGGCGGCATGACCGGCCGCGGCGTGCACGTCGTGGATGCGATGCTCCACCTCGCCGGCCCCATCGCCCAGGTCACCGCGCAGAGCTTCCGGCTCGTGCAGGATTTCGGCATGGACGACACGACCTCCATGCTCTTCCGCTTCGCCGGCGGCGCGACGGGCACCCTCGCCACCGTCATCGCAACTGCGGAAACCTGGCGAATGCAGGTCTTCGGCAGCAACGCCTGGGTCGAGGTCGGCGATGTCGAGCACCTCACCACCTGGGACCTCCGGCTCTGCCGCATCGACCGCGCGAACATCGGCGCGAAGCAGCGACCCGAGACCCTGACCTTCCCCAAGACCAGCACCGAGCGTGCCGAGCTGGAGCACTTCGCCCGCCATGCCGCGGCGAAGCAGCCGCTGGCCCTGCCGGGCGGCGACGCCGTGCACAATGTCGAGGTGCTCGGCGCCATCCTCCGCTCCATCGAGACGCAGACGACGGTGCGGCTGTGATCACCCGCCGCACACTGGGCCTCGCCGCGTTCGCCCCCGCCGCCGCGCTCGCGCAGCAGGACTGGCCCAGCCGCCCGATCCGCGTGGTCGTGCCCTCCACCCCTGGCGGCCCGCCGGACCTGATCCTGCGCGCCATCCTGCCCAGGGTCTCCGCCACGCTCGGCCAGCCGGTGGTGCTGGAGAACCGCGCGGGCGGCGGCGGCCTCGTCGGCACGGCCTATGTCGCGCGCCTGCCGGCCGACGGATACACGTGGCTCTTCACCACGGCCTCGCACACCAACATCCCGCCCTTCAACGACAACGTCACCTACGACCCCGTGCGCGACTTCTCGCACGTCACCCTCGCCGCCCAGAACTTCGGCCAGGCGCTGGTCGTGCATCCCTCGGTGCGGGCGACGAGCCTCCAGGAGCTCATCGCCCTGGCGAAGGCCGAGCCGGGCAAGCTCACCTACGCCAATGCCGGCAACGGCACGGCCAGCCACATCCCCGCCGAGCTCATGAAGACCATGACCGGCACGGACATCCTCTCCATCCCCTATCGCGGCGTGGCCGAGGCGACCACCGACCTGCTGGCCGGCCGCGTGGACATGTTCTTCGTCGGCACGCAGATCGCGCGGCAGCATGTGGAGAGCGGCGCGCTGCGGGCGCTCGCGCTGACCGGCGCCCGCCGCTGGAGCGGCATGCCGGCCACGCCCACCATGGAGGAGGCCGGGCTGCCCGGCTTCGAGGTGGTGAACTGGTTCGGCCTCTGGATGCCCGCCGGCGCGCCCGACGCGATCCTGCGCAAGGTGCACGCGGCGGTGGCCGCCGCGGTCAACGAGCCCGAGGTGAAGCAGCAGTTCGACGGCCTCGGGCTGGAGGGCGTCGCGATGCCGCCCGACCGCTTCGCCCCCTTCGTCGCGGAGCAGGCGCGGATCGCGCAGGAGATCGGGCGGCGGGTCAACACGGCGCGGTAGATTGGGAGCCACGGGTTCCCCAGACCCCTTCGCCGCCGCGCACCGTGACGAAGACCTGCCGCGGGGAGTGACCGGAAGCCGGGCCGCCCCCACGGCGTTGCCGCTCTGACGCGGATCGGGAGGAACAGCATGGAACAGCAAGTGGCGCTCATCACGGGCGCAGCCCATGGCATCGGCCTCGCCGCCGCGGAGCGCCTGCTGCGCGACGGCTGGCACGTCGTCATCGCCGACCGTGCGGAGGAAGCGCCCGCCCTCCCCGCGCGCTACGTGCGCGCGGACGTCGCCGACGAGGCCGCGGTCCGATCGCTCATCGAGGGCCTCCGGCGCGAGGAAGGCCGGCTGGACGGCCTCGTCTGCAATGCCGGCTTCATGATCCGCAAGCCGATCCGCGAACTGAGCCTGGCCGAATGGTCGTCCGTTCTGGCCACGAACCTCACCAGCACCTTTCTGCTCGTGAAGGCGGCTGAGGACCTGCTGCGCGCCGCCAAGGGCAGCGTGGTGACGGTGGCCTCCACCCGCGCCCACCAGTCCGAGCCGGATACGGAAAGCTACGCCGCCAGCAAGGGCGGGCTGCTGGCGCTCACGCATGCGCTGGCCATCAGCCTCGGACCCGATATCCGCGTGAACGGCATCAGCCCCGGCTGGATCGACACCAGGGGCGAGGCGCTGCGGCCCGAGGACCACGCCCAGCATCCCGTCGGCCGCGTCGGCCGGCCCGAGGACACCGCGGCGATGATCGCCTGGCTGCTCGGGCCGGAGAGCGGCTTCGTCACCGGCTCGGAGTTCGTCATCGACGGCGGCATGACCCGGAAGATGATCTACGAGGAGTGAGCCGCACGGCCTGTCGGAGCTTCGGCGCGTCCGTGCTACTCCCCTGTCATGGAGACTAGAGCCCCGATCCCACTGGCTGTCCTCGTCGGCATCCAGACGCCTGACATCGACGACGTCGCCCACGAAGCCAGCCTCGAGGAGCTGGGGCGCCTGGTGAAGACCCTCGGCTACGAGGTGGTCGGCACGGTCTCGCAGAAGCGCGAGGGCACCGGCGCCGCATCGCTGCTCGGCAGCGGCAAGCTCGCGGAGCTGGCGGCGCTGACCGGCGGCACCGGCGTGGTCGGCTCGATGGCGCCGGCCGCGAAGTCCAAGGCCCGGCAGCGCTTCGAAGGCGCGGCCGAGCCTGCCGACGCGGCCCGGCCCGAACCGGATGCCGCCCGCAAGCCCGACTTCGTCATCGTCGACCACGAGCTTTCGCCCAGCCAGCTCCGCAACCTCGAGCGCGCCACCGGGGCCCAGGTGCTGGACCGCACCGGCGTCATCGTCGAGATCTTCCACCGCCACGCCAACACCCGCGAGGCGAAGCTCCAGGTGGAGATGGCCCGCCTGAAATACGTCGCCCCCCGCATGCGGGAATCCACCACCGGCGGGGGCCGCCAGCAGGGCCCGGGCGCCGGCGAAAGCAACCTGGACCTCGACCGCCGCAAGGTCCGCGACCGCATCTCGGAGCTGAAGACCCAGCTGGAGGCGGTGCAGCGCGACGGCGACAACCGCCGCTCCGCCCGGCGCGACCAGTTGCGCGTGGCGCTGGTCGGCTACACCAATGCCGGAAAATCCTCGCTGATGCGGGCGCTGACCGGCAGCCAGGTGCTGGTGGAGGACAAGCTCTTCGCCACCCTCGACACCACCGTGCGCATCCTGCAGCCGGAGACCCGGCCCCGCGTGCTGGTCTCCGACACGGTCGGCTTCATCAAGCAGCTGCCGCACGACCTGGTCGCATCCTTCCGCTCCACCCTCGCGGAGGCGCTGGAGGCCTCGCTGCTGCTCTTCGTGGTCGACGCCTCGGACCCCACCTACGAGGCGCAGCTGGAGGTGAGCCGGACCGCGCTGCGCGAGATCGGGGCGGATGCGGTGCCGTCCCGCCTGGTCCTCAACAAGCTGGACCGGGTGGGCGCGGAGGGACGTGCGGCGCTGATGGAGAAGCATCCGGACGCGATCCTGCTCTCCGCGCATGCGCCCGAGGATGTGAGCGCTCTCAGGGACACCATCGTCGCCTTCTTCGAGGCGGCGATGGTGGAGGACGTGCTGGTGCTGCCCTATGCGAAGCAGGGGCTGATCGGCGAGGTCTATGAAAGCGCGCGGGTGCTGTCCGAGGAGTACAGCGAGACGGGCCGCGTGCTGAAGGTGCGCGGCCTGCCCGGCGCGATCGTGCGGCTGCAGCGGAGCCTGGCCGCGCACTGAGCCTTCCGGCGGACGGCTCAGCCGGCCACGGCCGGCGCGGCGACGTCCCACTTCTCGCAGAAGGCGGCGATGTCGTCGGACTGGAAGTCGCCGAGACGCGCCATGATGGTCTCGAAGGGCCAGTCCCACCAGGCGATGCGGGCCAGCCGCGCCGCGATGTCAGCCGGGAAGCGCGGCCGGATGGTCCGCGCGGGCACGCCGCCGACGATGGTGTAGGGCGGCACTTCGCGGCTCACCACGGCCCCGGCGGCCAGCACCGCGCCATTCCCCACGGTCACGCCCGCCAGGACGATCACGCCATGGCCGATCCAGACGTCGTGGCCGATCACCACCCGGTCGTTCCGCCGGTCCCGGAAGAAGGCGTGGTCGCGCGTCTTCTCCGCGTCGTAGTATTCCGGGCAATAGGTGAAGCGGTGCAGCGAGGGCCGGTCCATGGGATGGTTCGGCGGACCGATGCGCACCGAGGCGGCGATGGCGCAGAACCGGCCGATCTGCGCATCCGCCACCTGGCAGTTCGGGGCGAGGTAGCTGTAGTCGCCGATCTCGGAATAGGAGATCCGGCAATCCTCCAGCACCTCGCAGCACCGGCCGATCTGTGCCTCCCGCAGACGGGCTGTCGGGTGGATCACCGTCGCCGCGATCTTCGGGCCTGATTTTACCGCGTCCATCTCGCTCGACCTTCTTCCGACGGCAGCGCGCTTATATCCGCTCGCGGCGGAAGCCCAATATCGTCGCAGGCCGGCGCACGGTCCCTGGACTGGGCCGCGGATGCGTTCATTCTTCCGGCGTCTCGCCTCCCTGCGAGCCATCCGAATCCGACAGGCAGGAAACCAGTCCATGGACCGCTTCGAGAGCATCGCTCACGCACAGCCCTTCACGCTCACCTATCGGATCGAGGCGCTGGACGGCAGCGGCCGCGTCTGGGGCAAGGGCGCGGATGTGGTGCAGCCCTCGGCCAGCACGCGCAAGGTCGGGATCATGATCCACGCGCTGGGCGCGGCGCGTGCCGGGCGCATCGACCTGTCGAAGAAGCTCACCATCACCGCCGAGCTTCAGGCGGGGATCACCAGCGGCACCTACCAGTACATGTCGCCGGGCACGGAGTATTCGCTGCGCGACGCGATCGTGAACATGATCATCACCAGCGACAATGTCAGCACGCAGCTGGTGCTGACGGAGGTGGGCGGCGCGGACAAGGTCACGGCCTGGGCGAAGGGCATCGGCATGGCCGGCACGCAGCTGAAGGGCCTGGTGCCGAACCCGGCGCTGGCCTGGGATCACGCGCCGGAGGAGGTGGCCGTCACCTGCCCCGCCGACCAGGCCCTCCTGCTGCGCCGCATCGTCGCGGGCATGACGGACGAGGCCGAGGCCAGGGCGCTCGGCGTGGCGCCGGAGGATTGCATCCAGGGTCTCGAGATCATGAGCTGGCAGCGGCTGAGGGGGATGATTCCGTTCCTGCTGCCCTTCGGCACCCGGATCGACAACAAGACCGGCCGCAGCCGGCGCGGCCGGAGCGACGTGGGCGTGGTGTGGAAGGACGGCAAGCCGCTCTTCGCCATGGCCGCCTATGCCGACTGGGTGCCGGACACGCTGCCCGATGGCCTGCCCGGCCAGTCCGGGGCCTATCTCTCCATCGCGAAGCTGGCCCGCGCGGCCTGGGAGGAGCTGGGCTAGAGGCCGAACCTGAAGTCGCCGCAGGGGTCCGGGGAGCCCGTGGCGCCCCGGCGGGGTGCGGGGCGGCGCCCCGCTCCTTCCGGCTGAATTTTCTTGATGTGTTCCTGATTTTCTTCCTATATTAGCTGGATGGCCTCTCCTCTCCGCATCCCCCACAACCCCCTCTCCGATGCGGAATGGCAGGCCCTCCTTCCCCACATCCTCCGGCGCTTCCGCGGCCGCCCCTGCGACCACCGCGCCCGCTTCGACGCCATCTTCCGCGTCGCCGCCACCGACGGTCCCTGGGCCGACCTTCCTGAAACCTACGGCAAGCCCGACACCGTCTCCCGCTACTTCCGCCGCCTGACCCATGAAGGGTTGTGGGAGCACCTCCTGCTCGCCCTCGCCGCCGCGCCCGAGGGCCACCCGCTCCGCGGCCTCCTCGGCCCCATCTGCCGCGCCGCCCGCCGCGCCATCCGCCTGCGCGGCCTGCGCATCATCCTCCTCGCCCGCCGCCTCGAACTGAAGCGCGCCCTGCCGGCCCCGCCCTGGATGTGCCCCGATCCGGATTTGTCCGAAAAGATCTTCGCCCTGCCGCTTCCGCAGCGACTCCCGCGAAACCGACGCGAGCGCGACGCCGCCATCTGGTACCTCCGCACCATCCGCAAGCTTCTCACCGTCGTGGCGGGCCGCCGATACATCCCCCGCGCCCTCAAGGCGTGCTGGCCGTGAGGCGCAACCAGTTGAAACATTCGCGCCCTCCCCGCATATCGCCCGCGGCTGAACTTGAACCCCGGAGGGAGAAGACGAATGGGTGAGACCCTGGAGCGGCATGAATTCGGCGCCGAGGTCGGGCGCCTCCTGGATCTGGTCGTGCACGCGCTCTATTCCGAGCGCGAGATTTTTCTCCGCGAGCTGGTGGCCAACGCCGCCGATGCCGTGGACCGCCGCCGCTTCGAATCCCTGACCGACCACGCCCTCGGCCTGCCCGAGGAGGCCAAACTCCGCATCCTGCCGGACAAGGAAGCCCGCACGCTCACCATCACCGATCCCGGCATCGGCATGACCAAGGCCGAGCTCGCGCAGCATCTCGGCACCATCGCGCGCTCCGGCACGGCGGCCTTTGCGAAGTCGCTCGCCGACGCGCCCGCCGGCGACAAGCCGAGCCTCATCGGCCAGTTCGGCGTAGGCTTCTATTCCGCCTTCATGGTGGCCGACCGCGTCGAGGTCACCTCGCGCCGCGCCGGCACCGAGGAGGCCTGGACCTGGGCCTCCGAGGGCAAGGGCGACTACACCCTCGCCCCGGCCACGCGCGAGGAGGCCGGGACCGACATCGTCCTGCACATCAAGTCCGACGCCGAGGAGTTCCTGGAGCCCTACCGCCTCCAGGCGATCATCCGGAAGTGGGCGGATCACATCGCCATCCCCATCACCGTCGCGCGCGAGGGCAAGGACGAGCCGGCCAACGAGGGCACGGCGCTCTGGCGGAAGCCGAAATCCGAGGTGACGGAGGAGCAGTACGCCGACTTCTATCGCCACGTCGCGCACGCCTTCGACGAGCCCTGGGCCACGCTGCACTGGCGCGCCGAGGGCTCGATGGAGTTTGCGGCGCTGCTCTTCGTGCCGGGGATGAAGCCCTTCCAGGCCGTGGAGGGCGAGCGCGAGAGCCGCGTCCGCCTGCATGTCCGCCGCATGTTCATCACCGACCAGGCGAACCTGCTGCCCTCCTGGCTGCGCTTCGTGCAGGGCGTGGTGGACACCGAGGACCTGCCGCTCAACGTCTCGCGCGAGATGCTGCAGTCCACGCCGGTGCTGGCCCGCATCCGCAAGGCGGTCACCAACCGCGTGCTGTCGGAGCTCAAGACCCAGGCCAAGGATTCCGCGAAGTACGAGAAGTTCTGGGACAATTTCGGCCCGGTGCTGAAGGAGGGCGTCTGGGAGGATGCCGAGCACCGCAAGGACGTCGCCGCGCTGCTGCGCTTCCGCTCCTCCGCGGTCGAAGGCTGGACCTCGCTGGCCGACTACGTCTCCCGCATGAAGGAGGGGCAGGAGGCGATCTACATCCTGCTCGGCGACGACACCGCCGCGCTGGCGAAGTCGCCGCAGCTGGAGGGTTTCCGCGCCAAGGGCGTCGAGGTGCTGCTGCTCTCCGACGGCATCGACGCCTTCTGGCCGGAGCGGCTCTCGACCTTCGAGGAGAAGCCCATCCGCAGCATCACCCAGGGCACGGTGGACCTCTCCAAGGTGGCCGGCGGCGCCGAGGCCGCGGAGGCGGCCGACGTCACCCTGCTGCTGCCGCTGCTGAAGGACGCGCTGAAGGAGGAGGTCTCCGAGGTCCGCGCCACCGACCGCCTCGTCGACAGCGCCGTGGTGCTGGCCGCGCCGGAGCACGGGCCCGACCTCCAGATGCAGCGCATGCTGCGCCGCGCCGGCCGCGGCGGAGGCGGCGGCCTGCCCGTGCTGGAGGTGAACCCGCGCCACCCCCTCATCCGCAAGCTGGCCGAAAGCGCGTCGAGCGACACCGCGCTCTTCGAGAAGGCCGGGCTGCTGCTGGACCTGGCGCGCGTGCAGGACGGCGACGTGCCGCGGGATCCCGCGGGCTTCGCGAAGCAGGTCGCGGCGGCGCTGGCGTCGTCGTGAGGGGGCTTTGCCCCCTCACACTCCCCCACCAGGGGCCAGTGGGCCCCTGGACCCGAGCACTATGGGGATTTGGGAGAGGGGCGAAGCAGAACCGCTGGGCTAGGCGGTCGCTCCGCGCCCCTCACCCAAATCCCCATAAAGTATTGGTTTCCAAAGGCCACTCGGCCTTTGGTGGGGGGAGCGCGAGGGGAGCAAAGCCCCTCTCGCTACGCCACCGCGTCGCAGCGCAGCTCGAACCGGCACTCCGGATGCCCCTCCGCCGCGCAGGCCACCTCGCGGCACATCGGCTCGCCTTTGCGGCCGGCCATCTCCAGCACGTAGCGCATCCCGCCGGCGAAGCTGCCCTCGAACATGTAGCAGACCTTCCGTCCCGTCTGCGGCCCGTAGCCCAGCGCGAAGGCGGAGTGCCGCACCGTCACCGCGCCGGTGCCGGCCGCCTCGTCGAGCGCGGTGATCTCCAGCTGGCCGTAGCCGCGCTGCGAAAGGCGCTTCAGGTAGTGGCGGAAGGTGTCGATCGGCGAGAGGCCGTGCGTCTTCGCCTCGGCCCGGCACCACTGCAGCGCCGAGAGGTCGCTCGATCCGTAGAGGATCTTCCGGTAGGCCTCGGGCCCGATGGCGTTCTCGATGCCCTTTTGCATGTTCACCAGGAAGTGGCGCGGCAGATAGACCATCGGCAGGCCGTCGGTGGTCCAGATGCCGGTGTCGGCATCCACGTCGATCGGAACCTGGGGCTGGGCCATGCGCATCTCCTGAAACGTCGCGATGCTGGGCGATCCGGGCTAGCGTCGCAACCGGGAGGACCGTGCGATGGAACCGAAAGCACTGATGGATCGCGAGACGGCAACCGACCTGCCGGCGCCGCTTGCCGCCCTCTGGTGGGACGCCCGCGGCGACTGGGCGCGGGCGCACGAGGCCGCGCAATCCGTCGACACCGCGGATGGCGCCTGGGTGCATGCCTATCTGCACCGCAAGGAGGGCGACCTCTCCAACGCCGACTACTGGTACCGCCGCGCCGGCCGCCGGCGTCCAGCGGGGACGCTGGAGGCGGAGTGGGCGGAGATCGCCGCGGCGCTGTAGCCGAAGGGCGGCGGCGCGCGTTGTCCTGCGCGGAGGTTTCAATGAAGCCAGAGGTCCTGCATTTCGGCCGCAGCGACTGGGTGCCGAACAATCCGCGCCTGCCGGTGCTGCTGTACCGCGCGGCGGTGCCGGCGTCCGGCGATCCGGCCGCGGCGATGGAGGCGCTGTTCGCGCGCAACGGCTGGCCGCCGCAATGGCGCAACGGCGTCTACACCTACCACCACTACCACACGAAGGGGCACGAGGTGCTCGGCTTCGCGGCCGGCCGGGCGCTGCTGAAGCTCGGTGGCCCCGACGGCATCGAGGTCGAGGTGAAGGCCGGCGACGTCGCGTTGCTGCCTGCCGGGACAGGCCACCTCAAGATCCGATCGAGCCCGGAGTTCCTGGTGATCGGCGCCTATCCGCCGGGCCAGGAGGGCGACATCGTCAGGCACGCGCCGACACCCGCCATGCTGGAGCGCATCGCCGCCCTGCCCTTCCCCGAGACCGACCCGGTGCTCGGCACGAAGGAGGCCTTCCGCACCCTCTGGCGCGCGGCCTGATGCGCCCGCATGCTCCCGCCCCCGCAAGGAGGAAGCGATGCCCGTACTGACCCGCCCGGACGGCGAGATCCGCTACGAGACCCATGGCTCAGGCTTTCCCGTCCTGCTCTTCGCGCCCGGCGGCCTGCGCTCGCGGCTGGAGATGTGGTCCGCCCCGGCCGAGGGACCGCCGCGCCCCTGGGTGGACTGGACCAAGGCCCTGCCCGCTGCCGGCTTCACCGCCATCGCCATGGACCAGCGCAACGCCGGCCAGTCGAGCGCCGACATCGAGGCCGACCATGGCTGGCACACCTATGCGGCCGATCACCTGGCGCTGATGGACCATCTCGGCTTCGAGAAGTTCCACGTCCTCGGCGGCTGCATCGGCGGCAGCTTCTGCCTGAAGGCCGTCCAGGAGGCGCCGAAGCGCGTCGCGGCCGCGGTGCTGCAGAACCCGATCGGCCTCAACCCGGAGCACCCCGAGTACTTCCCCGAGAGCCACGCCGAATGGGGCGCCGCGCAGCGCGCCGAGCGTCCGGCGATCACCGAGGAGGCGCTGGCCGGCTTCGGCCGCAACATGTGGGCGCGCGACTTCGTCTTCTGCGTGGACCGCGAATTCGCGCGCAACTGCCCGGTGCCGACCTTCCTGCTGCCCGGCACCGACATCCCGCATCCGGCCACGACCAGCTCGGAGCTCGCGGAGCTGCTGCCCGGCGTGGAGGTGCTGACCCAATGGCGCGGCCCCGATCACCTCGCCGAGCAGGAGAAGCGCGTGGTGGCCTTCCTCAAGGCCCATACGCCCGGGAGCTAGAGGATGGGGCTGCGCCGCAGCGTGCGCGGCTGCGTCTCGTCATAGGGCGTGCGCGCGTGCTGGAGGCGCCGGTTGTCCCAGAGGACCAGGTCGCCCGGCCTCCAGACATGGTCGTAGATGATCGCGGGATCGTAGAGATACTCGCGCAGCCGGGTCATCAGCGCCTTGCCCTCCTCGCCGGGCAGCTCGACCACCTCGACGCTGGAGAGCTTGTTCACCCAGAGCGCGCCGCGATCCTCCGGCGCCGCGCGCCAGACCATGGGATGCACCGCCGTCAGCGCCGTCTGCTCCGCCGCGTCATCCACGTTCCAGTCCTTCGCGAGCGTGCTTCGGTAGGTGTAGTCCTGCCGGACATGCAGCGTCTCGGCGCGCTCGCGCAGCGCTTCCGGCATGCGGTCCAGCACCGTCATGGAATCCGAGAAGCGCGTGTCGCCGCCGGCATTCGTCGGCACCTCGAGGGCATAGAGGATCAGCGCCGAGAGCGGCTCCTTCTGGAAGAGCTGGTCGGAATGGAAATCGAGGTCGCCCTTGCCGAAGACGCCGTCCTTGCGGACGTTGGACACGTGCTGCGCGGTCGCCTCCACGCTCTTGACGCGGTTCCTCTCGCGCAGCTGGACCGGGCCGAAGATCTCGGCGAAGCGGGTCTGCTGCTCGGTGGTGATGTCCTGGTCGCGCAGCAGCAGAAGGCGATGCTGCCGGAAGGCGGCGCGCAGCGCGGCGCGCGTGGCCTCGCTCGGATCCTCACGCAGATCGAGGCTGCGCACCTCGACGCCGAAATGCGGGTTGAGGGGATGCAGGTCGAGCCCTGCGACCGGGTTGGATAGCCCTTCCATCGTCGTCTCCCTCTTCGGCCTGCGCGCGCGGCATCCGTTCCGGCACCGCAGCGAGGTCATTATCATGATACTCATCGCCGCCGTTCACGGTAATTTTCTCCGCCTCGCCTGTCGATACCTCTTTGCGTGACTATCAGAGCGTGAAAGGCTTCGATCATTGCTATCATCGGGAGGAATCCGCTCACATGCGGCTGCCAGATCGGCGCGTCATCATCACCGGCGGCTCCTCCGGGATCGGCCTGGAGACGGCGCGCCTCTTCCTCGCCGAAGGTGCGCGCGTGGCGTTGCTGGATCTCGACGGCGGCCAGGCCGCAGCGGCCTCCCTGGGCGAGGGTGCGACCGGCTTCGCCTGTGACGTCACCGACGAAGCCTCCGTGCAGAAGGCGGTCGAGGCTGCCGGACAGGCGCTCGGCGGCGTGGACGGGCTGGTGAACTCGGCCGGCGTGAGCCTCTGGCGCCCGCTGGCCGAGACCTCCTACGAGGACTGGCGGCGCGTCCATTCCATCGATCTCGACGGGCCCTTCCTCGTCACCCGCGCCGCGCTGCCGCTGCTGCGCGCGGCCGGCGGCGGGACCATCGTGAACCTGGCCTCGGGCGCGGGAATGCGGCCACTGCCCAATCTCGGCGCCTATTGCTCGGCCAAGGCCGGGCTTGTCATGCTGAGCCGGGCGCTGGCGCTGGAGTTCGCGGGGGAGAACATCCGCGTGAATGCGGTGGCGCCAGGGCCTATCCACACGCCCATGCTGGAGCGCACGCTCTCCCGCGTGCCGGACCGGGAGGCGAAGATGCAGGAATTCCTGGCCCGCGTCGGCATGCGGCGGCTGGGCACGGCGGAGGAGGTGGCCAAGGCCATCCTCTTCCTCAGCTGTGCGGAATCTTCCTTCACCACGGGCGCGGTCATCGAGGTCGATGGCGGCCGGGTCCAGATCTAGCGAAAGGATACGCGATGAAGACGAAAGCCCTTCTGGCCGGCCTCGCGATGCTCGGCGCGGCCGGCGCGCATGCGCAGCCGCAGCAGCCGCTGCGCCTCGTGATGAACAACGAGTTGCAGACGCTCGACCCGATCGTCTCGCCTTCGGTCGTCACGCGCGCCTTCGGCTCGATGGTCTGGGACACGCTGGTCGCGCCAGACAGCCGGGGCGTCTTGCGGCCGCAGATGCTAGAGGGCTGGGAGATCAGCCCCGACCGCCTCACCTGGACCTTCAAGCTCCGCCCCGGCCTCGAATGGACCGACGGCACGCCTGTCACGGCCGAGGACTGCGTGGCCTCGATCCGCCGCTGGGGCGCGCGCGACGGGCTCGGCCGGCAGCTCATGGGCGCGACGGCGAGCCTCGACGCGACGGCGCCCGACACCTTCGTGATGCGGCTCAACCGGCCCTTCGCCCTGGTGCTGGAGGCGCTCGGCAAGACGGCGACGCTGGTGCCCTACATGATGCCCGCGCGCCTCGCGAACACGCCCGGCACGCAGCAGATCGCCGAGATCGTGGGCTCCGGCCCCTTCGTCTTCCGCCGCGAGGAATGGCGCCCCGGCGACCGCGTGGTCTTCTATCGCAACGCGCGCTACCGCCCTCGCTCCGAGCCCGCGGACGGGCTCGCCGGCGGCAAGGTCGTGCACTTCGAGCGCACGGAATTCGTCAGCATCCCCGACCACGCGACCAAGGTCGGCGCGCTGCAGCAGGGCGAGATCGACTATATCGAGCGCGCTCCGCTCGACTTCATCGCGAGCCTCCGGCGCGACCGCCGCGTGGTCGTCACGCCCGGGCTCGGCGGCGGCGAGGTGGTGGGCGCGCTGACGCTCAACCATACCATCCCGCCTTTCGACAACGTCCTCGTGCGGCGCGCGGCGCAGCAGGCCATCGAGCAGTCCGACGTCGTCGCGGCGACCGGCCTGCCGCCCGATATGGTGCATCAGCACTGCTACACCTTCTTCATGTGCGGCGGCCCCTATGCGACCGAGGCCGGCACGGAAGCGCTGCGCAGCCACAGCCTCGAGCGGGCCCGCGCCCTGCTGCGCGAGGCCGGGTACAACAACGAGCCCATCACCGTGCTGCATTCGCGCGATTCCGCGCTGATCGACCCGGTCTCGCTCGTCGCCGTGGACCAGCTGCGCCGCGCCGGCTTCAACATCGACTTCGTCTCGACCGACTGGAGCAGCGTGGCCACGCGGCGCAACAACCGCAGCCCCGTCGCGCAGGGCGGCTGGAACGTCGTGCCGCTGGTCTGGACGGGCTTCGACATGCCCGACCCCATCGTCAATCCGGCGATGGTCTACAACTGCGCCAACGTCTATCCGGGCTGGTGGTGCGACCAGCGGCAGGTGCCGCTGCTGCGGCAGTTCTCCGAGGAGCCGGACATGGCGCGCCGGCGCGAGATCGCGGCCCAGCTCCAGGCGCTCGCGCATGAGAACGTCAACGTCATCCTGCTCGGGCAGTTCGCGGGGCCCGCGGTGTACCGCGCGGATCTGCGCGGCCTGCTCGACGTGGGCTTTCCGGTGCTGTGGAACATCCGCCGGGAGCGGCGCTGATGACGGAGCGCTGGGCCGCCGTCACCGGGGCGGCGGGCGGCATCGGCACGGCGGTCTGCCTGCAGCTCGCGCAGCAGGGCCTCGGCGTGCTGATGCTGGATGTGCAGGAGGGTCCGCTCGCGGCCTCGGCGGAGCGCGTGCGCGCGGCCGGCGGGCGCGCCGAGGCCATGGTGCTGGACGTGCTCGACCCGAAGGCGCCGGCCGCGGCGCTGGTGAAGGCCGAGACGCTGGGACGGACGGATGTGCTGGTGAACCTCGCCGGCGGTTCCGGCCCGCGGCCGATCCGTACCATCGAGGAGATGGATGACGAGATTTGGGACCATGTGATGGCTCTGAACCTCACCAGCGCCTTCCGCTTCTCCCGTGCCTTCGTGCCGGGCATGCGTGCGCGGAAATTCGGCCGCATCGTGAACACCTCCTCGACGCTGGCGCGCGGCCGGAAGGGGCCGGTGACGACGCAGGGCGCGCGCCTCGCCTATTCCACCTCCAAGGCCGCACTGCTGGGCTTCACGGCGCAGCTCGCGAAGGACGAGGCTATCAATGGGATCACGGTGAACGCGGTGATGCCCTCGCTGATCCTGGCCGAGCAGGGCAGCCGCATCCGCGACCGCTTCGAGGCGCTCTCGCCCGAGCACAAGGAGGGCATGCTGCGCGACTTCCCGACAGGACGCGCGGGCGAGGCGCATGAGGTGGCAGCGGTGATCGGCTTCCTGTGCTCGGAAGCCGCGTCCTATGTCACGGGCGTGGGGCTGCCCGTGGACGGCGGGTTCCTCTAGACCATGATGCGTTCGCATTCGCTCAGGCATCATGGTCTAGCCTTTTGTTTTGGCGCGTGATTCAGACCTCCGGCGCCTTGGCGCCTTCGGTCATCACGCTTTAGCGAGGGGCCCTGCCCCTCGCGCTCCCCGCCAGGGCTTTATGCCCTGGACCCCTCAACTGAGGCTGCCCGGATAGTCCTTCCAGATGGAAGGCTCCAGCTTGAGAGCCGGGGTGGCCGACACCCAATGTGCGATGCACTGCTCCGCTGCCGGATTCCACAGACCCGCGTGACCCTTCATCCACGCAAGAAAATCATCCAGCATCTTCAGCCGATGCGCGAAGCCCATGTGCTGCGGATGCAGCGTCATATGGAAGTGACGGCCGCGCTTGTGCTGCGCCTCGAACTCCCAGCGCAGGTTGCGGATGAACATGTCGGGGTTCTCGAGCCCCGTGCCCTTCATCGGGAACATGCAGAAATACTGGTCGTCGAAGTGGTAGTAGTAAGGCATCGTCGGCAGCGCGCGTTCGCTCGCGAAATCCACCGCCGTCCAGTAGGGCGCATCGTCGGCGAGGCCGTTGCCGTAGTAGCGATAGCCGGCCTCGATCAGCAGGTCGATCGTGTTCCTGCTGATGGTGCCGCCCGCGAAATCGTCGCCCTGGCGCGAGAGCATGAACCATCCCGCCGGCGCCTTGCCGATCGCCTCCGAGAGGATGGCCGTGGTCCGCTCCAGCCGCGCCTTCTCGATCTCGCGCGGCAGGCCCGAGATATCCTCGTGCAGCAGCGCCTCGGCCGCGATCTCATGGCCTTCCGCCAGGATCTCGCCCAGCTTCGGCCCGTAGACCTTCGCCATCGCCGCCGGCGTGGCGAAGGTGGCCTTCAGCCCGTGCTTCTTCAGAAGACCGAGCAGGTTGTCGAGCCCTTCCGCCATCGCGAAGCGCCCGACCGGCGTGGTCAGCTCCGCCGCCTTCAGCCCCTCGGCGGTCTGGGCGAGACTGAGGTCCACGGTGATGCTGACGCAGCAGGTCTTCCCATCGGGCCAGCGCAGCTCCGCATCGGGAATCGTGCGCTCGTTGGAGACGGTGTAGTTGTCTTTCCAGGGCATGGCGCTCTCCTCAGTTCCAGCCGCCGCTGGGGGGCTGCGCCGCGATGCAGTGCCGCGCCGTGGCCTCGCAGGTGTCGAACCACACGCCGCCCTTCTCCTTCATCCGGGCGATGAGCTTGTCCATCATCAGCGTCCGCAGCGCACGGCCGGAGACGAAGGGGTGCATGCAGATGTTGAGGTAGCCGTTTCCCGTCGCATGCTGCTGCAGGAAGGCTTCCCACCACATATCCATGACGCGCTCCGGATCGCTGATCCGCTGCGCCGAGGTCGGCGTCCCCAGCCAGGCGAAGGAATAAAACATCGCGTCGTCGATGGCGTAGTGGAAGGGCAGGTTGATCAGCACGCCCGGCCCGTCCGCGTCGCGCACATAATGCGGCATGTGGCTGGCCGAACCGCTGGAGCGGTAGATGTAGCCGAGCTCGCGCAGCAACGCCGGGCTGTGCCCGCTCCGCGTGCCGACGCCGCGATAGCCCGCGATCTTCGCGAGCGCCTCGGTGGAGCGGGTGAGATGGTCGCGCTCCAGCTCCGGATCCTTGGGGACGTGATGCTCCCACATGTGGTCGGTGATCTCGTGGCCGCTCTTGGCTGCGGCGGCGAGGGACTGCGGATAGAGCTCGCAGATGCGACCCGGCGTGAAGAAGGTTCCCTTGATCCCGTGACTGTCGAAGAGCTCGATCAGCCGCCAGATGCCGACGCGCCCGCCGAACTCGCCCTTGGCGAGCTGCATCGGCGGCTCGTTCTTCAGGCGGCGCAGCAGCATGGCGTCGAAATCGGCGGTGAGGTTCACCGCGATGCGCGCGCCATCCGGCCATTTCGGATCGGTGATCGCTTCGTGACGAGCGAGGTAGCCCTTCGCTGCCGCCTCCAGCCCGTCCAGCTCCGCGTCGAGATTTTCCGCCAAGGCCGCTTCCCCATTCGACGTTTCGCGGGGATGCTCCGCCAGCAGCGCGCGGCATGCAAGAGGCCGCGGCGGGACAATCCGACTCCTTATCATGACGCCGATGGAGGGCGCCCAGCATGCCGAACTACTCTCCCAAGGAATTCCGCGCGCTGACCTGGCACGACGCCACGCCGGCCTTCGCCACGGGCGCGGATTCGCCTCGCGCCTATCTGGAGCGCTGCCTCGCCACCATCGCCGAGCGCGAGCCGGTGGTGCAGGCCTGGGTCGTCATGAACGAGGCCGGCGCGCGCGAGGCCGCCGATGCCAGCACGGCGCGCTGGAAGGACGGCAGGCCGCTCTCGCCGATCGACGGCATGCCCATCGGCATCAAGGATCTGCTCGAGACGAAGGACATGCCGACCCAGATGGGCTGCAAGGCCTATGAGGGCAATTTCCCGAAGCGCGACAACGCCGCGGTCCTGGCGCTGCGCGAGGCCGGTGCCGTGATCCTCGGCAAGACGACGACGGCGGAGCTCGGCGGCTCGCATCCCCCGTCCACGACCAATCCGTTCAATCCGGATCACACGCCCGGCGGCTCCTCCTCCGGCTCGGCGGCCGCGGTGGGCGCGCGGATGGTGCCGGCGGCCATCGGCTCCCAGGTGGGCGGCTCGATCATCCGCCCCGCGGGCTATTGCGGGAATTTCGCCCTCAAGCCGACGCAGGGCGGCATCAACCGCGGCGAGCGCCAGGCGACCAGCATGAGCACCCATGGGCCGCATGCCGGCAGCATCGAGGACATGTGGCAGGTGGCCATCGAGATCGCGACGCGCGCGGGCGGCGATCCCGGCCGGCTGGGCCTCTTCGGTCCCCCGACGGTGCCGGAGGCGCGCAAGCCCATGACATTGGCGGTGATGGAGGCGGAGGGCTGGCGCCTGCTGGACGACGCCAGCAAGGCGGCTTTCGAGACGCTGATCGAGCGCATCCGCGCCCAGGGCGTCACCGTGCTGCGCCGCGGCGACCATCCCATGCTCGACTCCTTCGAGGAGTCGCTGCAGGGCGTGCAGGTCCTCACCAATTCCATCACGGGCTGGGAGAACCATTGGGGCCACCGCAACCTCGTCAACACCAATCCGGACGGGGTGAGCCAGCGCATCAAGAACACCCTCGCCGCGGCGGAGAAGCTGACGCCCGCGGACTACCGGTCGCTCATCCTGCGGCGCGAGGAGATCCGCCTGCGTCACGCCGCCATGGCACCCTTGGTGGATGCGTTCATCGCCCCCTCCTCGCCGGGTCCGGCGCCGCTCTGGCCGGGCGACCGGCAGGGCGAGCCCCTGGCGCCGCGTCCCACGGGCGACGCGGTTTACAACACGCCGAGCTCCGCGCTCGGCGCGCCGGTGGTGACCTCGCCGATGACCGCGGTCGGCGGCCTGCCCATGGGCGTCCAGCTCATGGGCCAGCCGCACACGGACGCGGCCGTCACGGCGATCGCGCGGTGGATGGTCGAGACCATCGAGCCGGCGGTCGCCTGATCGGCCGTTACCGCCAGCCGTAATAGGGGCGGGGGTGGTACCGGTAGTAGCGCGGCGGGGGCGGCGGCGCGTAGTAGCCGTAGCGGCGCGGCGGCCCGTAGTAGCGCCGCGGGCCGTAATAGGGCCGGGCGTAATAGCCGTGGCGGTAGTACTGGACCGGCGTCGTGCCGGCGCCGAACTCCATCTGGCCCGGGTTGAACGGCGCGGCATCCGCCGGCTGGACGGCCACGCCCGCCGACAGGATGCCGAGGCCGAGCGCGGAAGCGATGAGAAGACTGCGCATGGTAGTGTCCTCCTTCAGGATTTCCACATGCACATCCAACTGTTTCGATCGGGCAAGGTCGCGGCGGATGTGCCTTTTTCCTGGGGCAAAGTGTAACCGCCTGTAAGCAGGCCGGCAGATTTTCACGACTTTTCAAAGCTTTGCTTTGCATTCGTAGCCGATGCTGACGAAGGCCGGCGCGATCGAATTTGCGCGCCCTGCGCCGCAGCCTGTAGTGGGGCGCGGACTGACAGTTCCTGGAGGGTTCCCATGTCCATCCCACGGCGCGCGCTGGCGGCCCCGGTGCTGCTCGGCCTGGACCTGCGCGAAGCCCGGGCGGCCGACCGTCCGCGCATCGGCGAGGTCGCCTCCGTCACGGGCGAGGCGCGCGCGGACTACACCGGCATGCCGACGCGGATGCTGGCGGTGCAGGATGCGCTGCTGCTGAACGACACGCTCAGCACCGGCCTGGCGGCGCGGCTGGCCTGCCGGCTGGAAGGCGGGATCGAGATCCGGCTGGGCGAGAAGGCCAGCCTGCGAGTCGACGCCATGACCCTGGGGGGACCGCGCCCCGGCACGCTGCTGCGCGTCTTCGACGGCCCGCTGCTGGTCGATCGCGCGCCGCAGGCCGGCACCTCGCCGATGGAGGTCCGGATGCCCTGGGCCCGCATCGGCGTGCGCGGCACCCGCTTCTTCGCAGGACCGCTGGACGGGCGGCGCGCCGTCTTCGTGGAGCATGGACGCGTGGTGGTGCAGGCGGGCGGCACGACGGCCGAGGTCGGCCCCGGCGAGGGCGTGGATCAGGCGGAGCCGGGCGGGCCGCTCGGACCGGTGGTGCGCTGGGGCGCGCCGCGGATCGCCCGGGCGATGGCGCTGGTCAGCTAAGCGGCCTGACTTCCACTTCGCCATCGAGGCCGCGCAGCTCGAAGCGTCCCAGGGGCCCGGGCAGCGACGAATCCTCGATGCCGGCGACCAGCGCGCGACGGCCGAGGCTTTTCCCCAGCTCCTGCAGCCGCGCGGCGACGTTGGCCGCGTCGCCGCAGACCGACCAGGTAAGGCGCGAGCCGCCGACCTCGCCGGCCAGCACCTCGCCGGCCGTGACGCCGATGCGCGTCTCGCCCCAGCCGAGCGCGCGCGCCTCGGGCCGCTGCCGGAAGGCCTCGGCGAAGGTGTCGATGGCGCGGGCGGCGGCCAGCGCGCGGGCGGCATCGTCGTCATGCGGCACGGGCGCGCCGAAGACCGCGAGCACGCTGTCGCCGATCAGCCGCTCCAGCGTGCCGCCCTGGGCCAGGACCGCCGCCTCGATGCCGGCGAGATAGGCGTTGAGCGTGGCCACGATCGCGGCCGGCTCGCCCGCGCGGACCATGGCGGAGAAGCCGGCGAGGTCGGTCATGACGACGGCGACCTGGCAGAGCTCCGGCCGGAGGCGCTCCGCCTCGGGCATGGCGAGGAGCTGGTCGGCCACGCCCGTCGGCAGGCGATGCGCGAAGCGCGACATCAGCCGGGACCGCTCCCGCGCGAGGCGACGGGCGGTGGCCGCCGCCTCGGCGAGCCCGCCGGCCAGCGCGATGGCGGCCGGCAGGACCGGGTCGGCGAGCGTCGCGCCCAGCCGCAGCGACGCCACCGCGGCGACGGGCCAGGCGAGGGTCAGCAGCAAGGTCAGCAGGAAGCCGGGGCCCGGCGCGCGGCTCACGGCGAAGGCGGCGAGCAGGCCGAGCAGAAGGCCGATCGCCGCCTCGGCCCAGGCGCCTCCGCGCAGGCGCAGCGGCACCCAGCCGCCCGCGAGCTGCGCCACCGCCTCGGCCTGGATGTAGAGCGCCGGCGTGAAGGGGCCGAGCGGCGAGGGACGCAGCGGCGCCACCTCGGCGGCCGTCACGCCGATGACAGCGATGCGCCCGCGCGCCGCCTCTCGCGCGTCGCCGCGCAGCACGGCGGCGGCGCTGACGCGCGGGACCGGCCGGCGCGGCGGATCGAGGCGGAGCAGCCCGTCCGGCGGCAGCGGCAGGCCCACCTCGCCGAGCTGGATCAGCGCGGGCGATCCGTTGCGCAGCAGCAGCGTCTCCACGCGCAGCGCGGCCGCGATCGAGGCGAGGGCCAGGCCGGGCAGCAGCGGCTCGCCGGGCGAAGCGAGTCGGGCCAGCATGGGCACGGCGCGGACGGTGCCGCCGGGCAGCGCGTCGAGCCCGCCGGGGATGTCCGGCAGGGGCTGCGGCTCGACGCCGCCCAGCACGGGCAGCCCGGCGAGATCCGGCGCACCCAGCGTGGCGACGGGGATGCTGCGCGGCTCCGGCAGCGGGCCCTCCAGCACGGCGACAACGCCGGGGACGGTGGAGAGCGCCTCGCGCAGGGCCTCGTCGCCCTCGGCAGGATCGACCAGCGAGACGTCCAGCGCCACCGCCGCCGCGCCGCTCTCCGCGAGGCGCATCGCCAGCCGGGCCAGGGTCGCGCGCGGCCAGGGCCAGGGGCCGAGCTCGGCCAGGTCCTCCTCGCCGATCGCGACGGCGAGGACGGGCGCCGCGGCATCCGGCCGCGGCCAGGCGCGGATCAGCGCGTCCGTGCCCGCCTCGCGCAGCTCTCCGGCGGTGCCGGCGAAGAACAGCCCCGCGCCGGCCACCAGGGCCGCGGCCAGCGCGCCGAACCTCATCCGTGCTCGGCGAGCGCGCGCAGCCCGTCCGGATCGGCCAGCCGCAGCCCGACCCGGGCCTGCTCGACCAGGCCCCGCTCGCGCAGCTCGGAGAGTGCGAGGTTCACCTTGGGCCGGCTGGCCGCCACCAGGGCCGCGATCTGGCTCTGCGACTGGCGGACCAGACCGCTCGGGTCCACCGCCGCGAGCCGCAGCAGGGCGGCCGCGAGTCGTTGCGGCAGAGGCTGCAGCGCCACCGCCTCCGCCTGGTCCGTGGTGCGGCGCATCCGGGCCGCGAGGGTGCGCAGCAGGGCCAGCGCCAGCTCCGGTTCCTCGGTGATGATCGCCTTCGCCTCGGCATGGCGCAGCAGCAGGGCGGAGACGGGGGTGAGCGCGGTGGCGTCGGCGCTGCGCGGGCCGCCGTCGATCAGCGCGATCTCGCCCACCGGCTCGCCCGCGCCGGCGAGGCCGATGGTCATCTCGCGCCCGGCCGAGGTGGAGAGGTGCAGGCGGACCAGCCCGTCCAGCACCAGCAGCATCCCCTCGCCCGGGTCGCCCCGGCGGAAGATCGGCGCGCCCACGGCATAGCGCACCGGGCGCGCGGCCGCGGCCAGCCGCGCCTTGGCGGTCTCGGGCACGTCGGCGAGCAGCGGCGACCGGTCGATCGCGCGGCGGATGTCCAGGGGTTCGGCCACGTCGGCAGCATGCCATCGCGCTGTTCCGGACGGAACACGCAAGGCCCGGCCATCGGGGGCATCAGGCCGCCACGCGAGATGACCACGCGGCATACCGAAGGAGACACGATGATGAGTAAGATGACCTCCGCCCTGACCCAGCCCTCCGCCAACGGCGCGGCCCTGGTGGAGATGCTGATGAACGCCGCGCGGCGGACCCAGGAGACGATCCGCGCCTGGCAGCAGCGCTCGGCCGAGGCGCAGGCCCTGGCGCAGATGGACGACCACATCCGGCAGGATCTCGGCCTGCCGCCCGGGCCGTCTCGGCCGCCGCGCTTTCCGATGATCGGATCGTGACGCCCTGGGAGGGAGGGACGGCGTTCCTCCCGCCCGGCGAAGTTTTTTCCGCCGGCGTGTAGGATCGCGCCGGACCGCTTCGTTCCTTGGGGCAGTCCCCAACGAGAGGAACGGACATGGCCCAGATGATCTTCGTCAACCTCCCCGTCGCCGACCTGGCGCGGGCCACCGCCTTCTACGAGGCCACCGGCTTCGCGAAGAACCCGATGTTCTGCGACGACACGACCGCGAACTGCATGGTCCTGTCGGAGAGCATCTTCGTCATGCTGCTGACGCATGAGAAGTTCCGCCAGTTCTCGCCGAAGCCCATTGCCGATGCCAAGGCCGTCAGCGAGGTGCTGCTCTGCATCTCCTCGGAGAGCCGCGACGCGGTGGACGGGCTGGTCTCGAAGGCCGTCGCCGGCGGCGGAACGGCCGATCCCTGCCCGAAGCAGGATCATGGCTTCATGTACGGCCGCAGCTACGAGGACCCGGACGGGCATATCTGGGAGGTCATGTGGATGGACATGGCCGCCTTCCAGCAGGCCACCGCCGGCCAGGCGGCCTGAATCCAACGCGAGAGGACACGTCATGGCGAAGAACACGATCTGCGTCTGGTACGACAAGGACGCCGAGGCCGCCGCCCGCTTCTACGCGGAGGTCTTTCCCGACAGCGCGGTGGGCGCCGTCCACCGCGCGCCCGGCGATTACCCGTCCGGCAAGGCGGGCGACGTGCTGACAGTGGAATTCACCGTGGCCGGCATCCCCTGCATCGGCCTCAACGGTGGCCCCATCTTCAAGCACACCGAGGCCTTCTCGTTCCAGATCGCCACCGACGACCAGGAGGAGACCGACCGCTACTGGAACGCCATCGTCGGCCATGGCGGCCAGGAGAGCGCCTGCGGCTGGTGCAAGGACAGATGGGGCATCTCCTGGCAGATCACGCCGCGCGTGCTGACCGAGGCCATGGCGGCCGGCGGCGATGAGGCGAAGCGCGCCTTCGCCGCGATGATGGGCATGAAGAAGATCGACGTGGCGGCGATCCAGGCGGCGCGGCGCGGCTGACCCCGCCGTGGCGAGGCCGGCGGCGGGTTCCGGCTTTCACCCGCCCGTTCTTCAATGTGTCCATTGCCCAGGAGATGCCCACCCGGCCGGCCGATTGGGCAAACCGGCTGTTCCCGGCGTCCCAAGCCGGCCGCGTTCGGGTTGCATGGGGGGAGGATCGGCGCATTCTCCGGCCCGAATCGCTGTTACGGACGAGGAGTATCCCACCATGCATCGACGCAGCCTGCTTGCGGCCACCGGGGCCGCAATGGCCGCCCCCTCCGCCGTCCGCGCGCAATCCGCGACCACGCTAAAGTTCACGCCGCAGCAGGACCTGATCACGCTCGATCCGGTCACCACCACCGCCTATATCAGCCGCAACCACGGCTACATGGTCTTCGACACGCTCTACGGCATGGACGCCAGCTACCAGGCGACGCCGCAGATGGTGGACGGCCACACGGTCGAGGACGACGGCAAGCTCTGGAACCTCACGCTGCGAGACGGCCTGCGCTGGCACGACGGCGAGAAGGTGACGGCGCGCGACTGCGTGGCCAGCATCCGGCGCTGGGCGAAGCGCGATCCCTTCGGCGAGACGCTGATGGCGGCGACGGACGAGCTCTCGGCGCCCGACGACCGCACCATCCGCTTCCGCCTCAAGCGCCCCTTCCCGCAGCTGCCGATCGCGCTGGGCAAGGCCTCGGTGCCGGTCTGCGCCATGATGCCGGAACGGCTGGCCAACACCGATCCCTTCCGCCAGGTGCCGGAGCTGATCGGCAGCGGCCCCTTCCGCTTCAAGGCGGATGAGCGCGTGCCGGGCGCGCGCGTCGTCTACACCAAGTTCGACGGCTACGTGCCGCGCCGCGACGGCCCGCGCGAATGGACCTCGGGCCCGAAGGTCGTGCATTTCGACCGCGTCGAATGGACGGTGATGCCGGACAGCGCGACGGCCACCAACGCGCTGCTCGCCGGCGAGGCGGACTGGCAGGAATACGCCTATCACAACCTGCTTCCGCTCATGCGGCGGAACCGCAACGTGACGGTGCGCGTGCTCGACAAGTCGGGCTTCGTCGGCATGGTGCGCGTGAACCACATCCAGCCGCCCTTCAACAACCCGGCGATCCGCCGCGCGCTGTGGAGCGCGATCGACCAGGTCTCCTGCATGCAGGCGCTGGTCGGGCCGGCGGAGACCAGCCTGTATCACACGCCGCTCGGCTTCTTCGGCCCCGGCACGCCGATGGCCTCGGACGCCGGGCTGGCGCCGCTGACCGGGCCGCGCGACTACGGCAAGGCCCGCGCGGACCTGCTCGCCGCCGGCTACAACGGCGAGCAGGTGCTGCTCATGATCCCCTCCACCTCGGAGCCCAACTCGCTGATGGGCGCTGTCGTGACGGACATGTTCAAGCAGGCCGGGCTGAACGTGGAGGTCTATTCCGTCGAGTTCAACGCGATGCTCCAGCGCCGCAACCGCCGCGGCACCATCGCCGAGGGCGGCTGGAGCGCCTTCGTCACCAACTGGGTCGGCACGGACTGGCTGAACCCGGCGGGCCATATCGCGCTGCGCGGCAACGGCGATGCGGGCTATGGCGGCTGGGCCAACATGCCGAGGATCGAGGAGCTGCGCGACGCCTGGTTCCAGGCGCCGGACCTCGCGGCGCAGCAGGCCATCTGCCGCGACATCCAGCTCGAGGCGATGCGCGAGGTGCCCTACTATCCGCTCGGCCAGTATTTGCAGCCGACCGCCTTCCGTTCGAACATCCGCGACGTCAATGAGGGTTTCGCGACCTTCTGGAACGTCCGCCGGGCGTAAGACCAGAACGCCAGTCTGAGGGAACACAAATGAGCAACGACGCGGTGCGCCAAAGCGCACTCGACTACATCACTGCGAACGAAGCGCGGCTCTCCGACTTCAACGCGAAGATCTGGTCCTATGCCGAGCCGGCCTGGCGCGAGTACCGCTCGGCCCGCGACTATGTCGACCTGCTGCGCGCCGAGGGTTTCGAGGTGGAGGAAGGCTCCGGCAACATGCCGACGGCCTTCGCGGCGAAGTGGAGCCAAGGCAGCGGTGGGCCTGTTCTCGCCAGCTTCTCCGAATACGACGCGGTGCCCGGCAACTCGCAGCAGGTCGTGCCCTATGAGGCCCCGCGCGCGGGGCTGCATCCCTACGCCGCGGGCCACACCGATCCGCATTCCATGCTCGGCACGGCCGCGCTGACGGCGATCCTCGGCGCGAAGGCCGCGATGACGAAGCACGGCGTCGCGGGCACGCTGAAGCTGTTCGGCGAGCCCGCGGAAAAAGTCTGCGGTTCCAAGCCCATCCACGCGGCGAAGGGGTATTTCGACGGGCTCGACGCCGCCGTGGTCTGGCATCCCTGGCCCTACAACACCGTCACGTCAGAGACGCATTTCGGCGCCTATTGGAGCGCGGTCATCAGCTTCGAGGCGCATGAGCCGGAAAAGTGGATCGACCCCTCGCTCATGCCCATCGAGGGCGCGCATGCCCAGGCGCGGCCGCCCGGCGCGCTGGACGCGCTGTGCCTCATGTACACGACGACCAAGTACACGAAGGAGGCGATGTTCCCGCATGCCGGCTCCTGGACGCTGAACGAGTTCGTGCTCGGCGACGGCGGCGCGACCTCGGACAACCTCGTGCCGCGGTTCTCGCAGATCCAGTATTCCTGGCGTTCCTCCTCGCTCGGCATCCAGGAGCAGATCTGGCGCGTGCTGGCGAACAACGCGAAGCACGTCGCCGCGATGACGAGCTGCAAGGCCCATGTGCGCTGGGTGACGAAGACGCGCGTCGGCCTGCCGAACCAGGCGATGACCGACCTGACCTGGAAGAACCTCCAGGCGGTGGGCGCGCCGAAGTTCTCGGAGGAGGCGCTGGAGTTCGGCCGCGCGATCCAGAAGAACCTGGGGCTGGAGCCGATGGCGGATCCCTTCATCGCCACCGTCAGCAAGCTGACGCCGCCGGAGGAGAACGAGGCGCGCGCCCGGGCCTCCCTTCCCTCCTGGCAGAAGCATCTCAGCGCCGACGACTACGTGGAATACTCCTGGCACGCGCCGACCGTGCGGCTGCTCGCGGGACGGCCGCGGCTGCGTCCACCCACGGGCGGCTATGCCTATCCGAACTGGGCCTACAACGCGCTCGGCGGGCTGCCGGCCGCGGTCGATCCCGGGATGTTCGTGGCCGGGAAGACCATGGCGCTGACGCTGGTGGACCTCGCCACGCTGCCCGAGGCGCTGGCCGCCGCGCAAGCCGAGTTCAAGGAGCGCACCGGCGGCGGCGTGGGCGGCACGAAATGGGTCGGGCCGCTGCTGCCGGCCGACTTCGATCCGCCGGTGGACCTACGCTGGCCGGAATACGTGTCGACGGCGCGTGGAGAGGAGTGGTGCATTCCGACGCCGCATTCCGGGACGGGCGCCGGAGAGCCGCTGTAGAGCGAAAGGGCTCCGCCCTCTCGCGCTCACCCGCCAGGGAGCACGCTCCCTGGACCCACATTCCTATTCCATCTTCACGCCGGCGATGCGGATCACCTCGCGCCACCGCGCCACCTCGCTCGCGACGAAGGCCCCGTATTCCGCCGGCGACATTCCGCCCTCCGCACGCAGGCCGAGCTGCTCGATCTGCTGCTGCACCTCCAGCTTCTGCGTCATCTCGCGCAAAGCCACGTTCAGCCGCTCCACGATCGGCACGGGAATCCCCGGGCTCCCGCACAGCCCGAACCAGGCCGCGGCGATGAGGTCCGGATAGCCCTGCTCCGCATAGGTGGCCGCGTCCGGAAAGCTCGGGCTGCGCGTGCGCGACGCCACCGCCAGCAGCCGCAGCGTGCCCGCGCGGATCAGCGCGGCATGCGCGGCCAGGTTGTCCGAGATCGCGTCGATGTTGCGCGCCACCAGATCCGCCTGCGCCGGCGCGCTGCCGCGATAGGGCACATGCGTCATCTCGATGCCGAGGCGCCGATAGACGAGCTCGCCCGTCAGATGCCCGAGGCTGCCCGTGCCGCCGGAACCGAAGGTCATCGGCGAGCCCTTGGCCTTCGCCGCCGCGATGAAGTCGGCGAGCGTGCGGTAGGGCGACTGCGCATTGACCATGAGCGCGATCGGCCCGCCCGCGATCAGCCCGATATGCGTGAAGTCGCGCACCGCGTCATAGGGCTGATTCGGATAGAGCCCCGGCGCTACGCCATGCGCGGCCGAGGAAGTGACGAGCAGCGTGTAGCCGTCGCCCGCTGCCTTCGCGACGAAATCCGTGCCGATCTGGCCGCCCGCGCCGGGGCGGTTGTCCACCGGGAAGGGCTGGCCGAAGCTCCGCTCGAAATTGACGCCGATGATGCGTGTCACGAGGTCCACGGGGCCGCCGGCGGCGAAGGCCACGACGGTGCGAACGGGGCGCGAGGGCCAGGCGGGCTGGGCCCGCGCCGCAAGCGGCAACGTGGCGGCGCCGAGGGCCAAAGTGCGTCGAGACAGATGGATCATCAGCTCTTCCCCACGCCCCAGAAGCAGGGGAACGGCGCCTTCACGATGCCGGAGACGTTGCGCCGCCAGGCCGTGTAGTTGAGGAAGAAGCCCGTCGGCACGAACAGCACCGCCTCCATGGCCGCGCGGTTGGCGGCCTCCACGGCGCTGCGCTCGGCGGCGGTGTCGGTGGCGTCGAACCAGGCGTCGACCTGCGTCTGCACCGCCTCGGACTTCGCCCAGCCGTTGATCGCTGCCTCGCCCGAGCCGTCGAGCGCCTTGTAGCCCGCAGGGCTCGCGCATTCGGCGCCGGCGACCCAGGTGTGGCTGACATTCCAGCCGCCGCTCTGAGGCGGCTGCCGGCTCGCGGTGCGCGTGGAATGCGCGCCCCAGTCCATGGCAAGGAAGTCCACCTTCATGCCGAGCTGCTGCATCAGGTCCGCGGTGATCTCGGCCTGCGCCTTCACCACGGGCACGTCGGTGGCGGCGGGAAGCACGATCGTCTCGCCCGAATAGCCCGCTGCGGCGAGCATGCGCTTCGCCGCATCCATGTTGCGGGGCGCCAGCATCGGCTCGCTGCCCACCTCGGTGTAGAGCGGCGTGCCCGGCGTGAAGAAGCTCGGCATGGGCTTCGACAGCGCGGCGTCGCCGCCGACCACGGCGCTCATGTAGTCCGCCTGGTTCACCACCGCCTGGATCGCACGGCGCATCCGCACGTCGTTGAAGGGCGTGAAGAGCTGGTTGAAGCGCAGCAGCGCGACATTGCCGAGCGGATCCGAGATGTCGATGCGCACGTCGCGCGCCGAGCGCAGCGAGGCGGCGAGGTCGGGGATGGGCTGCTCCCACCAGTCGATCTCGCCGCGCCGCAGCGCCGCGGCGGCGGTGCTGGCGTCGGGCATGGTGATCCACTCGATGCGGTCCACCAGCATGCGCTTGCCGCCAGCGAGCCAGTCCGGCGCCTCCTCGCGCGGGGCATAGCCGGCGAAACGCTCGAAGGCCGCGCTGGCGCCGGGCACCCATTCCTCCTTCTTGAAGACCATCGGGCCGGAGCCGACGTATTCCGTGATGTTGCGCGAGCGGTCGGTCTTCGCGATGCGCTCGGGCATCACGAAGAGCGTATTCGTCGTCACCTTGCCGAAGGCCTGGAGCATCTTGGGGAAGGGCCGGTTGAGCCGGAGGCGGAACTTCCGGTCGTCCACCACCTCGATGGCGGCGAGCACGGACTGGATGCGGCGGCCCATCACGTCCTGGCCCATCCAGCGCTGGATGCTGGCGACGGCGTCCTTGGACAGCACCGGCTCGTTGTCATGGAACTTCAGGCCCTGGCGGAGCGTGAAGGTCCAGGTCTTGCCGTCCTGGCTGAGCTCGTGGCCCTCGCACATCTGCGGCTTCGCGGCGAAGTCGGCGCCGACGCCATAGAGCATGTCCCAGACCAGGAACGCGCCGTTGCGCACGACCTGGCGCGTGGTGATGATGGGATCCATCCCCGACAGGTCGGCCTGGGGCACGAAGCGGAGGGCGCGCGCGGCCTGGGCCTGCGCAAGCGAGGGGGCAGCGAGCAGCGCGGCGGCGCTGCCGAGCATCTGGCGACGATTCATGACTTGCGGTCCTTGTGCATGGACCGTGTGCCGGCGTGCGGGAACATTATGAGGACGGCTTGGCAGCGGCAACCCGCACGCTAGGCTGCTGCGACATGAGCACGAACATCCGCCCCGACATCGCCCTCGCCTCCCGCCTCTTCGACACGCTGAGGGAAAAGACCTTCGACGGCGTCGGCGTCACCCGCGAGGCCTATGGCCGCGGCGAGGAGATCGCCCACGCACTGGTCCGCGAGGAGGCCGAGAAGCTGGGCCTGGAGATCCAGGTCGACTTCGCCGGCAACATGTACATGACCCTGCCGGGCACGGACCGCACGCTGCCGCAGATCATCCTCGGCAGCCATCTCGATTCCGTGCCGCAGGGCGGCAACTACGACGGCGCCGCGGGCGTGATCTGCGGCATGGCCGTGGTCGCCGGCATGAAGCAGGCGGGCTTCGCGCCGAAGCGCGACGTCACCGTGATGGCCATCCGCGCCGAGGAGGGCGGCGCCTGGTTCACCGGCTTCCCCGGCAGCCGCGGTGCGCTCGGCAGTTTTCCTCCCGCGAACCTGGCGATCCTGCGACCCGACACCGGCCTCCCGCTGGAGCACCACATGCGCGAGCTCGGCTTCGATCCCGAGGCGCTGCGGACGGGGAAGCGGTATCTCGAGCCGAAGAAGGTCCACGCCTATCTGGAGCTGCACATCGAGCAGGGGCCGGTGCTGGATGCGGAGGAAATCCCGGTGGGCCTCGTCACCGCCCTGCCCGGCAACCGCCGCGTCCGCGCCGGCAAGGTGACCGGCGAGTGGAACCATTCCGGCGCCACGCCGCGCGCCTATCGCCACGACGCGGCCCTGGCGCTCGCCGAGTTCGCCCATCGGCTCGACCTCTTCTGGGGCGAGCTGGAGGCAACCGGCGTGCCCTCGGTCGTCACCTTCTGCACCGTCGGGACCTCCGACCAGGCGGGCTTCGGCAAGGTTCCCGGCGAGATCGGCTTCAGCCTTGACGTCCGCGCGCCCGAGCCCGCGACGCTGGACCGCATCTATGCCGAGATCCACCGGCTCGTCGCGGAGATCGAGGCCTCCCGCGGCGTGACATTCGAGCTGAGCTCCGGCCAGGAATCCAAGCCGACGCCGATGGATCCCGGCATGCGCGAGGCGCTGCGGCAATCGGCCGAGGCGCTGGGCATCGGCTACAAGGTGATGCCCTCGGGCGGCGGGCACGATGCGGCCGCCTTCGCCCAGGCGGGCATCCCCTCGGCCATGGTCTTCGTGCGCAACCAGAACGGCAGCCACACGCCCCTGGAGGAGATGCGCATCGAGGACTTCGCCGAGGCGAGCACCGTCATCGCCGACTGGGCGATGAAGGCGTCGAGCTAGGGATTCAGGAGACCCGCGGCAGGCCGGCGAGATGCTTGTCGAGGGTGATGGGATAGTCCCGGACGCGCACGCCCGTCGCGTTGTAGATCGCGTTGGCGACCGCTGCCGCGACGCCGCAGAGGCCGATCTCGCCGATCCCCTTCGCCTTCATCGGCGACGACTTGTCGTCGGGATGGTCGAGGAAGACGACCTCCTGGTGCGGGATGTCGCCGTGGACCGGCACCTCGTAGAAGCCGAGGTCGTTGTTGACGAATCCGCCGAGGCGGGGATCGACGGCCAGCGCCTCCATCAGCGCCGCGCCGACGCCCATGGTCATGGCGCCGATCACCTGGCTGCGCGCCGTGAGCGGGTTGATGACGCGCCCCGCGTCGATCACCGCGAGCATGCGGCGCACGCGCGTCTCCCCGGTGAAGCTGTCCACGGCGACCTCGGCGAATTGTGCCGCGAAGGTCGCCTGCACGTATTCCTTGTCGAGATCGCCGTAGCTGATGCCGTCCTCGCCCGTCAGGGGACCGCCCCGCGCGGCCTCGGCCAGCGCGGCGCCCCTGTCGCCGACGGTCACCCGGCCGCCCGAGAACACCGCCCGGGCGGCGTCGAGGCCGAGGCGCGCCGCCACCGCCTCGCGCAGCTTCACGCAGGCGGCGTAGACGCCGGAGGTGGCGTTGTTGGCGCCGAACTGCCCGCCGGATCCCGCCGAGACCGGATAGGCCGATGAGCCGAGGCGGACGGCCACGGCATCGAGCGGGACGCCCATCATCTCCGCGGCGGTCTGGGCCAGGATGGTGTAGCTGCCGGTGCCGATGTCGGTCATGTCCGTCTCCACCGTGACCCGGCCGTCCGTCTCGAGACGAACCCTCGCCGCGGAGGGCAGGAGAAGGTTGAGGCGGAAGCCGCCCGCCATGCCCATGCCGACGAGCCACTTGCCGTCGCGCACGGCGCCCGGAGTGGCGTTGCGGCGGCTCCAGCCGAACCGCTCCGCGCCGGTTCTCAGGCACTCGACGAGATGGCGCTCCGAGAAGCGCCGTCGCGCGTTGCGCGGATCGGCCTGGGTGTCGTTGACGATCCGGAGCTCGACGGGATCCATGCCGAGCTTCTCCGCGAGCTCGTCCATGGCGATCTCGAGCGCCATCAGCCCCGGCGCCTCGCCGGGCGCGCGCATGTCGTTGCCCTCGGCGAGGTCGAGCGTCGCGAGCTTCATCGCCAGGTGGCGGTTCGGAGCGGCGTAGATGAGCCGGGTCGGCGCGATGGCGGATTCGGCGAAGGCGCCGGGCAGGTTGCCGTTGACGCTGAAATGACCGATCGCGGTGAGGCGGCCGTCGCGCGTGGCGCCGAGGCGGATCTGCTGGCGCGTTCCCGCGCGGCGCGTGGTGTTGTTGATGACGAGCGGCCGCTGCAGCGCGACCTTGACGGGACGGCCGACCACCCGCGCGGCGAGCGCCGCCAGCGGCGCGTCGCACTGGGCGAGGAGCTTGGCGCCGAACCCGCCTCCGATGAAGGGCGCCTCGAGCGTGACGTCCTCCAGGGCGACGCCGAGCCATTTGGCGAGGTCCGGGCGGTGCCAGGAGACGACCTGCGCCGAGGTCGAGATGGTGACCTTGCCGCCATTCCAGACGGCCGTCGTGGCGTGCGGCTCCATCATCGCATGCGTGTGGTCAGGGGTCGTGTAGCGCTCGTCGACGGTGACGGGCGCAGCCGCGAAGGCGGCCTCGAAGTCGCCGATCCGGTCGTCCACGGGATAGTCGGGCGCGTCGCGGTCGGCGACGGGCTGGGCGTTCGCCATCTCCGCGGCGAGGTCGTAGCGCCCCTGCTCGGCCTCGTACCGGATCTGGAGATGGTGGGCCGCGGCGCGGGCCGCTTCGAAGGTCTCGGCGACGACGAGGGCGATGGCCTGATGATAGTGCTGCACCTCGGCGCCGCCGAACAGATGCATGGTCGTCCGGAAGCCCGGGGCGAGCGGCGCGTGATCGAGCGTCGAGAGGACGGCGAGGACGCCGGGCGCGGCGCGCGCCGCCGCGGTGTCGATGGCGGCGACCCGGCCGCGGCCGATCGCGGCGCCCACGATCCAGCCGTAGGCCGGGTTTGGCGCGAGGTCGTGCCGCTCATAGGCATAGGGCGCGGTGCCCGTGACCTTACGGGGCCCGTCGATGCGCGTGGCGGGCCGGCCGACGACCGCAAGGCGGTCGATGGGGTTGCTCCCGGCGGGCGTGGTGAAGCGCATCGCTCAGCTCCTGCTTTCGGCGACGACCAGCGCGAGCGTGCGCTCGGCGAGCGGTATCTTGAAGCCGTTCTCGTGGGTCGGCCGCGCGCCCTGGAAGGCGATCGAGACGACGGCCGCCGGTCCCTGCGCCAGCGCCTCCTCCGCCGCCGCGACACGCCACGGGCGCGGCGCCACGCTGCCGAAGGCCACCTGGCCCGAGCCGTCCCGCTGCAGGACCGCGGCGACCGAGACGATCGCGAAGGCGTAGGACGCGCGGTCGCGGACCTTGTGGTAGTGATGCGTGCCGCCAAGCGGCGGCGGCAGCGTGACGGCCGTGATCAGCTCGCCGGGATTCAGGGCGAACTCGACCTCCGGCGTATCGCCGGGGAGGCGGAAGAACTCGGCGATCGGGATGCGGCGCGTGCGGCCCTCGGTGTCCAGCGTCTCGACGGTGGCGTCCAGCACCGTCAGCGCGACCGCCATATCGCCGGGGTTCTGTGCGATGCAGGCATCGCTCGTCCCGATGACCGCCAGCGAGCGCGAGGCCCCGCCGATCGCGGAACAGCCGGAGCCAGGCGCGCGTTTGTTGCAGGCCGTGTGCGTGTTGTAGAAATAGGGGCAGCGGTTGCGCTGCAGGAGGTTGCCGCCCACGGAGGCCTTGTTGCGCAGCTGGCCCGTCGCGCCGGCGACGATCGCGCGGGACAGGACGCCGTAGTCGCGCTTCACCCGGGGGTGCGCTGCGAGCGCGGTGTTGGTGACGAGCGCGCCGATCCTGAGGCCGCCGTCGGCGGTCTCCTCGATCGCGGCCAGCGGCAGGCCCCGGACATCGACGAGATGTGCGGGGGTCTCGATCTGGAACTTCATGAGATCGAGGAGGTTGGTCCCGCCGGCGATGAACTTTGCCCCGGGGGTCGCGGCGACGGCGCGGACGGCCGCAAGAGGGCTCGCCGCCCGTTCGTAGGTGAAGGGGGTCATCCACGGCCTCCCGCGACTTCGGTGATCGCCTCGGCGATGTTGGAATAGGCGCCGCAGCGGCAGATGTTGCCGCTCATCCGCTCGCGCAGTTCGGCGTTGCTGAGCGTCATCGGCGCGGTGAGGTCGCCGGAGACGTGGCTGGGAACGCCGCGCCCGACTTCCTCGAGAACGGCGACGGCCGAGCAGATCTGGCCCGGCGTGCAGTAGCCGCACTGGAAGCCGTCATGCTTCACGAAGGCGGCCTGCATCGGATGCATCGCCTCCGGCGTGCCGAGGCCTTCGATCGTGGTCACGCTGTCGCCCTCGTGCATCACGGCGAGGCTGAGGCAGGCGTTGATGCGCGTGCCGTTGACCAGCACCGTGCAGGCGCCGCAATGCCCGTGGTCGCAGCCCTTCTTGGTGCCCGCGAGGTGAAGGTGCTCGCGCAGCGCGTCGAGCAGCGTCGTCCGCGTGTCGAGCGTCAGGGCATGGGACGCGCCGTTGACCTTGATGGTCACGTCGCTCGACGGAGCCGTTGCCGCCAGTGCCGGCCCCGCCTGGAAGGACGGCACCGCGGCAAGCGCCGTTGCGGCTCCCGCGCTGGCGATGAAATCGCGACGTGTCGGGATCCAATCTGGAGGCGTCATCGGGTCGGCCCTCTTTCAAGTTGACGCGCTGTCCGAGGCGGACGGGGCCGGCGCCCGAATGCCGGGTGGCGACCTTTGCTTCTGGGCGGGAGGCTAGCCAATCGGCTCACGCCGCCTCCGTAAATTCACGTAAATTTCGGTAGCGGATGGCGGTGCGCGATGAGGCTGCGGATCCCGGCACCCAGGGGCCGCCGCGGCTTGCCTCGTCGAGCCGGCACACCTGTCGCCGGCCGCGAGGATCCCGCGGCGGGTGGTTTCCAACGGGGACGCGCTGAGGGATGCGCCCCGGCGCTAGCTCTTTTCCAGGAACCGCGCGAAGGCGGCCAGCGTCGCCTCGCTGGCATGGTGCTCCAGCCCCTCGGCATCCGCCTCCGCCGTGGCGCGATCCAGCCCCAATGCCAGCAGGAAGCGCACCACCAACTCGTGCCGCTCGCGGGCGGCGGTGGCCATGGCCTGGCCCGCCTCGGTGAGGAAAATCCCGCGATAGGGCTTGGTGGCGACCAGCCCGTCGCGCTGCAGCCGCGTCACCGTCGCCGCCACCGTCGCCTGGGCCACGCCCATGCGCCGCGCGATCTCGACCGAGCGGGCCTCGCCCTCCTCGCGCAACAGGTCGGCCACCAGCTCCACATAGTCCTCGGCGACGGCCATGCGGTCGCCCTCGCGCTGCCGCGCGAAGCGGGCGGCGTGGTCCTCGGCCGGCGGGAGGGGGCGCTGGGCGCGGGGGGAACGCATGACCATGGCAGAATATCCGGGATTGATAGGCGTGGTTGCAGATATTAGCTTAAGCTGAACTTTGGAGCCAAGCATGGCCGAACCCATCGCGCCCCTGACCGCCCAGGCCCTGCCCGTGCCGGCCCGGACCTCGCCGGCCGGGACTTCGGCACGGAGCCTGCCCGAGGTGCATCGCAGCGTCGCGGTGCCCAATGCGGGCGGCTTTCTGCGCAAGCTCTTCGCCTTCATGGGGCCGGGCTACCTGGTCGCCGTCGGCTACATGGACCCGGGCAACTGGGCGACCTCGCTCGCGGGCGGCTCGGCCTTCGGCTACACGCTGCTGGCCGTCGCGCTGACCTCCTCGCTGATGGCGATCCTGCTGCAGGCGCTCTGCGTGCGGATCGGCGTGGCGACGGGGCGCGACCTCGCCCAGCTCTGCCGCGAGCGCTTTCCGAAGTTCATGGCCTATCCGCTCTGGTTCCTGGCCGAGATCGCCATCTGCGCGACCGACCTCGCAGAGCTCATCGGCACGGCGATCGCGCTGGAGCTGCTCTTCGGCATCCCGCTGCTCTACGGCGTGCTGCTGACGGCGCTGGACGCCTTCCTGATGCTCTGGCTGCAGAACAAGGGCGTGCGCTGGCTGGAGGCGCTGGTCTTCGGGATGATCGCGCTGATCTTCGGCTGCTTCGCGGTGCAGATCGCGCTGTCCAACCCGGTCTGGGGCGACGTGCTGCGCGGCTACATCCCCGCCGTCTCCATCGTGACCAACCAGACGCAGCTCTACATCGCCATGGGCATCATCGGCGCGACGGTGATGCCGCACAACCTCTACCTCCATACGGCGGTGGTGCAGTCGCGCGCCTGGGATCCGGACGAGAGCAGCAAGCGCGAGGCCATCCGCTACGCCACGATCGACAGCAGCATCGCGCTGACCATCGCGCTCTTCATCAACTCGGCGATCCTCATCACGGCGGCCTCGGTCTTCCACACCACGGGCAACACCGAGATCGCCGAGATCGGCGACGCCTACCACCTCATCGCGCCGCTGCTGGGCAGCGGGCTGGCGGCGACGCTCTTCGCCCTGGCGCTGCTCCTGTGCGGACTGAACGCGACGGTCACCGCGACGCTGGCCGGGCAGGTGGTGATGGAGGGCTTCCTGCACTTCCGCCTGCCGCCGGTGCTGCGGCGGCTCGTCACGCGGCTCGTCGCCATCGTGCCGGCGGTGATCGTCACCTGGCACTACGGGGCGAGCGGGACAGCGCAGCTGCTGGTGCTCTCGCAGGTCATATTGTCGCTCCAGCTCCCCTTCGCGGTGATCCCGCTGATGCTCTTCGCGCAGGACAAGTCCCGGCTCGGCGCGCTCGCGGCGCCGCGCTGGCAGGTCGTGCTGGGCTGGGCCTGCGCCGCGCTGATCGTGGCGCTGAACGTGAAGCTGCTCGCCGACGTCGCCTTCGGAGACTGAACCACAAGAAAAACCGGGAGAAACGAACATGCTCGACCGCCGCAGCGGCATCGCCGCCGCCGCCACCGCCGTGGCCCTCGCCGCGGCCGCCCGGCCCGCCCACGCGGCGGGGGATCTGAGCCGGCAGGCGCCCATCGTGGTGACGGTCGAGCTCGGCCGGCCCGACGGGCAGCATGCCTTCGAGCCAAACCGCCTTCGCTTCGAGACGGGCAAGCTCTATCGCCTCGTGCTGCGCAATGTCAGCCGCGACCCCCACTACTTCACCTCCGACGAATTCGCGAACCGCGTCTACACCCGCAAGGCGCAGGTGACGCAGCGCGGCGCCGACGGGCGCGAGGTGACGCTGGCGGAGTTCAAGGGCGCCATTCGCGAGATCGAGGTCTATCCCGGCCATGCCGCCGAATGGTGGCTCGTCCCGGTCGCGACCGGCCGCATCACGGACCTGCGCTGCGGCATCGTCGGCGCCGACGGCAGGACCCATGCGCATCATGGCATGGTGGGCGAGATCGTGATCGAATAGCGCCCGCCCTGATCTCCCGCCCTGGGAGACCCCATCTACAGGGCGGATGATGGAGCGCACTTCGATGGATGGCGACAGGTTGAGCTGGCGCGTGGAGGGCATGGACTGCGCGGGCTGCGTGGCCAGCCTCACCCGCGCGCTGGAGAAGATGCCGGGCATCGCGGACATCGAGGTCAACCTGATGGCGGAGCGGCTGACCGCCTCGCTCTCCACCGCCCGGCCCGAGGAGGTGGAGCGGCAGGTCGCGGCCCTCGGCTTCACCGCGACGCCGCTCACCGCCGCTCCGACGGTGGAGCAGGGTCACATCCATTCGCATCACGACCATGACGACCCGAAGGACGCCGAGAAGCCCTGGTGGGCCACCGGCAAGGCGAAGCTCACCTGGCTGCTGGGCGGGCTGGTGGGCGTGGCCTACCTCCTGTCCCTCATCCTGCCGGAGCGGCTGACGGATTCGCTCTTCCTCGTCGCCACGCTGGTCGCGCTGATCCCCTTCGGCCGGCGCGCCATCGCGCTGGCCCGCATGGGCAGCCCCTTCTCCATCGAGACGCTGATGTGCACGGCCGCAATCGGTGCCGCCATCATCGGCGCGGCGGAGGAGGCGGCGGTGGTCGTGCTGCTCTTCGCGCTGGGCGAGATGCTGGAGAACGTCGCCGCCGGGCGCGCGCGGGCGGGCATCCGCGCGCTGGCCTCGCTCATGCCGCGCACGGCCCTGCGCATGACCGCGGCCGGCGGCACGGAGGAGATTCCGGCCGCGCATCTCAAGGTCGGCGATCTGGTGCTCGCCCGCCCCGGCGACCGGCTGCCCTGCGACGGGGCCATCGAGGAGGGCCGCTCCGCGCTGGACGAGAGCCCCGTCACCGGCGAGAGCGTGCCGGTGACGCGCGGTCCGGGCGAGGTGGTGCGCGCCGGCAGCATCAATGCCGACGGCGCGCTGCGGATCCGCGTGACGCATGCGGCCTCCGACAACACCATCGCGCGCATCATCCGCATGGTGGAGGAGGCCACGGCCTCGCGCGCGCCGACGCAGCGCTTCATCGAGCGTTTTTCCGCGTGGTGGACGCCGGGGGCGATGATCGTGTCGCTGCTGGTGATCCTGGCGACGCCGTTCCTCTTCGGCTGGGACTGGTCCACCAGCCTCTATCGCGGCCTGGCCGTGCTGCTGATCGCCTGTCCCTGCGCCCTGGTGATCTCGGTCCCGGCCGCCATGGCCTCGGGCCTCTCGGCCGGCGCGCGGCGCGGGCTGCTGGTGAAGGGCGGCGCGGCGCTGGAGGTGATCGGCGCCATCCGCCACATCGCCTTCGACAAGACGGGCACGCTGACCGAGGGGCGGCCCCGCGTGACCGACGTGATCCCCGCCGAGGGCCGCTCCGAGAACGAGCTGCTGGCGCTGGCAGCCGGCGTCGAGCAGGGCAGCTCGCATCCGCTGGCCAGGGCCATCCTGGCGGAAGCCGGCCAGCGCGGCCTGAGCGTGCCGCCCGCGCGCGGCTTCTCCGCCACGCCGGGCAAGGCGGTGCAGGCTGTCGTCGCGGGACGCGTGGTGATGATCGGCAGCCCGCGCCACGTGCCGGCCTCCGGTCCGCTCGCCGAGGCGCTGGCGCGGCTGGAGGGCGAGGGAAAGACCGTTTCCGTGGCGCAGATCGGCCAGGATCCGCTCGGCCTGATCGCGCTGCGCGACGAGCCGCGCGCCGATGCGGCCGCCGGCATGGCGGCGCTGACCGCGCTCGGCGTGCGGCCGGTGATGCTGACAGGCGACAATGCCCGCACCGGCGCCGCCATCGGCGCCAGCCTCGGCCTCGAGGTGAAGGCGGAGCTGCTGCCGGAGGACAAGCTGCGCGAGATCGCCGCGCTCAAGGCGCAGGGCCCGGTGGCGATGGTGGGCGACGGCATCAACGACGCGCCCGCTCTCGCGGCGGCCTCGGTCGGCATCGCCATGGGTGGCGGCACGGATGTCGCGCTAGAGACGGCCGATGCGGCCGTGCTGCGCGACCGCGTGACGGGCGTGGCGGAGCTCGTCGCGCTCTCGCGCGCCACCATGGCGAATGTGAAGCAGAACGTGGCCGTCGCGGTGGGGCTGAAGGGCGTGTTCCTGGTCACCACCCTGGCCGGCGTCACAGGGCTCTGGCCGGCGATCCTGGCGGATACGGGCGCCACGGTGCTGGTGACGCTGAACGCGCTCCGCCTGCTGCGGTGGTCGCCGGATGCGCCGCGAGGCTGATTCGCGCTTCAGGCCGCAGAGGGCCTGAAGCGATCAGGCCCGATCGATGATCTCGAAATGCGCTTCGGTGGGTTTTCCCGAGGTGCCGTTGATCGGCAGGATGTCCTGCGGGCAGGCCGACATCGCGACGATGCAGTCGAGTTCCGCGCGCAGGGTCACGTAGTCGCCCGGCTTGGTCGTCGGCGGCTCGAAGGAGAGCCCGCCCGACGGCGTCCAGGGGATGTTCATGAAGAGGTTGAGCGGGCTCGGGCATTCCGGCGGAGTCAGGCCCAGCGCCTGCATCGCGGCGAAGAGATTGTCGGTGCAGTTGTCGTGGTACTCGCGCACGCCGAGCAGGATGTAGCGCTCGCTGTCGCAGGCGGCGATCAGCGTGTCGTGATCGCCCTTCGAGCTGTCCTCCACCATCGTCAGGATCCTGCGGCGGCGGTTGGTGTAGAGCCCGTCGCCGACGCGCGGGATCAGCTTGGTCAGCGTGGCGCGCGTGTGCTCCATGGACAGGAACTCGGTGAGCATCCCCGTCGTGAAGGCCCCCTCCACGAAGGCCCAGGTGTCCACCACCTGCTCGCCATGCGTGTTGACGATGCGGATGGACTGACCGGCCTTCAGATGCGTCGCCTTGCCGCGGCGGGCGGGGATGGTCTGCATCAGTCGACGCTGATGTTCGCGCTGCGCACGACCTCGCGCCAGCGCGCCAGGTCACCCACGATGGTGGATTGAAGCGCCGCGCCATCCGTGGCTTCCACGGCGAAGCCCGTCGCCGCCAGCCGCTGGGCGATCTGCGGGTCGCGAAGCGCGGTCCGAAGCGCCTCCTGCACGCGCAGTTGCAGCGCCGGTGCCATCCCGCGCGGGCCGACGATGCCGTGCCAGCTTCCGGTGGTGTAGTCGGACATGCCGGCTTCCAGGAAGGTGGGCACGTTGGGCAGCAGCGGATGCCGCTGCGTGCCGCCGACGGCGATGGCGCGCAGCCGCCCGCCTGCCACATGCGGCGCCACGGTCGCGATGTTCAGCAGCGAGAGTTGCAAGGTGCCCGAAACGAGATCGGTCACTGCCGCGCCGCCGCCGGGATAGGGGATATGCGTCGGCGTGGTGCCGGTCAGCAGCTTGAACAGCTCCATGCCCAGCTGCTCGGAGGAACCGATGCCCGAGGAGCCGAAGGAGGCCGTGCCGGGATTGGCCTTCAGCCAGGCCACCAGCTCCGTCACGTTCGTGGCGGGGATGCTTGGGTTCACCACCATCAGGTTGGGCGCGCTGATGGCGAGCGTCAGCGGCGTGAAGTCCGTCGTCGGATCATAGGGCAGCCGCGCGTTGATCGCCGGTGTCACCGTCATGATGCCGCTCGCCGCGATGAAGAGCGTGTGCCCGTCCGCCGGCTGGCGCGTCACGTACTGCACGGCGACGACGCCATTGCCGCCGGTCCGGTTCTCCACCAGCACGGACTGGCCGATCGCCGCCTGGAGCGGGCCGGCCAGCGCGCGGGCCAGCAGGTCGGACGGGCCGCCGGGGACGTAGGGCACGACGATCGAGACCGGGCGCGTGGGCCAGGCGGGCTGCGCGATTGCACTGGATGCACCCAGCACGATGGAAATCAGGGCAGCGAAAAACAGTCGGGCGCGCGTCATGCCGGCGAAAATCCTCTGGTGCGTGAAGTCACCAGGGCGCCATGCAAGCGATGTGCCTATCCCGCGGCGTCCATGCCCTCGCCGAGCAGGTTCATGGCCGCGGCCGCGAAGTCGAGCATGTTCTCCCATCGGTCGGACATGCCGGTCTCCAGCGTGCGCACCATCTCCACCGGGCCAGAGATGGCGAGGCAGCTGTGCCCCGCCGCGTCGCCGTAGCGGTTGCCCGTAGGGCCGGCCGCGCCGGTCTCGGCGAGGCCCCAGGTCGCGCCCAGCCGCTCGCGCAGGCGGCGCGCGAGCAGCATGGCGTAGGGCTCGCTGGAGGAGCGCATGCCCTCCATGTCCTCGGGCGTGATGCCGACGAGGCCGAGCCGCGCGGGCCCGGTGTAGGTCACGGCGCCACCGAGGAAATAGGCCGAGGCGCCGGCCTGCGCGAGCAGCGCGGCCGAGATCAGCCCGCCCGCGGAGGATTCCGAGACGGCGACCGTCTCCTTGCGTTGGCGCAGGCGCTCGCCCAGCGGCGCGGCCATCATCAGCAGCTTTTCCATGCGATCTCGCTCCTCTTCGGCGTGAGTGTGCGGCGCGACGGGGCGTCGGGCAATTGGCAGCGCCGCCGCGGCACACCTATGCTCGCTCCGGACATCGGGGGTGATCGGGGGATGGTGAAGTCGTTGCGCTGGGGGCTCGTCGGGCTGGGCTCGCTGGCGGCGAACGGGATCATGCCGGCGCTGGGGCGCGCGCAGCATGCGGTGGTGACCGCGGGCGCCACGCGCGATCCGGAGAAGGGCCGCGCCTTCGGTGAACACCATGGAATCCCCCGCATCTACGGGGATTATAAGGAGCTCGTGCGCGCGCCGGACGTGGACACGGTCTTCGTCATGACGCCGAACGACAGGCACCTCGACGTGGTGCTGGAAGCCGCCGCCGCCGGCAAGCACGTGCTCTGCGAGAAGCCGCTGGCGATGACCGAGGCCGACGCGCTCGCGATGATCGCGGCCTGCGAGACGGCCGGCGTGATGCTGCGCCTCGGCCTGCACCTGCGCTTCGAGAATTTTTTGTCGCGCGTGGGCGAGGTGCTGCGGTCGGGTGAGATCGGCACGGTCCGGGCGCTGTCCATCGAGCGCGCGGCGCCGCTGTCGGAACGCGCACCCTGGCGCGAGGATCCGGCCCAGGGCGGTGGGATCCTCTACGACGTGGGCCTGCATCTGCTGGACCTGGTGCCGCGGCTGCTCGGCCAGGGCTATGCCAGCGTCTCCGGCCTCGCCTATCCGCCGCCGGGCAGCGGCCAGGGCGCCGACACCATCACGCTGCTGCTGCGCACCGAGGGTGGCGCACAGGTCAGCCTGCGCGCCTCGCGCGAGGCGCCCTTCTCGGGCAGCGATCTCGTGGTGATCGGCACGGCCGGCATGCTGCGCACCGGGCCGCTCCGCTGGGTCGAGGAATTCAGCCTCACCGTCACCAATGCCCAGGGCAAGCGGGAGGAGCGCGTCGCGGCCTGCGACCTCTACCGCGACGAGCTGGATGGCTTCGCCATGGACCTCGCCGATGGTGGCACGCGCCTCGGCACGGGCGCGGACGGGCTGCGGCTGGTGCGTCTCGCTGAAATCATCGAGCAGTCCCTGCAGGAAGGCCGGACCCTGCCGGTGACGATCTGATGGACCGCCGCGCGCTGCTCGGCCTCGCCGTTACCCTGCCCTTCCCCGCGAGGGCACAGGAGGCCGGCTGGCCGCGCCGGCCGCTGCGGCTGATCGTGCCCTATTCGCCCGGCGGCTCGACCGACACGGTGGCGCGGCTCGTCGCGGAGCGGCTGTCGCGTGGATTGGGGCAGTCCGTGGTGGCGGAGAACCGGCCCGGCCTCGCCGGCACCATCGGCGTGGACGCCGTCGCGAAATCGCCGCCGGATGGCTATGCGCTGGTCGTCGGCACGACCAACCAGGCGATCAACGAGACGCTGCAGCCGCGACGGCCCTTCCGGCTGATGACGGATCTCGCGCCCGTCGCGATGCTCGACAGCTTTCCCTTCGCGCTGGTGGTGGCGAACAACCTGCCGGTGCACTCGCTGGCCGAGCTCATCGCCCATGCGAAGGCGAATCCCGGCATGCTGAACTACGCCTCCTCCGGGCCGGGCGCGGCGCTGCACCTGACGATGGAGCGGCTGGCCGCGCAGGCGGGCATCCGCATGCAGCACGTGCCCTACCGCAACTACGCGGAGGCGCGGACCGCGCTGGTCGCGGGCCAGATCCAGCTCCTCTTCGACGCCGTCTTCACGCTGGCGCCGCTGATCCGCGCGAGCCAGATTCGCGGCCTCGCCACGACCGGGCTGCAGCGCGCCGCCCTGCTGCCGGAGCTGCCCACCCTCGCCGACACCTTTCCGGGCTTCGAGGCGGGGCTGTGGAACGGTCTCTTCGCGCCGGCCGGCACGCCGGCGGCGATCGTCGAACGCCTCAATGCCGAGGTGAACCGCATCCTCGGCGAGCCCGAGATGGTCGCGGCGCATGAGCGGCTGGGCGCGGTGGGAATGCCCATGTCGTCAGCGCAGTTCCGCACCTTCCTGGATGCCGAGATCCGCAGCTATGCCGAGGTGGTGCGGATCACCGGCGTCCAGCCGGAGTAGTCAGTCGATCCTCGCTGCGCGCAGCCGCAGCGCGTTGCCCACCACGCTCACCGAGGAGAGCGCCATCGCCGCCGCCGCGATGACCGGCGAGAGCAGCAGGCCGAAGATCGGGTAGAGCACGCCGGCCGCGATCGGCACGCCGGCCGCGTTGTAGATGAAGGCGAAGAACAGGTTCTGGCGGATGTTCCGCATCACCGCCCGGGAGAGCCGCCGCGCGCGCAGGATGCCCGCGAGGTCGCCGCCCAGCAGGGTGATGCCGGCGCTCTCGATGGCCACGTCGGTGCCGGTGCCCATGGCGATGCCGATCTCGGCCGCGGCCAGGGCGGGCGCGTCGTTCACGCCGTCGCCGGCCATGGCGACGTGGCGGCCTTCGCTCTTCAGTTTCTCGACGATGCGCTGCTTGTCCTCGGGCAGTACCTCGGCCTCGACCTCGGTGATGCCCAGGCGCTTCGCCACGGCCTCGGCGGTGGCGCGGCTGTCGCCGGTCAGCATCACCACATCAACGCCCTCGGCCGCGAGGCCGGCCAGCGCCCCGGCGGCGCTCTCCTTCACGGGATCGGCGACGGCGATGAGGCCGGCCGCCTTCCCGTCCGCCGCCACGAAGAAGACGGTGGAGCCCTCGCCGCGCAGCCGCTCCGCCTCGGCGGCGATGCCGGCGACATCGATGCCCTGCTCCTGCATCAGCCGCGCATTGCCGATGGCGAGCGCGCGGCCCTCCACCCGGCCCAGCACGCCGCGGCCGGTCGGTGCGTCGAAGCCCTCCACGGCCGGGATGGCGAAGCCGCGCGCCTGCGCGGCGCGCACCACGGCCTCGGCCAGCGGATGCTGGCTCGGCCGCTCCAGACCGGCGGCGAGGCGGAGCATCTCCGCCTCGTCCAGGCCGGAGGGGACCAGCGCCACCACCTCGGGCCGCCCCTGGGTGAGCGTGCCGGTCTTGTCCACGACCAATGTGTCGATGCGCTCCATGCGCTCCAGCGCCTCGGCGTCGCGGATCAGCACGCCGGCCTGCGCGCCGCGGCCCACGCCGACCATGATCGACATCGGCGTGGCGAGGCCGAGCGCGCAGGGGCAGGCGATGATGAGCACCGCCACCGCCGCCACCAGGCCATAGGCGAGCCGCGGCTCCGGCCCCCAGACGGCCCAGGCGGCGAAGGCCAGGAGCGCCACGGCGATGACGGCCGGCACGAACCACCCCGCCACCTGGTCGGCGAGGCGCTGGATCGGCGCGCGGGAGCGCTGGGCGGAGGCGACCATGCGCACGATCTGCGCCAGCACCGTGTCCTGCCCGACACGATCCGCGCGCATCACGAAGGAGCCCTGCCCGTTCAGCGTACCGCCGATGACGCGCGCCCCGACCGCCTTGGCCACCGGCACGGATTCGCCGGTGACGAGGCTTTCGTCGAGGTAGGAGCTGCCTTCCAGCACCTCACCGTCGAGCGGCACCTTGTCGCCGGGACGGACGCGGAGGTGGTCGCCGACCTGGACCTCGGCCAGCGGAATCTCGATCTCCGATCCATCGGCCGCGACGCGGCGTGCCAGGGCGGGCGCGAGGTCCAGCAGCGCGCGGATGGCGCCGCCGGTGCGCTCGCGGGCACGGAGCTCCAGCAGCTGGCCTACCAGCACCAGGACGGTGATGACCGCGGCCGCCTCGAAATAGACCGCGACCGAGCCGTCATGCGCGCGGAAGGCCGGCGGGAAGATGCCGGGCACGACCGTCGCGACGATGCTGTAGATCCAGGCGACGCCGGTGCCGAGCGCGATCAGCGTGAACATGTTGAGGTTGCGGGTGACAAGGCTCTTCCAGCCACGCTCGAAGAAGGGCCATCCCGCCCAGAGCACGACGGGCGTGGCCAGGACGAGCTGGACCCAGTTGCTCGTATGCGGCGCGAGGAGGTGGATGCCCGCCAGATGCCCGCCCATCTCCAGCGCGAAGACCGGCAGTGTGAGGACGAGGCCGATCCAGAAGCGGCGCGTGAAGTCCACGAGCTCCGGGTTCGGCCCGGTCTCGGCCGAGGGCATCTCGGGCTCCAGCGCCATGCCGCAGATGGGGCAGCTTCCCGGGCCGACCTGACGGATCTCGGGATGCATGGGACAGGTGTAGATGGCGCCGGGGACGACCGGCTCGGCCTTCAGTTGCGGCTTGGCGTGCAGGTAGCGGCCGGGATCGGCCACGAATTTGGTCCGGCAGCCCGCGCTGCAGAAATGGTATCCGGTGCCGGCATGCTCCGCGTGATGCAGGGTCTTCGCCGGGTCCACATCCATGCCGCAGACCGGGTCCTTCACCGTCGCCGCCTCGGCGTGATGGTGGTGGCCCTCGTGGCCGCCATGGCAGCAGGAGGCGCCAGCCGGCTCGGCCTTCTTCACGTAGCGCTTGGGGTCGGCGAGGAATTTCTCCCGGCAGCCGGCGCTGCAGAAATGGTAGGTCGTGCCTGCGTGCTCGGCATGGTGCGCCGTCGTCGCGGGGTCCACCGTCATGCCGCAGACCGGGTCGATCGCCGTCGCTGCCCCGGCCTGGTGATGATCGGCAGCCTCGCAGGAGAAGGGCCCCGCCTTCTTCGCGTAGCGCTCGGGATCGGCCACGAACATGGTGCGGCAGCCGGCGCGGCAGAAGTGGTAGGTCTGGCCGGCATGCCCGGCGTGGTGCTCGGTCTTCGCCGGGTCTATCACCTTGCCGCAGACCGGGTCGATCGCGGTCCTGGGCGCGGCCCCGTGATCGCGTCCGCAGCTGCATTCGGTCATCTCGCCGCTCCTCGTCGTCCGTCGGGGGTGGAGATGGGGCTTGCCCTTATGGGAAGGTCAAGGGTGGAGGCCGCTCGAAATTCCGGCGCCTTCCGAGCGCGAAAAATCCCTCGCGCCCCCTCAGCCGCCGGAATTCCCGAGCAACCTCTCAGAGCTGCACCCGCGCCATGCTGCTCGCGGGGTAGCGCGTGCCCGAGGCGGCGCCGGGCGGGAGGGCGGCGGACAGGGACGCCACCTCGTCCGGGGTCAGGCTGACATCCAGCGCGCCCAGGTTCTCGTCCAGCCGCGCCGGCTTGCGCGTGCCGGGGATGGTCACGAGGTCCTCGCCCTGCGCCAGCAGCCAGGCGAGCGCGACCTGCGCGGGCGTGCAGCCCTTGCGCCCGGCCAGTTCCTCGATCGGGGCCACCAGCGTGCGGTTGGCGGAAAAGTTCTCGGGCTTGAAGCGGGGATGGGCGGCACGGCGGCCGTCCACCTGCTCCTGGGTCTTGATGGTGCCGGTCAGAAAGCCGCGGCCGAGCGGCGAATAGGCGACGTAGCTGATGCCGAGCGCGCGCGTGGTCTTCAGCGTCTCCTCCGCCTCGACGCGGTACATGATGGAGTATTCCGTCTGCACCGCGGTGATCGGGTGCACGGCATGGGCGCGGCGGATGGTCTCCGGCGCGGCCTCCGAAAGCCCGAGGTAGCGAACCTTGCCCTGCTTCACGAGATCAGCCATGGCGCCCACGGTCTCCTCGATCGGCACGTCCGCGTCGACGCGGTGCTGGTAGTAGAGGTCGATCACCTCCACGCCGAGGCGCTTCAGGCTGTCCTCGCAGGATTGCAGCACGTATTCGGGCCGGCCATTCGCGCCGTTGGGGCCGCCGGGCTCGGTGGGCCTGGTCTGGCCGAACTTCGTCGCGAGCACGATCTTCTCGCGCCAGCCGCCCTTCAGCGCCTCGCCCAGCACCTTCTCGTTGTGGCCCCAGCCGTACATGTCGGAGCTGTCGAGATGGTTCACGCCGCGCTCGATGGCGTGGTGGATGAGCTTCACCGATTCCGCATCGTCGGCGTCGCCATAGACGCCGGAGAGCGACATGCAGCCGAGGCCGATGGGCAGGACCGTGAGATCGCTCGCGCCCAACCGGCGCTGCGCATGCTGGATCATGGCGGACATGGACTTCTCTCCGTGACGAAAGCTATTCGGCCGCGAGGGCGGGCGTATTTTCCATTTGCGCGGCGATCGCGCGCATCCAGACGGCAGTGTCGTGGAAGACCGCGCCTCCGGCAGGTGGAGCGGGATCGTCGCTCGTCAACGCGTTGATGCCCATGCCGCCCTCGAAATCGGCATTGGGCCAGACGCTTTCCACGACGATGACGCCGGGCTGCAGCCCGTCGAAGAGCTTCGCGTGCACGATCACCTCGCCGCGGCCGTTGCCGAGGCGCACGCGGCCGCCATCCTCGACGCCGAGACGGCCGGCATCGTCGGGATGGACGAGCGCGGTGGGCCGGCCCTCGCGCTTCCGCGAGGTCATGGTCTCGGTGAAGCTCGTGTTGAGGAACTGGCGCGCCGGCGCCGTCACCATGCGGAAGGGATGCGCGGCATTGGCCTCGTCGATGGCGGCCATGTGGTCGGGCCATTTCGGCATGGGGGCATGATCGGGGCCGATGGCGGCCCAATCGGGGGCGAAGTGGAAGCGCTTGTCCTTATGGCCGAAGCCGTCGAGGAAGTGGCTTGCCGCGTAGTCCGGCTGCGCGTCCACCCAGCGTCCCGCCAGCACCTCCTCGGCACCGGGCCAGCCGGAGGCGCGCAGCGTGGCGTCGATCACCTCCATCGCGCTCATGCCGAAGCCGGGATGCGCGCCGCCCATGCGCCGCGCCAGGGCCGCCGTGACGTCGTGGTTGGACATGCACTCGCCCGGCGCCTCGATGAGCTTCGGGCCGATCTGGATGTGGCTGTGGCCGCCGGCCTGGTAGAGATCGTCGTGCTCGAGGAACATCGTCGCGGGCAGCACGATGTCGGCCATGCGGGCCGTCTCGGTCATGAACTGCTCGTGGACGCAGACGAAGAGATCGTCGCGCAGAAAGCCGCGGCGCACGCGGTTGCTGTCGGGCGCGACGGTCACCGGATTCACGTTCTGGGTGAAGAGGGCGTGGACCTGCGGCCCGTCGCCGAGCTCCTTGCGGTCGCCGGTCAGCACGGCGCCGATGCGGGACATGTCCATCTCGCGGATCGTGGTGTCCTTGCGGTCCAGCCCTTCGATGAGCGTCTTGTTCCAGTGGTAGATGCCGCGGTTGTTCCAGAAGGCGCCGGCACCCTCGTGCCGCCACTTGCCCGTGACCGTCGGCAGGCAGGTCACGGCATGCAGGCAGGCCGCGCCGTTGCGCGAGCGGGAGAAGCCGTAGCCGCAGCGGATATAGGCGCGCTCGGTCGTGCCGTATTCGCGGGCGAAGGCCTCGATGGATTCGACGGAAAGCCCGGTGATCGCGGATGCCCATTCCGGGCCGCGCTCGGCGAGATGCGCCTCCAGCCCCGGATCGGCGTCGGAGAACCGCGCCATGTAGTCGCGGTCCGCGAAGCCGTCGCGGAAGGCGACGTGCATCACCGCGCAGGCCAGGGCGCCGTCGGTGCCCGGGCGCACGGGCAGGTGCAGGTCGGCGGCCTGGGCGGTGCCGGTGCGGTAGGGGTCGACGACAATCAGTCGCGCGCCGCGCTCCTTCCGGGCGCGAGTGATGTGCGTCATCACGTTCACCTGCGTCGCGACGGGATTGCCGCCCCACATGACGATGAGGTCGGACTTCGCCATCTCGCGCGGATCGGGGCCCGTGAATTTCCCGACGCCCGCCATCCAGCCGGATTCGCAGATCGTGCTGCAGATGGTGCTGCGCTGGCGCGAGTAGCGCATCACGTGGCGCAGCCGGTTGATGCCGTCGCGCTGCACGAGGCCCATGGTGCCGGCGAAGTAGTAGGGCCAGACCGCCTCAGGCCCGTGCTTCGCCGCGACATCCATCAGGCGCTCGGCGACGCGGTCCAGCGCCTCCTCCATGCCGATCTCGCGGAACTGGCCGGAGCCCTTCGGCCCCGTGCGCAGCAGCGCTGTCGTCACGCGGTCGGGATGGTGCACGCGCTCCGAATAGCGCGCGACCTTCGCGCAGATCACGCCGGCCGTGTAGTTGTTCGCCGCGGCGCCGCGCACTGCGCCGATGCGCTGCGCGCCGGGCATCACCTCGACCTCCAGCGCGCAGGTCGAGGGGCAGTCGTGCGGGCAGACGGAGCTGTGGAAGACGCCCCGTCCTTCGGTCTTGAGACTCATGCGGGCACCCTGGTCATGCGCCCGCAACACTGCCCCGTCAGCCGGTCTTGATCCAGACCGACTTGACGTTCAGGTACTCCTCGACGTGCTGCTTGCCGCTTTCGCGGCCATAGCCGCTCATCTTGTAGCCACCGAAGGGCACGGCCGGGTCCATCGCCTGGTAGCAGTTGATCCAGACCGAGCCCGCGCGGATCGCCTTGGCCAGCTTGTGGGCCTTGCTCACGTCGCGCGTCCAGAGGCCGCTGCCCAGGCCGAAGCCCGTGCGGTTGGCGCGGCCGATGACCTCCTCGATGTCGTCGAAGGGGATGGCGGAGATAACCGGGCCGAAGATCTCCTCCTGGGCGATGCGCATCTCGTCCTTCACGTCGGCGAAGACGGTGGGCGGCACGAAGAAGCCCTTGGACAACGCGCCCTCGGTGAGCCGCTCGCCGCCGGAGAGCGGCCGCGCGCCCTCCTGCCGGCCGATGGAGAGGTAGCCCGTGACGCGCTCGAGCTGCTCGACCGAGACCAGGGGGCCGACCTGCACCTCGGGGTCGCGCCCGTCGCCCACCTTCAGGGATTTCCCGAAGTCGGCGACGCGTTGGGAGAACTCCTCGTAGATCTTCCGCTCGACGAAAAGCCGCGTGCCGGCGCTGCAGATCTGGCCGGAATTGGCGAAGACCGCCATGGCCGCGCCCGGCACCGCCGCGTCGAGATCGGCGTCGGCGAAGACCACGTCCGGCGACTTGCCGCCGAGCTCCAGCGAGACGCGCTTCAGGTTGCCGGCCGAGGCCTGGATGATCTTCTGGCCCGTCAGATGCGATCCCGTGAAGGCCACCTTGTCCACGTCGCGATGCGCGGCGAGCGCGGCGCCCGCCGTCTCGCCGAAGCCTGGCACCACGTTCACCACGCCCGGCGGCACGCCCGCCTCCAGGCAGAGCTCGGCCAGGCGCAGCGGGGTGAGCGGCGCTTCCTCGGCCGGCTTCAGCACCACGGTGCAGCCGGTGGCGAGCGCGGGGCCGATCTTCCAGATCGTGGCCGTCAGCGGGCCGTTCCAGGGGATGATGGCGCCGACCACGCCCACCGGCTCCTTCAGCGTGAAGGAGTGGATCTCGCCGGGCAGCGAGTTCTCGATGGTCTCGCCGTGGATCGAGGTCGCCTGCCCCGCATAGTAGCGCAGCATGCCCACGGCGCGGAGGCGGCTGCCGCGCGTGCGGCTCATCGGCGCGCCCATGTCGAGCGTGTCCAGATCGGCCAGTTCCTCGAAATGCTTGTCGACGAGATCGGCGAGCTTGAGCAGGAGGTTCTGGCGCTCGAAGGGCTTCGCCTTCGACCAGGGGCCCTCGAAGGCGCGGCGGGCGGCCCCGACGGCGAGGTCGATATCCTCGCTGTCGCCCTCGGCGACGGTGGCCAGGACCTCGCCGGTGGCGGGGTTGAAGGTCTCGAAGGTCTTGCCGGAGGCGGCCTCCAGCCACTTCCCGTCGATCAGCATGCGCTTGAGTTTGCCGTCCAGGAATGGGTGGCGGGTCACGGGGACATCGACGGTCATGCTTGATCCTCCATCGTTATATTTTCCTGTTTATAGCGCAGCAGGCCCGGTCCGTCCATCCACGGCGAGGCTGACAGCGGCGCTCAGCTGGGCTTCAATGCTTTCGTGTCCGATCCCTCTGCCCTGCCCGTGCGCGTAAGCATCCGTCTCGACCTTGCCTCCGGCGGCAAGATCGGTCCTGGGAAGATCGCGCTGCTGGAAGCCATCGCCGAGACCGGCTCCATCGCCGCCGCGTCGCGGGCGCTCGGCATGTCTTATCCGCGGGCCTGGGGGCTGGTGTCGGCACTGGATGCGGCCATCGGCGCGTCGGTGGTGAGCCGGGCGCCCGGCGGGCAGAAGGGCGGCGGGGCCGCGCTCACCGCCACGGGGCGGGCCCTGATCGCGCGCTACCGGGAGGTCGAGGCGGCGGCGCAGCGCGAGGCGGGGCCGCCCCCCAGCCTGGCGACCATTTGCTCGCTATTGCCAAGCAACTATAACGAAGCGGACGTCACGCCATCGGAGGACTCCGCATGCAACGCCGCTTTCTCGCCGCCCTCGCACTCCTCGGCCTGCTCGCCGCGCCCGCCGTCCCCCGTGCGCAGGAGGCGCCGCTCACCATCTTCGCGGCCGCCAGCCTGACGGACGCCATGCGCGCCGTCGCGCAGGAGTGGCAGAACCGCGGCCATCCCGCCCCGCGCATGTCCTTCGCCGCCTCCTCCGCGCTCGCCCGGCAGATCGAGCAGGGCGCGCCGGCCGATCTCTTCATGAGCGCGGACGAGCCCTGGATGGACTACCTCCAGGAACGGAACCTCATCGTGAACGCGACCCGCGTGAGCCCGATCGGCAATGCGCTGGTGCTGGTGGCGCCGGCCAATGCCGCGCAACCCCTGACGCTGGCGCGCGACACGAACCTGGTCGCGCTGCTCGGCCCCAACGGCCGCCTCGCGACGGGCGATCCCGCGCATGTGCCTGTGGGCCGCTACGCCCAGGCCGCGCTGACCTGGATGGGCCAGTGGGACGCGATCTCCCCGCGCCTCGCCCGCGCCGACAGCGTCCGCTCCGCCCTGCTGCTGGTGGAGCGCGGCGAGGCGCCCTACGGCATCGTCTATGCGACGGACGCGGCGATCAGCCAGGGCGTGCGCGTGGTCGGCACCTTCCCGGCCGAGAGCCACACGCCCGTCACCTATCCCTTCGCGCTGACGCGCCGCGCCGAGGGCAATGCCCAGGCCCGCGCGATGCTCGCCCTCCTGACCGGCCCCGAGGCGGTGCCGGTCTGGCAGCGCTTCGGCTTCAGCCTGGCGCGCTGACGCGGCCGTCTCGGCGCGTGATCCGGACCTTCGGCCGATCCGGCCTCAGCTCCTCACGCGCCAGGGGCTTCTTCGTCCGCAGGATTCCGCCTGCAGCGATCATGCCTAGTGCAGCATTGACACGACGGCGCCGATCACGAGGTTGACCAGCAGGGCCACCACGAAGACCGCGACGGTGAAGGGGATGACCCGCTCCTTGGGCACCCGCGCGACGATCGGGGCGCCCAGGTAGAAGAGGTAGATGCTGTAGAGCGCGCCGATCAGCGCCAGCAGTGCGCCGATCACCGGCAGCAGGAGGAAGATGCCCGCGACCCAGGAGGCCGTGGGGGCGAAGGCCGCCAGCTTCATCGCGGCGATGCCGTCCTCCGGGCCGCCGAATTTCGGGCTCAGGAATTCGATGATCTTGCCGAGCACGAAGATGCCGACCAGCCCGAGGATGTAGCTGGTGATCGCGCCGATCAGCAGCGGCACCAGGCCCACCGCGCCGCCGATGATCAGATAGGCGCCGATGAAGCCGGCGATCGCCGGGATCGCCGATAGCGGCACCACATAGCTGGTGAAGAGGCCTCCCACATCGGCCGGTTCCGCGGCCACGGCGTTCCATTCGACCTGCGGCTGAGTCAGCAGCCCCTTGGCGCGCGACACGATGTCCATTCGCGGTCTCCCCCCGGATTGTCCCCCGCGCCGTCATGCGGCGCGGCGCGATACTGCGCAGCGGTCCCGCGCCGGAGCAAGGACTTCCGCGGGATTGAAGGGGGCACGCGCGACAGACGCGACGCCGGGGACGAAGGCCGCGCCGCGGGGCTTACCGCACCGGCGCCCAGTCCCACCGGAACCCCTCCGGCGCCGGGCGGAGGGGCCGCGGGCGGTCGGCATCGGGCGTGCCCACGTAGACCCAGCCGAGCAGCGAATCCCCCTCCGCGAAGCCGAGCGCCGTCTTCACGGCCGGATCCTTCAGCGCCGGAGAGGAGAGCCAGCAGGCGCCGAAGCCCTGCGCGTCGAGCGCGTTCAGGAAGTTCATGATGCCCGCGGCGGCCGAGGCCTCCTGCTCCCAGGGCGGCACACCGGGGCGCTCGTGGTTGATGGCGGCGCCGGCCGCCACGACCAGCGGCGCGCGCAGCGGCTTGGCGCGCTCGATCTCGAGGCGCTCGGCCGGCGTGTCGGGCGCGCGGGCCAGCATGGAGGCGACGAGCAGGTCGCCCAGCGCCAGGCGCGCCTCGCCCTCGATGAAGACGAAGCGCCAGGGCCGCAGCCCGCCATGGTCCGGCGCGCAGAGGGCCGCCGAGACGGCCAGGTCCAGCACGGGGCGGTCGGGCGCGGGGGCGCGCAGCAGCCGCGCCGGCACCGAGGTCCGGGCGAGGAGGCCGCCGAGCGCGGGAGGAAGGGGGGAGATGTTGTCCGGCATGGATGCAGCTTCCGACATGGGAGGACGGGGCGAAAGAGCCGCCTCATCCGTTGCGGCAGAATCTAATTGCGAATAACTCTCAATCGCAATATATTTCGCAGGCCAGTCAGGAGACATGACGATGCGCTCTGCCCCCCTTTCGCCCTTCCTGCTCGCCGCGCCAGGCGCGGTGGTGGTGCAGCCGCCCGTGGAAAAGCCCCTGCCTCCGGCCCCGCAGCAGCCGGCCCCGGCCGAGCCTGCCAACCAGAACTGAGGTCGTGTCCCTGATGGAGCCTTGCAACCCCGATCATCGTCCCGCTCCCGGCGAGCGCGCGATCCTCGACCTCGGGCCGGAGGAGCTTTTCGTCGTGGCGGCCCTGCGCGCCTGGGTCGCCCCGATCATGCGCCCGGGGACGCCGCATCCGGACTGGCGCGAGATGTTCCGCCTGGCCGGCGTGGCCTCGGCCGGCGCGGTGGGCTTCGACCTGCTGATGTCGGTGGTGGGCAGCGCGGCGCAGCGGATCATCGAGGTGCGCTGCTGCCGCTGCCCCTCGCTCGGCGCCGACGAGGTGCTGATGCTGCGGCTGGTGAACGCGATGCAGAATGCGGACACGCTCTCCGCGCTCGACGTCATCTCGGACTGGGTGCCGCCCGGCTCGGTCGCGCCGGCGCTGCGGGGTGCGCAGCGCTTCGCGGCGATGATGTCGGCCGCCGGCCACCGCCTGCCGCCGCAGGCGATGCCGGTCGCGGCGATGCAGCGGCCGGTGGGGGCGATGCTGCACTGAGCGCTATCTCGCGCGCAGCGGCCCGCCGATGACCTCGGGGCGCGACAGCAGCGCCTGCAGGACGTTGTCGCGCGCCTGCTCCAGATGGGCGCGCATCAGCGCCTCGGCGCGCTTCCCGTCGCCGTCCAGCAGCAGCGTCATGAGCGCGCGGTACTTCTCCGTGGCCTCCTCCAGCCGCTCGTGGTTGCGGAAGTTGAGGCGGGTGTAGCGCTCCAGCGCGTCCAGAAGGTTCGACAGGACGTCGAGCAGCCGCGCATTGCCCGAGGCGCGCGGCAGGGACAGCCGGAAATCGCGGCTGGCGCGCAGGAAGCCCGCGAAGGAGGCCGCGCCGGTCCCCTTGCAGAAGCGCAGCAGCCGCCGCTCGATGCCGCGCATCTCCTCGGGATCGACGCGCCCCGCGGCCAGGGCCGCGGCCGGCGGCTCCAGCATCATGCGCAGCTCGAAGATGTCCCGCGCGTCCTTGATGGTGAGCGGGCTGATCCGGTAGCCCTGCCGCGGGATCGGGTGGACGAGCCCCTCCTGCGCCAGCCGCAGCAGCGCTGCGCGCAGGCTGCCCTTGGAATGGCTGAGCCGCGCCGAGAGGTCGGGCTCGCTCACCGAGGAGCCGGGCGCGAGCTCCAGCTCGATGATCATGCGCCGCAGCTCGTCATAGGCGCGGTCGCTCAGCCGCGCGGGCGGCTCGGCGAGATGCGTGGACACGGGCTTTCCTCGTCTTCTCGTTCTAGCATTGTCATGAGCATGATTCACGCCTCCGGTGATGCCACCTGCGGCGATCATGCTCTAGCTGATGGAGCTGACCGGCGGCTCGACGCCCTCCAGCACCCATCGGCCGATATGCCGGTACTTCACGTCGATCGGGTCGTGCAAGGTGAGCGTGCGCGCGTTGCGCCAGAACCGGTCCATGCGATAGGCGCTGGAGGCGGAGCGGCCGCCGCAATGGCGGAACATGTCGCTGGCGACGTGGAGCGCGGCGTCGCTGGAGGCGATCTTCGCCTGCATCATCATCACCGAGGCCGGTCCGCGATCACCGCCCTCCTTCGCGAAGCGCACGATCTCGCGCGCCGCCTGCCGCACCAGCGCCCGCGCGGCGGCGAGCTGCGCGGCGTATTGGCCGACCGCGTGCTGGATGCCGGGATCTTCGACGGCGCTCTGCCAGTTCACGTCCACCGGCCGCGTGCGGGTGCGCAGCGCGTTCGTCAGCTCGTCCAGCGCGCCCAGGCCGCAGCCCAGGATCGCCGTGATGAAGAACATCTGCGCGACGAGGCCGGAGACAGTGCTGACGGCGATGTCGGTCGCGCCGTGCTTGCGCGGGCTGTGCCAGTGCCAGCCGTCGGACACGAAGACGTCCGTGTAGGTGATGCTGTTGCTGCCCGTGCCGCGCTGACCCATGTGGTCCCAGTCGTCGTGGATGGTGACGCCCGGCGCGTCGAGCCGCGGGAAGCAGAAATGCACGCCCTCCTCGACGAAGCTGCTGCTCTGGTCCCACAGCGCGGTGGCCAGCGCGTAGCGGGCGCCCGTGCTGCCCGTGCCGTATTTCTTCTCGCCGTTGAGGATCACGCCGCCGGGCGCCGGGCGGCATCGCGTGTTCATGACATAGCGATGCGAGCCGGCCTCGGCCGTCGGGTTGCAGCTGCGCGCGCCCTCCTCGAGGATCTCGCGCGCCAGCATGCGCTTGGTCTCCTCGGGCACGTGGTCGGCGTAGAAGAGGTTCCGGGCCAGGACGTTCTGCTGCCAGACATGGGCGGTGGAGCTCTCGCCGGCCGCGATCTCCGTCTGGATCTCCACCAGCATCTCCAGGTCCGTATAGGGATCGTCCGTGCCGAGGCCGCCCCAGCGCCTCGGCACGCGCAAGGCGTGCATGCCTGCCCCGGCGATCAGGTCGAGATTGGGCTGCAGCGAGCCGCCCGCATCTACCTCGGCACCGGTGGCGGCGAAGGCCTTCCGCAGGCGCCGGGCGCTGCCGACGAAATCCGGCGTCGCGGTCACGGCATCATCGAGCACGGCGCTCATCGGTTCCTCGCTTTCGGCATCCTTCGCCTGAAGGCTACAGGATGATTTTGTGGTATGTCACGAGTCGATTTTGACTGTTCAGCCGGACAAAGTGGCCCTAGCCTTTCGCAGTTGCGAAGGGGGATGGCTGATGGGACAGGTCGTTCTGGGACTCCGCCTGGCGCTCGCTGCGCTCTGCCTTGCCGCCACCGCGGCGCGGGCACACGACCTGACCTTCGGCACGGGCATCCCCGTCACCTCGATGGACCCGCATTTCTACAACGCCTCGGCCAACAACGCCGCGACGATGAACATCTTCGACCGGCTGGTGATGCGCAGCCCGACCCTGCAGCTGGAGCCCGGTCTCGCGGTGAGCTGGCATGCCGTGTCCGACACGGTCTGGGAGTTCCGGCTGCGCCCCGGCATCGCCTGGCATGACGGCCGGCCCTTCACCGCCGAGGATGTCGCCTTCAGCATCGCCCGCGTGCCGAACGTGCCCAACAGCCCCGGGGGCTTCGCAGGCTTCGTGCGCGCCATCCAGCGCATCGAGATCGTGGACCCGCTGACGCTGCGCTTCCACACCGCGGGACCCGCGCCGCTCCTCCAGCACGACGTCGCGATGTTCTCCATCGTCGCGCGCCACGCCGTGGAAGGGCGGACGACGGAGGACTTCAACAACGGCCGCGCCGCCATCGGCACCGGCCCCTATCGCCTCGTCGCCTTCCGGGCCAACGAGCGGCTGGAATTCGCGCGCAATCCCGCGTGGTGGGGCCCGCGCCAGGACTGGGAGACGATCCGCTACCGCTTCATCTCCAATGACGGCGCGCGCACCGCCGCGCTCCTGTCCGGCGATGTGGACCTCATCGACCAGGTGCCCTCCAACGACCTGCCGCGGCTGCGGAGCGACCCGCGCGTCGCCGTGCACGAGATCGCGGGATCGCAGCTCATCCACCTCACCTTCAACCTGTCCAATCCGGATGCCCTGCCCTATGCGACGGACCATGCCGGCCGCCCGCTGGCGCGCAATCCGCTGACGGATGTCCGCGTGCGGCGCGCGCTCTCGCTTGCCGTCAGCCGCGACACGCTCGTCGAGCGCGTGATGGACGGCACGGCCAGCGCCAGTGGCCAATGGATGCCGCCCGGCGGCATCGGCTACAATCCGGACATTCCCGTGCCGCCCTTCGAGCCGGAGACGGCGCGCCGCCTCCTCGCCGAGGCCGGCTATCCCCAGGGCTTCCGGATCGCGCTCACCACGCCGAACGACCGCTATCCCAACGACGCGCGCGTGGCGCAGGCGATCGCGCAGATGTGGGCCCGCGTGGGCGTGCAGACGCAGGTGGATGCGGTGCCCTTCACCGTCTACACCCCGCGCACCTCGCGCCAGGACTTCGCCATCCGGCTGCTCGGCTGGGGCGCCTCCAGCGGCGAGCCCTCATCGCCGATGGTGAACCTCGTCGCGACCTACGATCGCGCGACCGGTATGGGCGCCTTCAACCACGGCCGCTACTCCAATCCGGCCTTCGACGAGCTGACCCGCCGGGCGCTCACCACCATGGACGAGCCCGCGCGCGTCGCGCTGATGCAGGAGGCGGTGAAGGTGGCGACGGACGACGTCGCGATGATCCCGCTCTTCATGCTCAACAACATCTGGGCCTCGCGCCGCGGCATCGTGCACGACGCGCGGCGCGACACCTGGTCGGTGCTGTCGGGCACGCATCTGGCGCGGTAGCCCTCACGAGTTGACGGTGATGTTCGCCTCCCGCACGAGCGCCGCCATCTCGGCGCGCTTGGCGGCAAGCTGCGCGCGGAAGGCAGCGGGATCATTGCCGACCACCTCGCCGCCGAGGCCGACCAGCCGCGCTTTGATGGCGGGATCGGCGAGGGCCTCGGCCAGGGCGGCGTAGATCGGGCCGGTCACGCTCGCCGGCGTTCCGGGCGGCGCCAGGAGCGGCGCCCATTCGGCGACGCCCGGATCGGCGACGCCGAGCTCCACGAAGCTGGGCAGCTGCGGCCGCGCCTCGGCCCGGTGGCTCGCGGCCAGGGCCAGCGAGCGCCCGCGCCCGCTCTCCACCACGGACGAGATGGAGGGGATGGTGGTCACCGCGGCATCCACCACCCCGGCCGCGACGTCGCGGATGGCATCCGCGCCGCCGCGATAGGGCACCAGCAGCGGCTGGATCCCGGTCGAGCGGGCGAGCTGCACGGCGATGAGATGGCCCGCCGTCGCCGTGCCCGTATTGGCGATGCTGATCCGCCCCGGCTCGCGCCGCGCCAGATCGACGAAGCCGGCGAGATCCTGCGCAGGGAAGTTCTGGCGCACCGTCAGCGCCATGGGAAAGACGGTGAGCAGCGAGATGGGCACGAAGGCCGTGTAGTCGAAGGCGAGGCTCCGCATCACCGCCGGGTTCACCACGTGATGGAAGCCGTCGAGCAGCAGCGCGCTGCCGTCGGGCGGGGCAAGCGCGGCGGCGGCGGCGGCCACGGTGCCGCTGCCGCCGGAACGGTTCTCCACCACCAGCGTCTGTCCGAGCTTTTCGGCGACCCGGACCATCACGAGGCGCGCCACCGCGTCGGTGGAACCGCCGGCGCCGAAGGGCACGATGACGCGCATCGGCTTGCTGTCGGCCCGCGCCAGGGCCGGCGCGGCGAGGATCGCGCCCGTCATCAGGGCGCGACGCGAGAGATCAGCCATCCTTCGATCCTTTCCCGGGGTGAGCGTCAGGCGAGCCCGCGGCCTCGAGCGCGCCGAGGGCCATCGCGGTCCAGTCCAGCCCGCCGCGCCCGGCGGCGAGGCCGGCCAGCAGCCGGTCGCGCAGCACGCTGCCGAAGGGCATGGGCACATGGGCGGCACCGGCGGCGTCCAGCGCCAGGCGCAGGTCCTTCCAGCCGAGCTCCAGGCTGAAGCCGGCGGGCTCGTAGCGCCCCTCGTCGATGAGACCGCTGTAGAGGCGGTAGTTGTAGCTGTCGAAGACCGAGCCGGTGACCAGCTGCAGGAAATCGGAGCGGTCCACGCCGTGGCGGCCGACCAGCGCGCAGGCCTCGCCGATCGCCTCGATGGCGGCGGCACCCATGAAGTTCATGGCGAGCTTCGCGACCGGCGCGGCGGCGGGGGATTCGCCGAAGCGGGCGACGCCGCGGGCGAGGGCTGAGAAGATCTCCTCCGCCCGCGCCATGCCCTCCGCCGGGCCGGAGGCGGCGATGAAGAGCTGGCCCTCCAGCGCCTTGCCCGGCCGGCCGAAGACCGGCGCGGCGACGAGATGGCCGCCGAAGCCCGCCGAAGCTGCCGCCAGCCGCTCGGAGGTGGCAGGCGCCAGGGTGCTCATGGACAGGTGAAGGCCACCCGCACCCAGCCGCTCGGCCACCCCGCCACCGAGCATCACCGTCTCCACGGCCGCGTCATCGGCCAGCAGGCTGAGGGCGATGCCGCCGGGGGTCACGGCCTCGGCGGGTGTCGTGGCGCGGCGGGCGCCCTCCGGCGCGGCCCGGTCCGAGCGGTTCCAGACCGCGACCGGGAAGCCGCTGCGCAGCAGCCGCTCGGCGACCGAGGTGCCCATGCGGCCGAGGCCGAGCACGGCGACGGGCGGGCGGTTCGCGCCCTCGGCCATGTCGTTCATGCGGCGGCCTGGGCGAGATCGTCTGCGCGCAGCTCCCAGATCAGGGTGAAGGCGGCGGGCGCGGCGAGCCCGGCCATCCCGGCGGCCTCGGTCGCCGCAGCCAGGACCTCGGCGGCCGCGACGCCCTCGACGAAGAGCACCGCATCGGGATCCCCGGGGGTCACTGCACCGCCCTCGACCGGCGCGGAGCGCGCCGCATCCGCCGTCAGGACATGCGCCGCCACCACGCCGGGCGCCCTCGCGGCGGCTGCCAGCGCCGAGGCCAGGACCTGCGGCCCGATGCCCCGCCCGGCCGCCATGGCCGCGAAGCCGCCGCGCCCGGCGCCGGCAGTCGTGACTTCGCCGACCAGCCGCAGCGGACGACGCATGCGGCGGAAGCAGGCGCGCGACCATTCGGTCTGGCTCGCCAGCGCCGCGCGGTAGACGGGACTGTCGAAGACGGCGAGGCCCTGCGTGCGGTAGAGCGCCAGGTAGCGCCGTGCCTCTCCGTCAGCGCGCCACCGCTGGCCGGACCGAAATCCCGGGAGGGCCAGCCGTTCCTGCATGTGCTCGCGGTCGTACCAGGCGTTGAAATCGGCCTCCTGGGCCGGATCCACGTCGGTCCAGATCATCAGCTCGGCCTCGGGCGCTGGCACCACGGGCGGGGCCATCAGTAGAGCGCCGTCCGATAGGCGTGCTGGATGGCCTGGTCCTCGGTCTCGGCGGTGCGGCCGCCGCCGATCTGGTCGGCCAGGATGCGGCCGAGGCTGGGCACCGCGCCCTTCGGCGCATGCTTCGCCGGATTCCAGAAGTCGGAGCGGATGAACGCCTTGGCGCAGTGGAAGAAGACCTCCTCCACCTCCATCAGCAGCCCGCTCTTCGGCACCTGGCCCTGCACGCTGTGCGGCTCGAGCGCGCCCGCCTCCGCCACCACGCGCACCCTGCCATTTACGCGCAGCGTCTCGTTCACCCCCGGGACCAGGAAGAGCAGGCCGAGGCGGGGATTCTCCGCGACGTTCATCAGCGTGTCGATGCGGTTGTTGCCGCGGCGGTCGGGCAGCAGCAGGTGGTGGTCGTCGAGCACGGAGACGAAGCCGGGCCCGTCGCCGCGCGGCGAGGCGTCGCATCGTCCTTCCGCGTCGGCCGAGGCCACGATCACCAGCGGCGAGAGGCCGATGAAGTGCCGGCAATGCCCGTCCAGATGGGCAAGCTGCTTCGCCGCCGCCCGCTCGTTGGCATGGCCATAGAGGCCCCGCAGCGCCTCCCGGTCCATCGTTTCGGCCATGACCCGCTCCTTCGCACGCATCGACATGAGTGACGACGGAAGGCTAGGCTCGCGGACAGGGAGCGCGCTTCGCACGGTCAGCCAGGAACTTCGGCGAACCGGACAGATGCACCGCAAGAGCGACAACCGCGAGGACTACCAGGAGATCGCACGTCCGCTCGGCGCCATGGCCAAGGATTTTCCTCCTGGCCATCGCGTGGAGCCGCACAGCCATGTCCGCGCGCAGCTGCTCTACGCGGTCGCCGGGGTGATGGAGATCACGACCACGCGCGGCGTCTGGGTGGCCTCGCCGCAGCGCGGCGTCTGGCTGCCGGCGGGCACGCTGCATTCGATGCGGACGCGCGGCGGCGCCTCGGTGCGGACCTTCTATGTCCGGCCCGACGCCTGCCCGGAGAGCTTCCCGACCGGGCCCAGCCTGGTGCGGGTGACGCCGCTGCTGCGCGAGCTGATCCTCTCGGCCATCGCCATGCCGCTCGACTACGACGAGGCGGGGCGCGACGGGCTGGTGGTGCGGCTGCTGCTGCAGGCGATCGAATGGTCGGCCGAGGCGCCCATCCTGCTACAGGAGCCGAAGGACACGCGATTGCTGCGGCTGCATCGCGCGCTGGTCGAGAATCCCGCCGATCCCGCGACGCTGGAAGAATGGGGCAAGCGTGTCGGCGCCTCCACGCGGACGCTCGCCCGGCTGGTGCAGGCCGAGTACGGCATCCCCTTCACGCGCTGGCGCCAGCAGCTGCGCATCCTCGCCGCGCTGCCGCGACTGGCCGCGGGCGAGGCGGTGACGCTTGTGGCGCTCGATCTCGGCTACGAGAGCCCCGGCGCCTTCTCCAGCATGTTCGCGCGGCTGCTGGGCGCGCCGCCCAGCCGCTACCTCGTCGCCGCCGATCAGGCGTAGGCGACGCGCCGCCCGTCGCCCGGCTGCGGCGACCCGCCCCGCACCGACCCCGGCGCCGTATCGCCCCAGAGCACGCTGAACTGCGGCGGCATCGGCCGGCTGTCCGGCGTGGCCAGCCAGACGCGCATCATGAAGCGGCTCTGGCCCGTCGTGGCATCGTTGTTGAAGGCCGTGCGGCCGTGGCTGACGACGTGGTTGTTGAGGTATTGCGCGTCGCCCGGCTCGAAGGGCGAGACGATGCTGTTCGCCTCCTTCACGCGCAGCAGCATGTCCAGCGCCTCCTTCTGGAGCTCCGTCATGGGTGGCGTGCCGGGGAACTCCCCCGCCTTGCGCAGATTCGCCGGCGAGAAGGTGCTGGTCAGCTTGCCGTCCACCATGCCGAAGAGCGGAAGCGCGAAGGTCTTCTCCGACTGCTCGGGGCGGTAGTGCCACCAGTCCTGGAAGAGCACCTCCAGCAGGTCCGGGCGCTGCTCCAGCATGACGTTGTAGGCCTTGGCCGTGCTGGCGACCTTGGTCAGGCCGCCGGAGGCCGCGTTGCGCACGCAGAGCAGGCCGATCACGTCGGAGGTGTCGGTGTGGAAGTTCAGGGAATCCTGCGAGAGCGCCTTGGCCGTCGCGGATTTCTGGCCCGTCTCGTCCTTGAAGTGCCGGGTGGGATCCGCCGTGCGGTCCTGGATGACGCTGAGCAGCTCGCCCCGCGTGTTCTGGTAGAGCGGCGTGCCGAGATGCTGCGCGATGCCCCAGTACATCCGCTGGATGTCCTCGGATTCATAGCGATCCACCGGCAGGCCGCGCAGCCGTGCGATGCCGCGGCCGGTCTCCAGCTCCTCGTTGATGTCGGCCAGCACGGGCGCCAGCAGCGGGAGCGAAAAATCCTTCCGCGTGATCGCCTCGGGCTTCTTGTCCCGGTTGGCGGCGATGGCCTGATCGAGCTCTGCGAGATGCAGGTGCTCCAGCCGGTAGATCCAGTCGCTCTCGGCAAGCAGCTCGGCACCGGACCACACGGATCGTCCGGTCAGCGGAAGGCGTTCGGTCATCGTCACACTCCTCCTGTCCCTGTTGAAGGCTATTCGGCGGCCTGCTCCGGTGCCCTATGGGCGGCCTCCAGAGTCGCGGGGTGCGGCGGGCGCGGGAAGCCGAGATTGTCGCGCAGCGTCACGCCATCCTGCTCGGTGCGCAGCAGGCCGCGGCGCTGGAGCTCCGGCACCACCTTGTCCACGAAGATGCCGAGCCCGTCCTTGAGCATGGGAAACATCATCATGAAGCCGTCGCAGGCGCCGGCGGAATGCCACTCCTCCAGCGCATCGGCGATCTGCACGGGCGAGCCTCGCAGCGTGCGGCGGCCGCGCTCGTAGCGCAGGTACATCTGCCGCAAGGTCAGCTTCTCGACGCGGATCATGTTGACGATGTTGTCGTAGAACTTCTTGTGGAAGTTCGCGGTGGGCGGGATCAGCTCCTCCGGCACGGGCTCGTCCAGCGGCAGGCCGGAGAGGTCGGCCTCCAGGTCCATGCCCAGCCGCGCGCGGCCGACATCGGGATGGATGAGGGCCTGGAGCGTCTGGTACTTGTCCTCCGCCTCCTGCTCGCTCTCGCCCAGGATCGTGGGCATGCCGGCCAGCAGCCGCAGATCTTCGGTGGAGCGGCCGAATTTCCCCACGCGCGCCTTGAGCTGGTCGTAGAAGGCTTTCGACTCGGCCGGCGTCTCGTTCGCCCCGAAGATCAGCTCGGCGACCCGGGCCGCGAAATCCATCCCGGCATCGGAGGCGCCGGCCTGGATGATCACGGGCCGACCCTGCGGCGAGCGCTGGACGTTCAGCGCGCCATGGATCTTGAAATAGGGCCCCTCGTGATGGACGGCATGCTGCTTCGTCACGTCGAAGGAGAAGCCGGATTCCTTGTCGCGGATGAAGGCGTCGTCCTCCCAGCTGTCCCAGAGCTTGAGCACGATGTCAGTGAATTCCTGCGCGCGCTTGTAGCGGTCGCCATGCGGCGGCAGCTTGTCGAGCCCGAAATTCTGGGCGGCGAAGTCGTTGGCAGAAGTGACGATGTTCCAGGCCGAACGCCCGCCGCTGATCTGGTCCAGCGAGGCGAATTGCCGGGCGAGGTTGTAGGGCTCGTAGAAGCTGGCGCTCACCGTGCCGCCGAGACCGATATGCTGCGTCGTCACGGCCAGGGCCGAGAGCAGTGTCAGCGGCTCCAGCTGATTCATGAACATCGGCATGCGGCTGTACATGTCGAGCTTGCTGGTGCGGGCCGCCGGCGTGTCGGCCACGAAATACATGTGGAACAGCCCGCGCTCGGCGAGCTGCGCCATCTCGGTGTGCGCCGCGATGCTGACGGCGGCGCCGGCATCGGTCTCGGGATGGCGCCAGGCCGCGATGTGCGAGCCCGCCCCGCTCGCCATCACCGCCAGCAGCATCTTTTTGCGGTCGACCATCACAACTCTCCTATTCGGCGGCCAGCGCGCGGCGGCCCGGTCCCGGCGGACGCGCCAGGCCGAGATGATCGCGCAGCGTCCTGCCCTTATACTCTTTCCGGAAGAGTCCGCGGCGCTGCAGCTCGGGTACGATGAGGCGCACCACGTCCTCCAGCCCCTCGGGCTGCACCTTCAGGGTGAACATGAATCCGTCCGCCGCACCGCCGTGGAACCACTCCTCGAGCTGGTCGCAGACCTGCTTCGGCGTGCCGACCACCCCCGCCGAGCCGCGCGAGTAGCGCTGCGCGATCTGGCGCAGCGTCAGCTTCTCCTCGCGGATCATGCGGACGATCTCGGCGAAATAGGCCGTGTGCAGATTGGCCGATCTGGGGATGCGGTCCTCGGGGATGGGCTCGTCATAGGGCAGGTCCGAGAGGTCCGCCTCCAGGTCCATGCCCAGCCGCTGCGTGGCGACAGCGGGGTGCAGCAGGGCCTTCAGCGTCTCGACCTTGTCGACCGCCTCCTGCTCGCTCTCGCCCACGGTCACGGAGACGCCGGCCAGGACCTTCAGCTCGTCCGTCGAGCGGCCGTATCTCGCCATGCGCGATTTGAGGTCGCCGTAATAGGCCCGCGCCTTCTCCAGGTTGGTGCCGGAGCCGAAGACGAGGTCCGCCGTCTCCGCCGCCAGCTCCTTGCCGGCATCGGAGGCGCCGGCCTGGATGATCACCGGCCGCCCCTGCGGCGTGCGCTCGATGTTCAGCCCGCCGTCCAGCTTGAAGTGCTTGCCCTCGTGGTGGATGGGGTGGAGCTTCGCCGGGTCGTAGAAGCGCACCTCCTTGCGGTCATAGACGAAGGCGTCGTCCTCCCAGGTGTCCCAGAGCTTGAGGACGAGCTGCACGAACTCCTGCGCCCGCGCATAGCGCTCGGCATGCGGCGGCAGCGCGGCATGGCCGAAGTTGCGCGCGGCATAGTTGTTTGCCGATGTCACCACGTTCCAGGCCGCGCGCCCGTCGCTGATATGGTCGAGCGAGGCGAATTGCCGGGCGACATTGTAGGGCTCGTTGAAGCTGGTCGTGGCCGTGCCGCCGAGGCCGATGAACTCCGTAGAGCCCGCCAGCGCGGCCAGGCAGGTCAGCGGCTCCAGGACATTGGTGAAGAGCGGGTAGCGCGACCAGACGTCCAGGCTGTCGATGCGCAGCGCCGGCGTGTCGGCGATGAAGAAGAGGTCGAAGAGCCCGTGCTCGGCCAGCTTCGCCAGCCGGCGATAGGAGCGGATGTTCACCTCCGAGCCGTCCTCGGTGCTCGGATGCAGCCAGCCCGCCGGATGCGACCCGGCGAGGTGGACCGAAAAGGAGAGATGGATCTGGCGGTCCGGGACGGTCATGGATCAGCGCTCCGCGGCCCCTGGGACCGGCATGACGACATCGCGACAGTCTGCCGCAGGCGGACGGCTTCGGGAAGAAGCTTGTATGGCCGGCGGAACGAAATTCCCACGATCAGTCCTCCTCGTGGAAGGCCTTCTCGCGCTTCTTCCGCAGCGCGGGCGAGGCCAGGACGATCAGCAGCAGCACCGCGAGGCCGAGAAAGATGCAGGCCAGCGGCGTCGAGATGAAGATGTGAAAGTCGCCGCGCGAGAGGACGAGCGCGCGCCGAAAATTCTCCTCCATCATGGGGCCGAGGATGAGGCCGAGCAGCATCGGCGCGGGCTCCAGCTTCAGCTTGAGGAAGACGTAGCCCACCACCCCCCAGAAGGCCGCCTGGTAGATGTCGAAGACCATGTTGTTCACGGAGAAGACGCCGACGCAGCAGAAGACGATGATCGCCGGGTAGAGGAAACGGTACGGGATCGTCAGGAACTTCACCCAGATGCCGACCAGCGGCAGGTTCAGCACCAGCAGCATGACGTTGCCGATCCACATGGAGGCGATGAGCCCCCAGAAGAGATCGGGATTGCGCGTCATCACCTGCGGGCCGGGCTGGATGCTGTGCATCATCATCGCGCCCGCCATCATCGCCATGACGATGTTGGAGGGGATGCCGAGGGTCAGCATGGGGATGAAGCTGATCTGCGCCGCAGCGTTGTTGGCGGATTCCGGGCCGGCCACGCCCTCGATGGCGCCCTTGCCGAATTCTTCCGGATGCTTGGAGACGCGCCGTTCCACCAGGTAGGAGGTCAGCGAGGAGATCACGGGACCGCCGCCCGGGAAGATGCCGAGCGAGCTGCCGATGCCCGTCCCGCGCAGGATCGCGGGCCACATGCGCCGCCAGTCCTCGCGCGTCGGGAAGAGGGTGGAGACGCGCGTGACCTCGCTCGCTGCCGGGCCCTGCTTCTCCAGGTTCGCGATGATCTCGGCGAGGCCGAAGACGCCCATGGTGATGGCGACGAAGTTCAGCCCGTCCACCAGCTCGTCGGATTCAAAGGTGAAGCGCTCCACGCCGCTCTGCGTGTCGGTCCCGACGAGGCCGAGGGCGAGGCCCAGCACCACCATGGCGATGGCCTTCAGCACGGAGCCGGAGGCGAGCACGACCGAGCCGATCAGCCCCACCACCATGAGGGAAAAATACTCTGGTGGCCCGAACTTCAGCGCGACGGAGGAGAGCGGCACCGCGAAGGCCGCGATCACCAGCGTCCCCACCGTGCCCGCGAAGAAGGAGCCCACGGCCGCCGTGGTCAGCGCGATGCCCGCGCGCCCGCGCCGCGCCATCTCGTGCCCGTCCAGCACCGTTACGACCGAGGAGGATTCGCCCGGCAGCTTCACCAGGATCGCGGTGGTCGAGCCGCCATACTGCGCGCCGTAGTAGATGCCGGCGAGCATGATGAGCGCCGAGGTCGGCGGCAGCGCGAAGGTCGCCGGCAGCAGCATCGACATCGTCGCCACCGGGCCGAGGCCGGGCAGCACGCCGATCAACGTCCCCAGCAGGCAGCCCGTGAAGGCATACATCAGGTTCTGCAGCGACAGGGCCGTGGAGAAGCCCAGCGACAGGTTGCTCAGCAGATCCATGCGATCAGCGCGGAACCAGGAATTGCGGCCAGACCGGGATCTGGATCTTCAGGATGACCGCGAAGCCCAGCAGCACGATGACAGCGAGCGTCACCGAGTTGAGCAGCGCACCGCGCCAGGTGACCTCGCGGCTGGCGAAGCTGGAGAGCAGCACGGCCACGAAGGAGGCGGCCACAAGGCCGAGCGGGACCAGCATCGCGCCGAAGACGACGACCGGCAGCAGCACGCCGAAGAAGGTGCGCGCGTTGAACCGGAAGCGCTCCGCCTCCGGATCATGGGTGAAGCTCGCGACGGCCGTGATCGCCACGCCCAGCCCGGCGAGGAGGAGGCCCAGATAGAACGGGAAGAAGCCCGGCCCCGAATTGGAGGGCACGCCCACCGTGTAGGACTGCGCCTTGTAGGAGATCGCGGCGCCCACCGCGATGAAGAGCACCCCCGCGATCTGGTCGCGGAGGTTGCGCCGGGCGCAAGGTCCACCGCTCATTGGACGCGGATGTTCTGTTCCTCGATCACCACGCGCCAGCGCTCGCGCCATTGCTGGATGTATTGCAGCAGTTCCGGCGGCGAGAGGTGCACGTTGGTCAGCGCCATCTCGCGCAGCCAGGTCACGACCTCGGGGGCCTGGGCGGCCTGGGCATAGGCGGCGACCAGCTTCGCGAGGATCGGCGCCGGCACGGCCGAAGGGGCTGCCGCGGCGTAGAAGGTCTCCAGGTTGATCTCGGGGTGGCCGATCTCGGCGAAGGTCGGCACGTTCGGGATCTGCGGCATGCGCTCGCGCGAGGTCACGGCGAGGATGCGGTAGCGTCCATCCGTCTCGTAGATGTTCTGCTGGTAGACGGTGTCGAAATTGGCGTCGATGGCGCCATTCAGCATCGCCGCCATGATCTCGCCGCCGCCGCCGCGGTAGTGCACGGGCACGCCGGTCACGCCCGTCTTGCGCAGCAGCTCGACCGCGAGGTGATGCGGCCCCGCGATACCAGCGGTGGCGAAGTTCAGCGAGCGGCGCTGCGACAGGGCCCGCAGGTCCTCGACGGATCGCACGGGCGAGTTCACCGGCACCGCCAGCGCCATGGGCGACATGCCCATCATGCCCAGGATCACGAAGCTCTTGTCGGGATCGTAGGGCAGCCGGGCGTAGAGGTTCGGATGGATGGTGAGCTGGCCGGCATTGGCCATGCCGATCGTGTAGCCGTCCGGCGTCGCGCGGCCGAGCTCGCCCATGCCGATGCGTCCTGCGGCGCCGGGACGGTACTCGTGCACGATCGGCTGACCCAGGATGGCCGCGACGCGCTCATTATAAAGACGTGAGATGGTGTCGGTGATCCCGCCGGCCGCCCAGGGCACCAGGAAGCGGATGGGGCGCGTGGGATATTCCTGCGCATGGGTCTGCACGGACGCCACGAAGGCGCAGAGAAAAAACAGACCGGCCAGCATGTTCTTCACGTCATCGACTCCCGACGGCAACCCGCCTTGGCCGTGATGCCGTATCTTCCCTGGCGCGCAGGCTATGTCTGGAAAATCAACGGGTCAATGCAAGGCAGGAGCACCCCGACAGCTCATGTCGGGTTGGTAAGAATGAGGCCGCGGAGATGCCGATTCACGGATGACCGGTCTCTCACCTTCGGCGATTTCCAGCGCCGCGTAGGCTAGCGTCCCGCTTCACGTCCCAGCTCCGCGAGCTGGGACCAGATCAGGCCGAAGACCTGGCGGGCGAAGTCCTCGAGGGCCGCCGCCCTGCCCGATTCCTGCCAGACCTCGCCAGCCACGCGCATGCCGCCGATCGCCGTCATGGCCAGCAGTCGGGCCTTCAGCCGATCCTCCTCGCGGCAGCGCGCCGCCAGCGCCTCGCACAGGCGCTGCTCCAGCCGCACATACTTCACCTGCTCGCGCGCGCGCAGCGCCGGCGTCCCGCGGATGAGCTGCGCGATGGCCATGGAGCGTGGCGTGATATGCGCGATGATGGTGGCGATCAGCGCCTCCTCCACCGTGCGCGTCATGGGCTCGCCGGCGGGGCGCGCGGCCACGGCATCGGCCAGGGCCTGGCCGAACTCGTCCTGCCAGGCGGCGATCACCTCCTCCTTGCTCGGGAAGTAGTCGAAGAAGCTGCGCTTGGAGACGTCGGCCGCGGCGGCGATCTCGTCGACCGTCGTGGCCTCGAAGCCCTTCTCCAGGAAAAGCGCGAGGGCGGAGGAGGAGATGCGCTGGCGCGTCTCGCGGCGCTTGCGCGATCGCAGGCCCTCCTGCGCGCCGGATGATTTCAAGTCAGACATAATTTTACTCATTGCAAGTTTGCATTTGGTGCAGATATATGCCGTCGCGCTGGGTCCACAAGGCTCCGGCTGGCCGCCAGCAAGGCGGCGCCACCACGTGAAGTCAATCGGAGATCGAGGCCATGGCTGCCTGGAACGTCGAACGGATCCCGTCGCAAAGGCGGAAGCTGGCCATCGTCACCGGGGCGACCAGCGGCATCGGCGCGGAAACCGCGCTGGCCCTGGCCGGCGCCGGGGCGCGGGTGATCCTCGCCTCGCGCAACGCGGCGAAGGGCGCGGAGGTTCTGGAGCATATCCGCGCCGTCCATCCGCTCGCGCTGGTCGATTTCGAGATCCTGGACCTCGCCAGCCTCGCCTCCGTCCAGGATTTCTGCGAGCGCATGGCCTGGGAGCATTCGCGCATCGACCTGCTGGTGAACAATGCCGGCGTCATGGCCATCCCGGACCGGAGGGTGACGGAAGACGGCTTCGAGATGCAGCTCGGCGCCAACTATCTCGGGCATTTCGCGCTCACCCTGCGGCTGCTGCCGCGCCTCCTGGCCGCGCCGGCGCCGCGGGTGGTGACGGTGAGCAGCCTCGCCCACCGCTCCGGCCGCATCCATTTCGACGATCTGCAGCTGGAGCGCAGCTACCGACCCTGGACCGCCTACGGCCAGTCCAAGCTGGCGACGCTGATGTTCTCGCTGGAGCTCGAGCGCCGCGCCCGTGCCGCGGGCTGGGAGCTGGTGAGCACCGCAGCTCATCCCGGCTTTGCCCGGACGGGCCTGCAGAGCACCGGCCCGCAGATGGGCCGCAGCGGACCCAGCCCGCTGCAACGCGCCGCCCGCATGCTGCAGCCCTTCCTCTCCCATTCGGCCGCGGCCGGCGCGCTGCCGACGCTGTTTGCGGCCACCTCGCCCGAGGCGGAGGGCGGCATGATGTACGGGCCCGACGGCTTCTACGAGATGAAGGGCCCGCCGCACCGCGCGCGCATCCTGGAGCACGCGCTCGACCGCGACGTCGCGGCGCGACTCTGGGAGGTGTCGGAGCAGTTGACCCGCGTGTCCGCCGAGCCTTTTCGGCTGGCCGCCTGAGATGGAGCTCGAACAGGCCATCCGTGCCTATTTCGGCACGCAGCGCATGGCCGCGACGATCGGCGGCGCGGTGGCGGCGGCGATGATCGTCGCCGCGGGCTGGCTGATCTGGCGCGGCGACGGCTTCGGGCGCGGCCTGGCCGTCGCGCTGGCCTTCATCGGCATCGTCTTCGGCGGCACCGGGATCGGCATGGTCCTGCGCGACGCGCCGCGCGTGGAACGACTCGCGCAGGGCGGCCCGGAAGCGATCGCCCAGGAGGAGGCGCGGATGACGCGCGTGGTGGCGAACTACCGGCGGATCCGCCTCTTCTTCTTCGCACTGGCCGCGGCGGCGCTGGTGCTGATGGCGCTCACCGCCGGCGGCCTGGCGCATGGGCTGGCGGTGGGCGTGCTGGTCCTCGTCGCCCTGGGGCTGACGATCGACCATTACGACCGGCTGCTCGGGATCGCCTATCTGACGGCGTTGCGGAGCTAGGCTTTTTCCGGCGGCGGCACGGTGCCGGGGCGCGGGTCGATCGGCACCATCTTCGCCAGCCCGCTGGCTTGCTCGAACAGCGCCGCCGCCTGGAGCGCGATCTCGTCGCGGCGCGGCGGCGCGACCACCTGGAGCCCCACCGGCCGCCCGTACTGGTCGAAGCCGCAGGGCACGGCCACGGCCGGACAGCCGGCCAGGGTGATGGCGGCGTTGATCATCGATCCCGCCATGTAGTTCTCGAGCTTCACGCCGGCGATGGTGTCGGGGTTGCGCAGCATCACGTCGAAGGCGGGCGTGGCGGCGCCGGGCGTGACGAAGACGTCGTATTTCGAGAACAGCGCGGCCATGCGGCGGTAGAAGGCGGCGCGCTCGCGGTCGGCCCAGGCGAGCTGGCTCGGCGTCGCCTTCAGGCCGCGCTCGGTGTTCCAGATGATGTCGGGCTTGATCAGGTCGCGATGGGTCAGGAGCTGCGCCTCGCGATCCACCACGAAGGCCTGGCTGCGCAGGATGAGGAAGGCCTCGCCGAGCTGGGCGAGGTCGGGGGAAAATTCCTCGACGATGCAGCCTGCGGCCTCGAAGGCGCGGACGGCCTGGGTGCAGATCTCGCGCGTCTCGCGGTCGATGGGGAGCTGACCGTTGAAATCGGCGGTGAAGGCGATGCGCTTCGGGCGCTCGGCCCCGGCAGCGGCGACCGCATCGGCATAGGAGCGGGACGGCGCGTCGTAGGTCAGCGGGTCGAGCGGGCACCAGCCGGCCATGCTGTCGAGGAACAGCGCGAGGTCGGGGACGTTCCGCGCCATCGGCCCCTGGACGGAGAGCGTGGAGAAGAGGTTGTTCACGGTGCCGCGCGTCACCCGCCCCGGCGAGGGCCGCAGCCCGACCACGCTGCAATAGGTGCCGGGACGCCGCAGGCTGCCGCCATGATCGGTGCCCTGGGCCAGCCACGCCTCGCCCGTCGCCAGCGAGACGGCGCCGCCGCCCGTGCTGCCGCCGCAGGTGAGCGAGGTGTTCCAGGGGTTGCGCGTGCGGCCGAAAACCTCGTTGAAGGTGGAGCCGCCGGCGCCGAATTCCGGCGTGTTGGACTTGCCGATGACGATGCCGCCATGCGCCTCGATGCGCTTCACGACGGGGTGGGAGTCGGCCGGGACGTGGTCCCGGAAAATCGGCGAGCCGTAGGTGGTGCGGACGCCGGCCACGTCGGTCAGGTCCTTGATGGAGACCGGCAGGCCGCCGAGCCAGCCGGCCTGACCCTCCAGCTCCCTGCCCTGCCCGGCCATCAGCCGCTTCGCATGATCGCGCGCGCGGTCGAGGCAGAGGGTGGGCAGCGCGTTCACCTCGGGCTCGACGGCGGCGATGCGCGCCGCGGCGGCGTCGACGAGCTCCAGCGGCGAGATGTCTCCGCGCTGGAGGCGGGCCACGGCCTCGGTGGCGGTCAGGCGGATCAGGTCGTCATGCATGCGGCGAAGTCTGGCACCGCTTCGGGCGGCGCGACAGACGGCGGCCGGTTGAAGATTCGCCTTGTGCATGCTGCACTGCAAAAACGCATTGCCGAGGTTCCGATGAAGCCGCCCATCCTCTTCGCCATGCCGATCTCGCCCCGGCTGCGCGACCGTCTGGCCGACCGCTACGAGCTCCTGGGCCCGCTCGACCGGGCCAAGCTCCTCCCCCTCCCCGCCGGCGCGGAGAAGGCCCGCGCGCTGGTCACGCTCGGCGGGCTGAAGACGGACATCGCCATGATGGACGCCCTGCCCGATCTAGGCCTCATCTCCTGCTACGGCACGGGCTTCGAGGGCGTGGACCGCGCGGAGGCGGCGCGGCGCGGCATCCAGATGACCCATGCGGGGGATTCCAACGCCACGGCGGTGGCGGAATTCGCGATGGGCCTCGTCATCGCCGCCGGCCGGAACCTGGTGCGCGGCGACCGCGTCGTGCGCGCGGGGCAATGGGCCAGCCTCTCCATCGAGCGCGTGCCGCTGACGCCGGGCCTGGCGGGCCAGAAGCTCGGCATCTGGGGGCTGGGCTCGATCGGGATGAAGATCGCCCAGCGCGCCGCTGCCTTCGAAATGGAGGTCGGCTACCACAACCGGAACCGCCGCCCCGACGTGGACTACGCCCATTTCGGCAGCCTGAAGGCGCTGGCCGAATGGTGCGACGTGCTGGTCGTCGGCGTGCGCGCCAATGCGGAGAATTATCACGCCATCAACGCGGAGATCCTCGATGCGCTCGGGCCGCAGGGCGTGCTGGTCAACATCTCGCGCGGCGTGGTGGTGGACGAGACGGCGCTGTGCGAGGCTCTGGAGCAGAACCGCATCCAGGGCGCCGGGCTCGACGTCTACGAGAACGAGCCGCACGTGTCCGAACGGCTGCGGAAGCTGGAGAATGCCGTGCTGACGCCCCACATGGCCGCGCTCTCGCGCAGCGCGCAATATGCCCAGCAGAAGGTGGTGATCGACAATCTCGACGCCTTCTTCGCGGGCCGGCCGCTCCGCTCGACGATGCCGCTGCCATGACCGCGGGCCGGGTCGCGCTGGTCACCGGAGCCTCGCGCGGCATCGGCGCGGCCACGGCCGCCGCGCTCGCGGCGCGCCGCTTTTCCGTCTTTCTCGTCGCCGAGGGCACGGCGGAGGAGCTCGCCGCCGTCGCGGCCGAGTGCCGCGCGAAGGGCGCGCCGGACGCGGCGCACGGAATCTTCGACCTCGCCGTCGCCGGCAATGCCGAGCGGATGGTCGATGCGGCGCTGGAGCGCTTCGGCCGCGTCGACGTGCTCGTGAACAATGCCGGCATTCGCTGCCGGAAGCCCTTCGGCACCTTCACGCGCGAGGATTTCTCGACCCTGCTGGAGGTGAACTTCGCCACCGCCTTCTTCGCCAGCCAGGCCGTGCTGCCGGCCATGCGGGCGCAGGGCGGCGGCCGCATCATCCAGGTCGCGAGCCAGATGGGACGTGTCGCCGGGGAGAACAACGCGCTCTACGGCAGCCTCAAGGCGGCGCTGATCCACCTCACGCGCAACATGGCCTTCGAGCTGGCGAAGGAGGGCATTCAGGTGAATTCCGTGAGCCCGGGCCCCATCGCCACCCAGTACAACATCGAGAGCTACGGCCGCGTCCCCGGCCGGATGGAGACCATGGTCTCGCGCATCCCGGCCGGGCGCATGGGCCAGCCCGGCGACATCGCCGAGGCCATCGCCTTCCTGGCCACGGCCGAGGGCGGCTTCATCCACGGCCACGACCTCGTGGTGGACGGCGGCTACACCATCCACTGAGCGCAGTCCCATGCGGAAAGCCTGGCCCGGCATCTTGTCCGGGCCGCGGGAAAAGCCTATCTCCCAAATCATAAGCTTACTTATAACAAGCTTACACAGAATTCATGAACCGACCCATGCCCAACGCCCAGCCCACCCTCGGCTTCGTCCTCAACGACGTGGCCCGCCTCCTGCGGAAGCGCTTCGAGCAGCGGGCCCGCGGGCTCAACCTGACGCGCGCGCAGTGGCAGGTGCTGGCCTACCTCTCCACCAACGAGGGGATTCATCAGGGCGGGCTGGCCGACCTGCTCGACATCGAGCCCATCACGCTCGTCCGCATCCTCGACAAGCTGGAGGCCAACGGCTTCGTCGAGCGGCGCCGGCACCCGACCGACCGGCGGATCTGGCTGCTCCACCTCATGCCCAAGGCGCATCCCATGCTCGCCCGCATGCGCGTGATCGGCGACGCGACGCGGCAGGATGCGCTGGACGGGCTGTCGGACGAGGAGCGCGCCCAGCTCCTGCGCATGCTGACCACCATGAAGCAGAACCTGCTCGAGGCCTGCGACAGGCCCATCGAGGAAGAGACGAGCCCGGTCGAGGCTTGAGACGAGGACGCCTGAGATGACCGTGATGAAGCCCCGGACGCAGGACGATGCGGCCCCGGCCCTGAGCTCCCCCGTCGTGCGGCCGCGCTTCGACCGCCGCCGGCTGGTGCGTGGATTGCTGTTCCTGCTGCTGCCGCTGGCCCTGATCGCCGGCGCCTACCTCTACGTCGAGGGCGGGCGGATCATGTCCACCGAGAACGCCTATGTGCGCGCCGACATGGTCGGCGTCTCGACCGACGTCTCCGGCATCGTGAAGGAGATTGCCGTCCACGAGAACCAGACCGTGGCGCTGGGCGACGTGCTGTTCCGGCTGGACGACGAACCCTTCCGCCTCGCCCTGGCGCGCGCCGAAGCGCAGATCGGAATTGTTACGAATGACATCAACGCGCTGAAGGCGAGCTACCGCGACATGCAGGCACAGATCCGCCAGGCGCAGGTCGACGTCGCCTACTACACGCGCGACCAGGAGCGGCAGCGGCAGCTGGCGCTCCGCCAGGCGGCCTCGGAGGTCACCTACGAGCAGGCGCAGCGCAACCTCCAATCCTCGCAGCAGAAGGTGGCGTCGCTGACGCAGCAGCTGGAGGGCATCGTCGCCAACCTCGCCGGCGATCCTGACATCGCGGTCGAGCAGCACCCGCGTTACCGGGACGCCGTCGCGCAGCGCGACGAGGCGGCGCGGCAGCTCGCCCATACCGTGGTGCGCGCGCCCAAGCCGGGCGTGGTGACCAACGTGCCCTCGCTGCAGCCCGGCCAGTACCTCGCCGCGGCCACGCCGGCCTTCGCCGTCGTCGCGACCGACCATCTCTGGGTGGACGCGAATCCCAAGGAGACGGAGCTGACGCACGTCCTGCCCGGGCAGCCCGTCACCCTCACGGTGGACACCTATCCCGGCGTGGATTGGCACGGCGTGGTGGATAGCGTGAGCCCGGCCTCCTCCGGCAGCTTCTCGCTCCTGCCCGCGCAGAACACGAGCGGCAACTGGGTGAAGGTGGTGCAGCGCATCCCCATGCGCGTGCGGATCGAGACGCCCGCGGACCTGCCGCAGCTGCGCGCCGGCATGAGCGTGGTCATCTCGGTCGACACCGGCCATCCGCGCGGCCTGCCGCTCTTCCTGCAGGGCCTGTTCGGTCGGGGATCGTCAGGCGGCCATGGCTAGCCCGCTCTCCCGGCACGGCGTCCCGAACCGGGGCGCCATCACGGCCTGCGTCATCCTGGCCGTGATCATGCAGGCGCTGGACACCACCATCGCCAACGTGGCGCTGCCCTATATCCAGGGCTCCGTCTCGGCGAGCGCGGACCAGATCAACTGGGTGCTCACCTCCTACATCGTGGCGGCGGCGATCATGACGCCGCCCTCGGGCTGGCTCTCCGGCCGCTTCGGGCGCAAGCGCGTGCTGCTGGTCTCGGTGGCGGGCTTCGTGGTGGCCTCGATCCTCTGCGGCCTGGCGCAGTCGCTGCCGCAGATCGTGGGCTTCCGCCTGCTGCAGGGCTTCTTCGGCGCGGCACTGGTGCCGCTCTCCCAGGCCATCCTGCTGGACATCTACACGCCGGAGGAGCGCGGCTCCGCCATGGCGCTGTTCGGCGTCTCCGTCATGGTGGGGCCGGTGCTCGGCCCGGTGATCGGCGGCTGGCTGACCGACAACATCTCCTGGCGCTGGGTCTTCTACATCAACCTGCCGCTGGGGCTGCTGGCCTTCGCGGGGATCACCGCCTTCGTGCGGGAGACGCCGATCACGCGGGCCACCAGGCTGGACTGGATGGGCTTCGGCTCGCTCAGCATCGCCATCGGCGCGTTGCAGGTGGCGCTGGACCGCGGCGAGCAGCTGAACTGGCTCGGCTCGGGCGAGATCCTCATCGAGCTGACCATCGCCGCCTCGGCCTTCTACATCTTCCTCGTGCACACCTTCACGGCGGAGAATTCCTTCGTGAACCCGCGGCTCTTCCTCGACCGCAACTTCTCCGTGGGGATGCTCTTCATTTTCGTGGTGGGCATCACCTATCTGGCCTCGCTGGCGCTGATGACGCCCTACCTTCAATCGCTGATGGGCTATCCGGTGGTGACGGCGGGCATCGTCATGGGGCCGCGCGGGATGGGCACGATGCTGTGCATGTTCATCGTCGGCAAGCTGATCGGGAAGGTGGACATCCGCATCCTGCTCGCCATCGGCCTGCTGCTCACCGCCTGGGCCATGTACGACATGACGGGATGGACGCCCGACGTCTCGCAATGGACCATCATCGTCACGGGCTTCGTCCAGGGTGCCGGGCTCGGCTTCCTCTTCGTGCCCCTGACGACGGTGACCTTCTCCACCCTGCCGGCGCATCAGCGCGGCGAGGGGACGGGCCTCTACAACCTCTCGCGCAACATCGGCTCGGCGGTGGGCATCTCGATCGTCTCGGCGCTGCTGGTGTCCAACACCCAGGCGAACCACGAGGAGATCGGCACCTACCTCACGCCCTTCAACCGCGTGCTGCAGAACCCGGTGCTGCGCGCGATGCTGGATCCCACGACCCTGGCCGGCCGCGCGACGCTGGACGGGATGGTGACGCAGCAGGCGACCATCATCGCCTATATCGACGACTTCAAGCTGCTGATGATCCTGTGCATCGTCGTGATGCCGATGCTGATGCTGCTGCGCCGCTCCTCCACGCCACCGCCCAAGGACCACGCCGTCGTGATGGAGTAGGGAGGCCCGCGGCCTCCCCGCCCGCTCAGCCGAAGAGCTTCGCCGCGGTCTTCGCGACCAGCTCGCCCTGGTGGCGCGCGCCGGCGAGCTCGATCTCGCTCGGCTGGCGCGAGCCGTCGCCGCCGGCGATGGTCGTGGCGCCGTAGGGCGCGCCGCCGGCGATCTCGGCCAGCGTCATCTGGCCCTGGAAGCTGTAGGGCAGGCCCACGATCACCATGCCGAAATGCAGCAGGTTGGTGATGAGGGAGAAGAGCGTCGTCTCCTGCCCGCCATGCTGGGTCGCTGTCGAGGTGAAGGCCGCGCCGACCTTGCCGTTCAGCGCGCCGCGCGCCCAGAGCCCGCCGGCCTGGTCAAGGAAGGCCGCCATCTGCGACGACATGCGCCCGAAGCGCGTGCCGGTGCCCAGGATGATCGCGTCGTAGTCCGCGAGCTCGGCGATGGTCGCGACATCGGCGGCCTGATCGAGCTTGAAATGGGCAGCCTGGGCCACCTCCAGCGGCGCCGTCTCGGGCACCCGCTTGATGTCGACCTGCGCGCCCGCGGCGCGCGCGCCCTCGGCGACGGCCCCGGCCATCGTCTCGATATGACCGTAGGACGAGTAGTAGAGCACCAGAACCTTTGCCATTGCGGCCTCCTGAGTTGACGCGCCGCGGGCGTGAACCCTCCGGGGCGTCCCGGCTTGTTGCGATGGGTCCGGGTTTGACGGGACGTGCCGTCGCGTCGCCGCTCGAACCTTGGCGCCCATCTAGGCCCGGGCCGATTTCCAGAAAATCGGGATAATATGGATCGACACGTTCGAGGAATTCGATATGTCCGATCCCGGCATCCCCACCTTCGACCAGCTGCGCGTCTTCCTGGCCGTGGTCGAGGCCGGCAGCTTCGCGGGCGCTGCGCGGCGCCTCGGCCGCGCCACCTCGGTCGTCAGCTATGCGATCGGCAATCTCGAGGCGCAGCTCGGCGTCGCGCTCTTCGACCGCGAGGGCACGAAGCGCCCGCTGCTGACCGAGGGCGGGCGGACAGTGCTCGCCGAGGCGCGCTCCATCGCCCATGGCATGGACGGGCTGCGCGCGAAGGTGAAGGGGCTCCGGCAGGGGCTGGAATCCGAGGTCCACCTGGCGCTCGACGTCATGCTGCCGGCGGCGCGCGTGGTGGACGCGCTGAAGGCCTTCCGGGAGGAATTCCCGACCGTCGCGCTGCGCCTCCATGTCGAGGCGCTCGGCGCGGTCGCGCAGATGGTGCTGGAGCGGCGCGCGGGCCTCGGCGTCAGCGGGCCGCTCTTCACCCCCTTGCCCGGGCTCGAATGCGTCGACCTGGGGCATGTGGAGCTGGTGCCGGTCGCCGCGCCGGATCACCCGCTCGCCCAGGGCCGTAACCCCGTCGGCGCGGGGCGGGAGCATGTCCAGCTCGTCCTGACGGACCGCTCGCCCTTCACCGAGGGGCAGGACTTCGCGGTGATCGGCGTGCGGACCTGGCGGCTGGCGGATCTCGGCTCCAAGCACATGCTGCTGAAGGAGGGCATCGGCTGGGGCAACATGCCGCTGCCCATGGTGCGCGAGGATCTCAAGACGGGCCGCCTCGTCCGGATCGACATGCCGGAATTCCGGGGCGCGCCCTATCAGCTCCAGGCCATCTACCGCACGGAAGCGCCGCCGGGGCCGGCGGCCGCCTGGCTCATTGCGCGCTTCGAGGGTCAGGCCTCGGAATAGGCGCGATCTGCCCAAGGGCGCGGCATTCCCGGACCGCGGAGATCGCCCGCCCCGGCTCCGCAGGCCGGCACGGAAATTGCTGAATTTCCGTTCACCTGTCCTCACAAGGAATCGGCATGCGGGCGATCCTGGGCTTCCTGGCGACGATCCTCTCCATCGGCCTCGCACAGGCGGAGGATGCTTACCCCTCGCGCCCCGTGACGCTGATCGTGGCCTTCGCGCCAGGCGGGCCGACGGACACCACCGGCCGGCTTCTCGCCGAGGCCATGGGCGCGCGGCTCAACCAGCGCTTCGTGGTGGAGAACGTCTCGGGCGCCGGCAGCACCATCGGCGCGGCCCGCGTCGCGCGCTCGGCGCCCGACGGCTACACGCTGCTGCTCAACCACCTCGCGCTGCCCGGCGGCGCGGCGCTCTATGCGAGCCTGCCCTATGACACCGCGACCGCCTTCGCGCCGATCGGCCTGATCAACTACGGGCCGCTGGTGCTGGTCGGCCGGAAGGACCTGCCGGTCGCCGACACGGCCGGGCTGCTGGCCTGGATGCGGGCGCGCGGGCCGGCGCTGAACATGGGTCATGCGGGCATCGGCTCGCCCACGCATCTGTGCAGCATCATGATCCAGCACCGGCTCGGCGTGGGCTTCAACGACATCGGCTATCGCGGCAGCGCGCCGGCGATGCAGGACATGATGGCCGGCCATGTGGACATGGTCTGCGACCTCTCGACGACCGCGCTGCCGCAGGTGCAGGGCGGCAACGCCAAGGCCTTCGCGGTGACGACCAGGAGCCGCCTCGACGCGCTTCCCGCCGTGCCGACCGTGGCGGAAGCCGGCTTCCCGGGCTTCGAGCTGATTCTGTGGAATGCGATCTACGCGCCCGCCGGCACGCCGCGCCCGATCGTCGAGCGGCTGAACGCCGCGCTGCGCGCGAGCATCGCCGACCCGGCCATGCGCCGCCGCTTCGCCGAGTTCGGCACCGAGGTCTTCCCCGAGGCGGAGCAGACGCCCGAGGCCGCGAGCACCCGCCTCCAGGCCGAGATCGTCGCCATCCGCGACACGGTGCGGGCGATGAACATCCAACCGGAGCGCTGACGGCGGCTTGCGGCGGGTCCCGAACCGCCTACCCTCCGCGGATCAACCGGAGGAAGAACCATGGACGAGAACGCCGCGCACGAAGTCCTGCGGGCCAAGGGCCGCGCCGAGATGCGCGAGATCCTCGGCAGCGTCTATACCGAGACCCGCGACAAGGGCACGAACCCCTTCAATTCAGCGGTCCGCGCGCTCTCGGAGGAGATGGCCTATGCCACGCTCTGGACGCGGCCGGGGCTGGACCGCAAGCAGCGCAGCCTGATCACGCTGGCCATGATCTGCGCGCTGAACCATCCGCATGAGCTGCGCATCCATCTGATCGGCGCGCTGAACAACGGCTGCACGGCGGAGGAGATCAGCGAGGTCTTCACCCACGCCGTGGCCTATTGCGGCTTCCCCGCCGCCATCGACGCGCTGCGCCTCGCCGAGCAGGTGCTGAAGGAGCAGGGCGCGCTTTAGGGGCGGATCCCCAGCGCATCCAGCAGCGCCCGCTTCGACGTGACGTCCGCCTCGATCGCGGCGCCGAAGGCCGGGCCGTCGAGATAGGCGATGCGCTCGCGCAGCCGTTCCGCGACGGTGCGGTAGGCCTCAGAGCGCAGCCCGGCCTCGCAGGCGCGCTCCAGCGCGGCGCGAACCGGCGGCTCCAGCCCTGCCGGAGCCAGAACGCCGCCGATCACCGATTGCGTCGCGGCGAAGCCCTGCGAGGGCAGCGTCGGCACGTTGGGGAAATACGGGTTGGGCGTGTTCGAGAAGATGCCGAGCATCCGCAGCCCCTGCGCATCCGCAAGGCTCGCGGCCAGCGAGCCGGCCGCGATGTCGCCGCTGCGCAGCGCCGGCACCACGGGCGCGTCGCCGCGATAGGGCACGTGCAGCATCTGCACGCCGGCCGCGCGCACGAACTCGGCCATGGCGAGATGCGCCGCGCTGCCCGTGCCGTTCACGCCGAAGGAGAGCTCTCCCGGCCTGGCCCGCGCCGCGGCGGCCAGGTCGGCCGCCGTGCGGTAGGGGCTCTCGGGCGAGACGGCGAGGGCGAAGACCAGCTCGAAGGTCTGGCAGATCGGCGTGAACGAGTTCAGCCGATACGGCAGGCTCGGATTGAGGTGCGGCTGCAGGCCCACCGAGGTCGAGGTGGTGAAGCCGAGCGTGTAGCCGTCCGGCCGCGCCTGGGCGAGCGCGGCCGCGCCCACGGAGCCGGCGCCGCCGTCGCGGTTGATGACGGCGATGCTCTGGCCGAGCTCGGCGGACATGGCCTGGGCGACGGCGCGCGCCAGCAGGTCCGTGGCGCCGCCGGGCGGAAAGCTCACCAGGAGCTGGAGCGGGCGGCTCGGCGCGAAGGTCTGGGCCTGCGCCAGGATCGGCGCAGCGACGGCGGCGAGGGCCAGGAGAATCCGGCGCATCGCCCTCAATCCTGGATCACGGCGATGGCGCTTATCTCGATCAGCGCGTCGGGCGTCGTCATCTTCGGCGTCTCGACCATCGTGGAGGCCGGCGGCGATCCCGTGAAGTACTGGCGGCGCACCTTATGGATGAGGTCGAACTGCTCCATGTTGCGTACGAAGACGTCGACGCGGCAGATGTCGTCGAGCGTGCCGCCCGCGGCCTCCATCGCCGCCTTGATGTTCTCGCAGACCTGGATGGTCTGTTTCTCGATGTCGCCGACGCCGACGATCCTGCCCTCCGAATCCTTGGCCAGCATGCCGGAGACGAAGACGATGCGGCCGCGCGCCTCCACGACTGTGGCATGGGCGAAATGGCCGCTGGGCTTGCCGATCTTGGGCGAGGCGATCTGGGTCTTGGGCATGGGGCGTTTCCTCCGCGAATGGCGCTTATAAGGAGTATCGGCGGGGGTCGCGGGGCAGGACAAGCCGGGGTGTCTCCGCCTGGCCGTCCCGCAGCTCCGGGCAGCCGCGCGCGATGTGGAGGAAGGCGGAGGCGAGGTCGCTGGTGCCCTGGTTCCTGTAGGCCACCCCGGTCTCCACGCTCAGGGACTGCTCCACCAGGGGCCTGCACACGATGTCGCGCCATTGGAGGGTCGCCACCGAGGCCGGCTGCAGCGACACGCCGATCCCGGCCGCGACGAGGGCCAGGGCCGACATGATGGTCTCCGCCTCCTGCACATCGCCGAGGGTGAAGCCGCCGCCACGCAGGCAGGCCGCGCTGATCCGGTCGTAATGCCGCGGCGCCAGCACGCGCGGGAAGAGGATGAAGCGCTCGCCTGCCAGCGCGCGCAGCGGGATCCGGTCCCGCGCCGCCAGGGGATGCGCCTCCGGCAGCACGGCCACCATCGGCTCATGGTGGATGGCCTCCACCCGGATGCCCCGGAACTCGCAGGGCAGCCGTAGGATGGCGACCTCGATCAGCCGGTCCGCCACGGCCTGGAGGAGCTGGTGGCTGTTGAGGTTGCGCAGGTCGAGCGTGACGTTCGGATGCTCCGCGCGGAAGCGGCGGACGACCGCGGGCAGCACCTTGAAGTCGGCGGCCGGCGAATGCCCGACCGCGAGGTGGAGATGCGGCCCGACGGCCGCGCTGCGCGCCGCCTGGGCCGCGCGTTCGGCCCCGTTCAGCACGGATTGCGCATGCTCGAGGAAGTGCTGGCCGGCGGTGGTGAGCTGCACGCGGCGCCGGTCGCGCAGGAAGAGCTCGACGCCCAGCTCCGCCTCGAGCTGGCGGATCTGCTGGCTCAACGGCGGCTGCGACATCTTCAGCTGCGTGGCCGCGCGGCCGAAATGCAGCTGCTCGGCCACGGCGACGAAATAGCGGAGGTGGCGGAGCTCCAAGCGAGGCCTCCCGGTCCTGGGCCGCGATGCGCAGCAATATCCGCGCCAATGGCCAGCAGGCTCTCTCAGTCGCCGGACGTCTCACAGGACCCGGCGAATGTATTGGACGGGGCCGGCGGCTTGCCCAAGGATTGGGCATCCGGTCCGCATAAGGAGTGCCCTGCCTCATGATGCATCGCCGCCACCTGCTGGCCGCCGCCGCGATGGTGCCGGGCCTCGCCCGCGCCGCCGTCCTGCCGGACGGGAAGCCGCTGCGCTTCATCGTCCCCTTCCCGCCCGGCGGGCAGGGCGACACGGTGGCGCGGCTCTATGGCGATGCGCTCACCTCCGCCACGGGCCAGGTGGTGGTGGTCGAGAACCGGCCCGGCGGCAACGGCGTGCTGGGCGTCGAGGCCATCATGCGCTCGCCGCCGGACGGCGCGACGGTGGGGCTGCTCAACGTCGCCGCCTTTACGGCCCTGCCCCACATGATGGCGCGGCCGAGCTACACGCTGCGCGACCTCACCGTCGTCACCCGCGTGGCCAGCAGCGTCTGCGTCTGCGTCGTGACCGCCGAGCGCGCGCGGCAGCGCGGCTGGACGGATTTCCGGGCCCTGATCAACTGGGCGAAGCAGCCGGGCCATCAGCTCAGCAAGGGCTCCTCCGGGAACGGCTCCATCGCGCACCTGCTGATCGCGCTGGTGGCGCGGCGCACGGGCGCCGACATCCTGCATGCGCCCTATCGCGGCGGCGCGCCGGCGGCGACCGACCTGCTCGGCGGCAACATCGACATGGTCTTCGACTTCATGCCGGCGCTCATGCCGCACATCCAGTCGGGCCGGCTGGTCGCACTGGCGGTCAGCAGCAACGGCCGCAGCCCGATCCTGCCGGATGTCCCGGGCATGGCAGAATTCCCGGACCTCGGCCTCGGCGAGGTGGACATGCAGAGCTGGAACGCCCTCTGCGGCCCGGCCGGCCTGTCCGCCGGCACCGTCGCGCGGCTCTATGACGGCTTCAAGCAGGCCGCGGCCTCGCCCGTCCTGGCCGAACGGCTCCGCGCCTCCGGCCTGCTGGTCGGCGTCTCCGACACGCCGACGGCCGTGCAGGAGCAGATCGCGCGCGAGATGCCGATGTGGCGCGAAGTGGTGGAACTCTCCGGCGCGAAGATCGACTGATGAAGCTCACTCCCGACATGACCCAGGAGCAGATCCGCCGGATCCTGCTGGATGCCGCCCACGACCCGCTCGGTCCGGACGGCGCGCACCACATGCAATCCGTCGCGGCCCAGGCGGCGCGGGCCATCCAGGCCGTGCTGAAGGAGCCGCTGCTGCCCTTCAGCGAGGAGCCGGAGGTCGCGGGCGGGGCGCGGCGCGCGCCATGAAGCTGCACGAACTGACGGTCACCGAGGCCGCGGCCGGAATCCGCCGCGGCGAGTTTTCGCCACTCGAGCTCACCGACGCGCTGCTGGCGCGCATCGAGGCCACCGAAGGCGACATCCAGGCCTGGGAGGTCATCGATGCCGAAGGCGCCCGCCGCGCCGCGCGCTGGATGACCGACCGCCTGCGCGAGCGTCCGGCGGGCGACAGCCTCTATGGCGTGCCCATCGGAATCAAGGACATCTTCGACGCCAGGGGCCTGCCGACCAGCTGCAACTTCGAGCCCTACCGCAAGACCCCGGCCGAGGACGATGCCGGCATGGTCGCGCTGCTGCGCGCGGCCGGCGCGGTGATCCTCGGCAAGACGGTGACGGTGCAGTTCGCCACCGCGCTGGACTCGCCCAAGTCGCGCAATCCCTGGGACCTGACGCGCACGCCGGGCGGCTCCTCCTCTGGCTCGGCGGCGTCCGTCGCGGCGCGGCAAGTGCCGGCCGCGACGGGGACGCAGACCGGCGGCTCCATCCTGCGTCCCGCGGCCTATTGCGGCATCGTCGGCCTCAAGCCGAGCTTCGGCCGCATCTCCCGCCACCGCGTGGCGCCGGTGAGCTGGAGCTTCGACCATCCGGGCTTCCTCGCGCGCTCGGTGGCCGATGCCGCGCTGCTGCTGCAGGCGGTGGCGAGGCATGACCCGCGCGCCCCCTTCTCCGCTGAGCAGCAGCCCGAGGATTTCGTGGGCGCCGCGGCCCGGCCGCTGGAGAGGCCCAAGTTCGGCCTCGTCGCCGACCTGCTCGATCGCGCGGAGCCGCCGGTCCGCCTCGCCGCCGAGGCCGCCGCGAACCGCCTCGCGATGGCCGGCGCCGAGATCCGCGTGCTGCGCCTGCCGGTGGAGATGGACCGGCTGCTCGGCGCGCATTTCCTCATCCGCGTGACCGAGGCCGCCGCCGTCCATGCCGTGCAGCACGACGCGCTCGGCGAGCACTACGAGCCCAACCTGCGCGCCAATATCGAGATCGGGCAGGTCCTTCCTGCCTGGCTGAACGTCCATGCCGCGCGGCTGCGGCGGCGCTATCGCGCGCAGGTCTGCGGGATGTTCGCCGGCCTCGACGGGCTGATCGCGCCCACCGCCTCCAACCTGCCGCCGGACCGCAGCACGGGCGTGGGCGATCCTTCCTTCCAGGTGCTCTGGTCGCTTTTCGGCCTGCCCAACATCACCCTGCCCACCGGGCTGAGCCCAGAGCGCCTGCCGCACGGGATGCAGATCATCGCGCCCTTCTTCGAGGAGGCACGGCTGTTCCGCATGGCGGCCTGGGCGGAACAGGTCTTCGGGCCCATCCCCGCGCCCTGACCCCCGGTTGCCAAGGCCGGGAGCTTGCGTGAAGGTGCCGCAACTTTTTGGCGACACCGGGAATCAACGATGACTGCAACGATGCGCGCCCTCGTGCTGCGCGAGCATGGCGACCTCGACAAGCTCCAGGTGGTCGAGGACCATCCCATGCCGGTCGCCGATGCCGATCATGTGGTCATCCGCGTGGGCGCCTCCTCCTTCAACTATCACGACGTCTTCACCGTGAAGGGCATGCCCGGCATCAAGGTGCCGATGCCGGTGGTGATCGGCCTCGACATGGCCGGGACCATTTCCGAAGTCGGCGAAGGCGTCACCGGCTGGTCCGTGGGCGACCGCGTGCTGGTGAACCCGCTCAACAAGAAGAAGGGGCTGATGGGCGAGATGCTCGACGGCGGCATGGCGGAATACTGCCGCGTCGCCGCCGACCAGCTCATCCGCATGCCCGACGGCGTCTCCTTCGCGCAGGCGGCCTCGCTGCCCGTGGCCTATGGCACGGCGCACCGCATGATCGTGACGCACAACACCATCAAGAAGGGCGACGTGGTGCTGATCCTCGGCGCCTCGGGCGGCGTGGGGACGGGCTGCGTGGTGCTCGCCAAGCAGATGGGCGCCCATGTCATCGCCTGCGCCGGCAGCGACGAGAAATGCGAGGCGTTGCTGAAGATGGGCGCCGACGAGGCCGTCAACTACAACAAGACCGACTGGTCCAGATGGGCGGTCGAGAAGTATGGCAAGCCGCAGCGCCGCAGCTATGAGGGCGGCGTGGACGTCGTCATCAACTTCACCGGCGGCGACACCTGGGGCCCGACGCTCCGCTGCGTGAAGCGCGGGGGAAAGATCCTGGTCTGCGGCGCGACGGCCGGCCACGATCCGAAGGAGGACCTGCGCTACGTCTGGTCCTTCGAGCTGCAGATCATCGGCTCCAACTCCTTCTATGACGACAATCTTTCCGCATTGATGGAGATGATCCAGGACGGCCGCATCACGCCCGTGCTGGACAAGGTCCTGCCGCTGGAGGAGGCCGCCGAGGGACTGCGCCTCATCCGCGACCGCGAGGTGCTGGGCAAGGTGGTGGTGACGCCATGAGCGAGAAGGCTCCCCTTCCCACCGCCGCCGAGGTCGAGGCGAAGCTGCGCCGCGGGCCATTCCATCAGTGGCTCGGCATCACCGTGCAGGAGGTCGGCGAGGGCACCATCTCTCTGACCGCCGCCTGGCGCGAGGAGTGGGTCGTGAATATCGAGGGCGGCTATACCCATGGCGGCATCCTCGCCGCGCTGGTGGACCTCACGGCCGACTGGGCGCTGGTCTCGACCACGGGCCGGGGGGTGCCGACCATCGACATGCGGGTGGACTACCACCGCCCCGCCGGCAAGGGCGACCTGACCGCCAAGGGCCGCGTGAAGCGGATCGGCGGGCAGTTCTCGGTGGCCGAGGCGGATGTCTTCGATGCCGGCGGCAAGCTCGTCGCCTCCGGGCGCGGCGTCTACGCGATGCCGAAGGCCTGACACCGGCATGGCGGGGTTTCCTTTCGTCAATCTCGGCGCGCTGATCGCGCCGGGGGATGAGGGAAAGCCCGCCATCATCGATCTCTCCGGCGGCACGGCCGACGTCATCGACTATGCCGCGCTCGACGCGATGGCGAATGCCGCGGCGCGCGGGTTTCTCGCTGATGGCCTGGTGCGCGGCGACCGCGTGGGAATCCTCGCGGCCAATTCGGCACGCTATCTCGCGGCGCTGTTCGGCGCGCAGCGCGCCGGGCTGATCCCGGTCCCGGTGAACTGGCGCTTCCCGCCGCATCTGGTGGAGTACGTGCTGCGCGACAGCGGCGCGAAGCTCGTGCTGCACGATGCCGCGCGCAAAGCCGCCCTGCCGGCCGATATCCCCGCCCTCGCGCTCGAGGATTGGGAAGGCGATCCCGGCCCCTTCGCCGCCGTCATGCCGGAGCCGCGCGAGCCGGCCATCTTCCTCTACACCTCGGGCTCCACGGGCAAGCCCAAGGGCGTAATCCTCTCGCACCAGTCGCATCTCTGGGTGGTGGAGCAGCGCCTCGCCGCGCAGGACCTCTCGAACGAGCGCTTCCTGATCGCCGCCCCGCTCTATCACATGAACGGCCTGGCGCTGGCGCAGCTCGCCTGTGCCGCGCATGCGACAGTGGTGCTGCTGCCGCAGTTCGAGACGCGCGGCTATGCCCGCGCCATCGGCGCGCACCACTGCACCTGGCTCACCGCCGTGCCGCCCATGCTGGCGATGCTGATCAACGACGCCGGCGCCATGGCGGAGGTGGATTCCTCCAGCGTGCGCAGCATCCGGCTGGGCTCCGCGCCGGTGAGCCCGGCGCTCGGCGCTGCGATCCGCGCCGCCTTCCCGGCGGCGAAGCTGATCAACGCCTTCGGCACCACCGAGGGCGGCCCTGTCGTCTTCGGCCCGCATCCGAAGGGCCTGCCGACGCCACCCCTCTCCGTCGGCTATCCGCATCCGCTGGTCGAACTGCGGCTGCGCGGCGCCGACGGCGCGCTCAGTGAATCCGAAGGCGTGCTGGAGCAGCGCAGCCCCTCTGTCATGAACGGCTACTGGAACCGCCCCGACCTGAAGCTCCCCTTCACCGAGGACGGCTTCTACATCACCGGCGACGTGTTTCGCCGCGACGCCGAAGGCTTCTTCACCGTGATCGGCCGCGCCGACGACATGTTCAACTGCGGCGGGGAAAACGTCTTCCCCGGCCAGGTGGAGGCCGTGCTGGAGCGCCACCCCGCCGTCGAGCAGGCCGCCGTCATTGCGGTGCCGGACGAACTCAAGGGCGAGAAGCCCGTCGCCTTCGTCGTGCTGCGCCCCGGCGCCAAGGCCAACGAGGCGGCGCTCAAGGCGCACAGCCTCGCCGAGGCGCCGGCCTATCAGCATCCGCGCCATGTCTGGCTGCTCGACGCGTTGCCGCTCTCCGGCACCAACAAGGTGGACAAGGCTGCGCTCTCGCGGCTGGCCCGGGAATTGCTCGGCGCTGAACGGGTGTCCGGCGGCGCCTAGCGACCACCTCCGCTGGATCAGGATGGAGTGTTTCCGATGCTGACCCGCCGCTCGCTGCCGCTGATTGCGGCAATCCCGCTCGCCGCTCCCCGCCTCGCCCGTGCCGCCTTCCCCGACCGCACCGTCACCATGATCGTGCCCTACGCGCCCGGCGGCTCGGCCGACGTGATGGCGCGCGTGCTCGCCCCCGAGATGTCCAAGGTGCTGGGCCAGAGCGTCGTGGTGGAGCAGCGGCCCGGCGCCGGCGGGCATATCGGCGGCGCCTATGTCGCTGTCACCGCGCGGGCCGACGGCTACACCATCCTGCTCGGCTCGGTCTCGGCCGCCACCGGCCCGTCGCTGCAGAACCTGAACTACGACCCGGTGAACGACCTCACCCCACTTGGCGGCATCGGCACGGTGCCGAACATGATGGTCGTCTCACCGCAATCGCCCTTCCGCACCGTGCAGGACGTCATCGCGGCCGCCCGTGCCCGGCCCGGCGAGATCACCTACGGCTCCTCCGGCCCCGGCACCGGCAGCCATCTCGCCGGCGAGCTGCTCGCGGCGATGACCGATACGCGCATGCTGCACGTGCCCTATCGCGGCTCGGGCGCCGTCTATCCGGACCTGATCAGCCAGCGGATCTCCTTCCTGCTGGACGCCATGGGCTCCGCCGCCGGCCAGGTGACGGGCGGCAGCGTGCGCGCGATCGGCGTGGCGTCGCCCGAACGCTCGCCCGTCTTCCCGGACGTGCCGACCATCGCCGAGCAGGGCGTGCCCGGTTACGACATGTCGCTCTGGCTCGGCTTCTTCGTCCGCGCGGGCACGCCGCCCGACGCCTTCGCCCGGCTGGAGGAGGCGAACAAGGTCGCCATGGCGACGCCCACCGTGCAGGAGAAGCTGCGCCAGACCTCGGCCATCGCGGTCCCGACCGACGCGGCCGGCTTTGCCGCCTTCTATCGGGCCGACGTGGCGCGCTGGGCCGATCTCGTCCGCTCGGGACGGGTGCGGCGGCTGGAGAGCTGATCCAGCCCTTGCCTCGTCGCGAATGCCTCGCAATTGCGGAGTCGCCGGGGCTGGACTAAGGAGCCGGCTGCACCCCTGCCGGAGCCCTCCATCCCGTGTCGCGACCCGCGGCGGCAGAACCGCCGCCTCCCCTCAGCTATGCCCAGATCACCGGCAAGTCGCCCGAAGAGCTTGCGCGTCTGCTCGAAGGCGACCCCGCCGAGGCCGCGCGGCTGCTGGGCGCCGCCGCGCGCTACGGCATCGTGGAGGCGCAGGCCGCCTATGCCCAGCTGCTGCTCGACGGCCGCGGGGTGAAGCGCGACCCGGCCGCCGCCTTCCGCTGGTTCGAGATCGCCGCCGGCGCCGGCTCGCTCGACGCCACCAACATGCTGGGGCGCTGCCACGAGCTGGGCTGGGGCGTGCCGGTGGACCGGGCCAGGGCCGCCGGGCTCTACCGCGACGCCGCCGAGCGCGGGCTGGACTGGGGCCAGTACAACTACGCCAACCTGCTGGCCCGCGGCGACGGCGTGGCGCAGGACCGCGACGCGGCGCTGGCCTGGTACCGCCGCGCGGCCGGGCAGGGGCATGTGAAGTCGATGAACCTCGTCGGCCGTTTCGTCGAGGAGGGCTGGGGCGGCGTCGCCGCCGATTCCGCCGCGGCCGAGGAGTGGTACCGCCGCGCCGCCGAGGGCGGCGACTTCCGCGGCCAGTTCAACCACGGCAGCGTGCTCGTCCGACGCGGTGAGGTGGCGGAGGCCGCCCTCTGGTTCCGCAAGGCGGCGGCCACCGGCACGCTCGGCTTCCTGCGCAGCATGGCCGCGCATCTGGAGCGGCAGCCGCATGCGGAGCTGCGCGCGATCGCCGTCGAGGTCCTGGCCCGCTGCGGCGAGTCCGGCGAGCCGGCCGACCTCTTCGCCTATGGCAAGGCCGTGCTGGAACAGGATCCGGCCACGGCGCGCGACTGGCTCGGCCGCGCGGCCGCGCTGGGCCATGCGGAAGCCCGCGATCTGCTCGCCGAGCTCGGCCTCGGCGGCCGATGGGCGCGGTGGCGCGCCAGGGTGCGGTCGCGGCGGCAGATGGACAAATAGCCATGCCGCCGGATGTTGCGAACGACTCTCAATCGCGTTACTCACAATGCTTGCCTGTTTCCGGGGGTAATCTGGTGTTTCCGTCACTCTGTGGCGATTTTGCAACATTCCGCGAAACTTGCAGCATCTTAGCTCCGCGCCTTTGCGAATGACTCTTAGTTGCGTTACTCCAAGAAATAATTCCACTTCCCAAAGGGTCAGACATGTCGCTGCGCGAAACCCCAACCTCCTGGCAGCCCAGCCTCGGCCTCGTCGGCCTCGGCCTGCTGGCCTCCCTGCCCGCCGGCGCCCAGACGCCGGCGCCTGAGCAGCCCGTCAACCTTCCGGAGCTGAACGTCGGCGGCCAGGCGCCGAACCGCTACCTCGCGCCCGAGAACGAAGTCACGCCCCGCTCGCCCCTGAGCGTCCGCGAGACGCCGCAATCCATCAGCGTGGTGCCCCGCACCCTGATCGACGAGCGCGGCGCCGTGTCGCTGCGCGAGGCGCTCCGCAACGTCACCGGCATCAGCCTCGCCGCCGGCGAGGGTGGCCTCTCCGGCGACAACCTCACGCTGCGCGGCTTCAGCGCCGTCAACGACTTCTACATCGACGGCATCCGCGACAGCGCGCCCTACACGCGCGATCCCTTCAACGTGGAATCCATCGAGGTCCTGAAGGGCCCCTCCGCCGTGATGTTCGGCCGCGGCTCGACCGGCGGCGTCATCAACCAGACCTCTCGCCAGCCGCAGGCCCGCAACTTCGGCGAGTTCACGATGTCGGCGATGTCGCCCATGGGCTTCCGCGCCACCGGCGACATCAACATCAATGCCGGCAGCGTGGCCATGCGCCTCAACACGATGGCGATGCACCAGGACGTGTCGCGCCGCGACAACGTCTACAACGAGCGCTGGGGCGTCGCGCCGTCCATCACCTGGGGCCTCGGCGGCAACACGCAGGTCACCTTCAACTACCTGCACCAGACCGAGAACAACATCCCCGACTTCGGCATCCCGATCATCGCGGGCCGCGTCGCCAACGTGCCGCTCCAGAACTTCTACGGCCTGCGCAACGTGGACCGCGAGGAGTACATCACCGACGTCCTGACGGCGCGCGTCCAGCACCGCTTCGCCGAGGGCGTGAACGTCAGCAACACCACGCGCTTCGGCAACTACTACCGCAACATCAGCGCGACCGCGCCGCGCATCATCGGCACGGTGACCGCCAACACGCCGCTGGCCAGCATCATGGTGAACCGCCAGGCGCAGCTCCGCGCCGGCACCAGCAACATCCTCGAGAACCAGACCGAGGCGCGCATCCAGGCGGTCACCGGCCCGCTGCAGCACAACGTCGTGGCCGGCGTGGAAGTGGGCCGCGAGAGCGTGCAGCTCCGCCGCTGGACCGCGACGCGGCCGGCGGCCTCGCTGCTCTTCCCCGACTTCAACCAGATGCCCGGCTACCAGGATGCCCGCTCGCTCACGGCCGACAGCCTCGCGGTGGCGAACCGCGTCGCGGTCTATGCCGTCGATCAGGTCCGCATCGGCCGGTTCTTCGAGATCCTCGGCGGCTTCCGCTACGAGAACTTCCAGACCGACCTGACCAACCGCTTCACGCGCAATGCGAACTTCTCGCGCACGGACGACATGTGGAGCTGGCGCGCCGCCGGCGTCTTCAAGCCGATGCAGGGCGTGCGCACCTACTTCGCGGCCGGCACCTCCTTCAATCCCTCGGCCGAGAGCATCGCGCTCACCGCGACGACCGCGCCGCTGGCCCCCGAGTCGAACCTCTCCTACGAGCTCGGCGGGAGCTGGGAGGTCACGCGCAACTTCGAGCTGCGCGGCGCCCTCTTCCAGATCGAGAAGACCAACGCCCGCACGACGGATCCCACCAACACCACCATCGTCGTCCTGCAGGGCGAGCAGCGGGTGCGCGGCGGCGAGATCTCCCTGGCCGGCGCGCCGCTCCCGAGCGTGCCCGGCTGGAACGTGCTCGCCGGCTACACCTACCTCAACTCGGAAACGGTGAAGTCCCGCAACCCGCTCGAGGTGGGCCGCGAGATGCAGAACACGCCGCGCCACACCGCGACCTTCTGGACGACCTACGACCTGCCCTACGGCATCACCATCGGCGGCGGCGCCAGCTACGTCGACAGCCGCTACGGCAACACCACGCAGACCGTCCGCGTCCCCAGCTACACCCGTTACGACGCCACCATCGCCTGGAACATCACCCAGGGCCTGACGGCGCGCCTGAACGGCCTGAACCTGACGGACCGCCGGTTCTACGAGGGCGTCTATCCCGGCAACATCACCCCCGGCGCCGGCCGGACCGTCATCGGATCCCTGACCGCGAGGTTCTGAACGAAGTGCTGCTGAGCATACCATCGGTGCTCGAAGGGGAGGCGTTGCGCACTGCGCAACGCCTTCTCGCTTCTGCGCCCTGGATGGACGGGCGGATAACCGCCGGCCATCAATCTGCGAAGGTCAAGGATAACCTCCAGATTCCCGAGGGCAGTCCGGAGGCGCGCGAGCTCGGCCAGATCGTGCTCGCCGCCCTGGAGCGCAACGGGCTGTTCATCTCGGGCGTGCTGCCGCTGCGCGTCTATCCGCCGCTCTTCAACCGCTACGACCCCGGCATGACCTTCGGCGCCCATGTGGACAACGCCATCCGCCAGGTCGCCGGCACCGCCCACCGCATCCGTACCGACGTCTCCTGCACGCTCTTCCTCGCCGAGCCAGAGGATTACGACGGCGGCGAACTCGTGGTGGAGGACGCCTATGGCGAGCATCGCGTGAAGCTGCCCGCGGGCCACATGGTGGCCTATCCCGCGACCAGCCTGCATCGCGTGATGCCCGTGACCCGTGGCTCGCGCCTCGCCTCCTTCTTCTGGGTGCAGAGCATGGTGCGCGACGACGCCCAGCGCGCCCTGCTCTTCGACCTGGACATGGCGATCAACGGCGTGCGCGCCGACCTCGCGCCCGAGCATCGCGGGCCGGTGCAGCTGACCGCCGTCTACCACAACCTCCTGCGCCGCTGGGCCGACGCCTCATGAGGACCCGGCCGGCCGTCCTCTTCCTGCACCGCTGGGTCGGGCTCATCGTCGGGTTGATGCTGGTGATGCAGGGCACGACCGGCAGCATCCTCGCCTTCCAGCGCGAGATCGACGCCGCGCTGAACCCGACGCTGTTCCGCGCGAGCGGCCCGGCCGATCCCGCGATCGGCTACAGCGCCGTGCTGCGCCTCGCCGAGGAGAACAGCGGCAGGCCCGTTCAGCAGATCCGCCCGCCGGACGCCGTCTGGCCGGTCTGGGTGGCCTTCGACCGCCGGCAGCGCGGCCAGCCCGGCGGCACCTGGGCGAGCTACATCGATCCGGCGAACGGCCATGTGCTGGGCCGGCGCGACGTCAGCGCGAGCTTCGTCAACACGGTGCACCAGCTGCACGAGTTCCTGCTGCTGCGCGACTACAACGGCCGCGACATCGTGGGCTGGGTCGGCGTGATCCTGATCGCCCTGGCGCTCACCGGCATCTGGACCTGGTGGCCGCGCCGAGGCGCCTCCTACAAGGATGCGCTGACGCTGATCCGCCGGCGGCCCTTCGTGCGGCTCAACCTCGACCTGCATCAGGTGGTCGGTATCTGGATCTCGGTGGTGTTCCTGTCGATCTCGATCAGCGGCACCGCGATGGTCTTCCCGAACTTCTATCGCGGCCTGCTCGGCATCGCGGCGCCGGCGCGGCCGGCCCCCGCGCCGCCGCGGCGCGAGCCCTTCGCGGTCGACGCGGACGCCGCCGTCGCCGCCGCGCAGCACGCCGTCGGCCCGGGCCAGGTGGTGAGCGTCGTGATCCCGCCGGCCCCGCCCGCGCCGCGCTGGCAGGTGACCTTCCGGCCCGAGGGATCCAGCCCCGAGGCGCGCGTCCGCAGCGCCATCCTCGTCGATCCCTGGTCGGGCGCGGTGCTGGCCGAGCTCTCGCCGCGCACCCGCAGCTGGGCCGAGGAGGCCCTCGTCCTGCAGCGCTGGCTGCATGGCGGCTCCGTCCTCGGCATGCCTGGGCGCATCGCCGTTTTCCTGGCAGGACTCGCCCTGCCGCTTCTCTTCACCACCGGCCTGCTGGCCTGGCTGGGGCGGCGACGCGCCCAGCGGGTCACGCAGGCGCGCCGTGCCGCCGCGCTGGCCGGGTCCCGCCCCCTGCCCGCCGGAAGCGACGTCAGCCTAGGAAAGTGATTGCCATGCTGAAGCGTATCCTGGCCCCCTGCGGGCTGTTGATCATCGCCGTCCATGCCCATGCGCAGGACCAGGTCCCTGCCGCCGCGGCCCCGGTGAGCGCCGCGCGCGCGATGCTCCCGCAGGACCTCTCGCCCTGGGGCATGGTCGCCCATGCCGACATCATCGTGCAGATGGTCATGGGCGGCCTCGCGCTCGCCTCCGTGCTGACCTGGACCGTCACCCTGGCCAAGACCTTCGAGCTGCTCGGCGCCAACCGCCGCGCCCGCTCCGGCCTCGCCACCCTCGCCAGCGCGCGCAACCTGACCGAGGCGGCGCGCGACCTCGCCGGCAAGCCCGGCGCCGCGGCCGCCCTCGCCCGCACCGCTGCGGCCGAGCTCGCCACCAGCGAGGGCGCCCAGCGCGAGGCCGTGCAGGAGCGCGTGGGCTGGCGGCTGGAGCGCATCGTCGCCAATTCGGGCCGGCGCCTCGCGCGCGGCACCGGCGTGCTGGCCTCGATCGGCTCGGTCGCGCCCTTCGTCGGCCTCTTCGGCACGGTCTGGGGCATCATGGACAGCTTCATCGGCATCTCGCGGGCGCAGACGACGAACCTGGCGATCGTGGCGCCGGGCATCGCCGAGGCGCTGCTGGCCACTGCCATCGGCCTCGTGGCCGCCATCCCGGCCGTGATCCTGTACAACGCCTTCGCCCGCGGCATCGCCGCGCACAAGGCGCTGCTCGCGGATTCCGTCGCCGAGACGATGCGGCTGCTCTCGCGCGAGCTCGACCATCCGAATCGCGCCCATCTGCGGATGGTGGCGGAGTAAGCGGCCATGGCCTTCCAGCTCGGTGGCGGCGACGACGAGCTCGTCGAGACCCACGACATCAACGTCACGCCCTTCATCGACGTGGTGCTGGTGCTGCTGATCGTCTTCATGGTGGCGGCGCCGCTCGCGACCGTGGACGTGCCGGTGGACCTGCCCTCCAGCACGGCGACGCAGCAGCCGCGGCCGGACAAGCCGATCTTCCTCACGCTGCGTTCCGACCTCAGCCTCTCGCTCGGCGAGACGCCGGTCACGCGCGAAGGCCTGCGCGCCGCGCTCGACGAGGCCTCGGGCGGCGACCGTGACCAGCGCGTCTTCCTGCGCGCCGACACTGTGGTGCCCTATGGCGAGCTCACCGAGGCGATGAACCTGCTGCGCTCGGCCGGCTACCTCAAGCTCGCCCTGGTCGGGCTGGACGCGAGCCAGAACCCGTGAGCGGCGCCAGCCTCTCCTGGAGCGGCGTCGGCCGCGGCGACACACGGCCGCGCTGGAGCATCGCCCTCGTCGTGGTGCTGGCGCTGCATGCCGGCGCCGTGGCCGCGATGCTGATCAAGCACAAGCCGGCCGAGCGGATGGCCGCCACCGAGGCGATCATGATCGACCTCGCCCCGGCGCCGCCGGCCGAGGAGCCCGTCCCGGAGCCGGAGGAGGCCAATGCCGCCCCGCCGCCGCCCCAGGCTGAGGAGCCCCCTCCCCCGCCGGAGCCGCCTCCGCCGGAGGTCGAGCCCGAGGTGGTGCTGCCCACGCCGCCGCCGCCTCCCACGCCGCCTCCGCCGCAGCGCCGACCGCCCACGCCGCGCCCGCCCCGGCCACAGGCGGTGACGAGCCACGCGCCGCCCTCCGAGGAGGTCGCGCCGGCGCCGGTCGCCGCGCCCGCCACCCCGGGGACGGCCACCGCGCCGCGCGCCGGCGGCGGCGGCGTCTCGAGCTGGCAGGGCCAGCTCATGGCGCGGCTGCAGGCCGTGCGGCGCTATCCGGAGACCTCGCGCTCGCGGCGGGAGGAGGGTGTGGTCCACCTGCACTTCACGATGGACCGCGCGGGCAATGTGCTGAGCGCCCGCATCGCGCGGACCTCCGGCTACCAGGCGCTCGACCAGGAGACGCTGGAGCTGGCGCGGCGCGCCTCGCCGCTGCCGGCGCCGCCGGAGGAAGTGGCGGGGAATCCGATCTCGCTCACGGTGCCGGTGCGGTTCTCGCTGCGCTGAGGATCAGGTGTTCGGCGGTCCGCCGCCGGCGCCGATCCCCGCCTGCCGGCCGAAGACCGCGCCGGCCATCAGCCCCGAGCCGGCAGGGTAGTTGAACCAGAAGAGCCCGCCCGCCGCCTCGCCTGCGGCGAAGAGGCCGGGGATGGGCCGCAGCTCCTGATCCAGCACGCGCGCCTGATCGTCGATGCGCAGCCCGCCGAAGGTGAAGGAGATGCCGCAGCCCACCTGGTAGGCCTCGAAGGGGCCGGTCTCGATGGGATTGGCCCAGTTGCTCTTGGGCAGGTCGAGTCCCACGGTGCCGCGGCCGTCCTTCACATCGGGCAGGAAGGGCACGTCGCGCTGCACGGCGGCATTGAAGCGCGCGACCTCGTCGAGAAAGCCCTTCGCGTCCACGCCTTCCAGCTTCGCGGCCAGCTCCTCGATCGTGTCGGCGCGCACGCGGCTGACGCGGCGGATGCGGTACTCGTCGCGCAGCAGCGGCGTGGTGGCGGCGTCGAAGATCTGCCAGGCGAAGCCGCCGGGCTGGCCGAGGATCACGCGGCCGTATTTCGCATAGGTGAAGAGGCGGAGATCGGCGCCCTCGTCCACGAAGCGGCGGCCATTGGCGTTGACCATGATGCTCAGCGGATAGGAATGCTTCTGGAAGGCGTCGCCCACCTCCAGGTCGCCGAACTCCGGCGCGTTGAAGTCCCAGCCGACGGCGTGGCAGCCGGACCAGTGGCCCGCGCTGGCCGCGCCGACCTCGAGCGCCATGCGGATGCCGTCGCCCGTGTTGAAGCGGCTGCCGCGCACGCGCGCGAGCTCCCAGCCCGGGCCGAGATAGCGCGCCCGCTGCTCGGGATCGGCCTGGAAGCCGCCGGAGGCGATCACCACTGCGTCGGCACGGATCTCCTCCATCCGGTCCGGCGCGCGGGCGAGCACGCCGTGCACCGAAAATCCATCATGCAGCAGCTTCACCGCGCGCGTGCCGTGGCGGATGGCGATGCCGAGGTGCGCACAGGCCCGGCGTTCCGCTTCGACCAACCCCGGTCCACCGCCCCACGCTTCGAGCACGAGACCGCCCCAGAAGCGGATGCGGTCGCCCTCCTGGTAAGATTGCCTCCCCCAGATCGGGTTGAAGCGCACGCCCTGCGCGGCCAGCCAGCGCATGGTGTCGTAGGACTTTCCGACGAGCGCGTCGCAGAGCGCGGGATCGGTGCGGTCCATGGTGACGCGGGCCATGTCGGCGAAGAAATCTGCCTCGCCGTACTGGCCGAAATCGGTGCGGGCAGCCTCGGCCTCCGTCAGGTCCGGCACCAGGGCGCGCACGGCCGCGCTGTCGGCGAAGGCGAAGCGGATGGTGCCGCCGGCGAAGCGGGAGTTTCCCCCGTGCTCGGCCTCGGGCGCACGTTCCAGCACGGTGACCTCGGCACCGGCCTCGCGTGCGGCGATGGCGGCGCAGAGCGCGGCATTGCCGGCGCCCACCACCACGACATGGCGCGTCACGCGCGCATCCGGGCCGGGGGCGGCGCCGCGCGCAGTCGCCGCAGAACATTGGTGGCGAGGCGCGCATTGTGGGCGCGCATCGCCTCGAAGGCGGCGCCGGCATCGGCGCGGAGGATGGCATCGAGGATGGCGGCGTGCTCGGCATGGGCCTTGGCGAAGCGCATGGCGCCCTCGTCCTGCGCCTGGCGCAGCGGCGAGAGGCGCGTGCGCAGCCCGCGCGCGGCCTCGGCGATGGTGCGGTTGCGCGCGCCGTCGCAGATGGCCTCGTGGAACTCGGCGTTCAGCGCGAGGTAGTCCGCGAGGTCCTGCGCGGCGACCACGGCTTCCATCTGCTCGTGCAACGCCTGGAGCGCGTGCTTCTCCACCTCGGTCATACGCTGCGCGGCGAGGCGGGCGCAAAGCCCTTCCAGCTCGCATTCCGCATCGAGCAGGTCGGCCACTTCTTCCGTGCTGATGCGCGCGACCTCAGCGCCGCGGCGGCCGCCGATCGCGACCAGACCACGCGCCGCGAGGTCGCGCAGCGCCTCGCGCACCGGCGTGCGGGAGGCGAGGAAGCGCGTGGCCAGCGCCTGCTCCTCCAGCCGCTCGCCGGGCTGGAGGCGGCCCGCGACGATCTCCTCCGCGAGCGCGCGGACGATGCGGGCTGTGGTGGTCTCGGCCTCGCTCAAACCTCGGCCTTCTCCGCTGCGACGACTTCCTTGACGGCGCCGCGCCAGCCGGTCTCGGTCGCGTCGAAGACGATGCCGTCGGGCGTGCGGTACTTCACCTCGTAGAAGACGTTCGGGTCCTTCTCCTTGCGGCCCGTGAGGTAGGAGCCGCCGGCAGCCTTCACCTTGGCGTCGGTCTCCTCCAGGTCGTCCACCCACATGCCGAAATGGATGAGGCCCGTGTAGCCGGGCTGGTCGGCGAAGCCGGGCACCGGCTCGTCGCCGAAGTTGAGCAGCGCGACGTTGATCACGCCGTCGCTCATGTAGAGGCCGCGCATGGCGCGGCCGGCGCGGTGGAAGCCCAGCGCCTCCTCGAAGAACTTCGCGCTCGCCTCGGGGTCGCGCACGGACAGCGCGATGTGCCGCATCTTGGCCATGGAAATCTCCTTCGTGACATCGGCAGCCTAGGCCGGTCGATGTCGACACCACAAGCCTCTTGTATGCATGAACGAGTTCATGCACGCTTCGCCACGGGAAATGCCAGCCGCGTCACGCACAGGAGCGGGCGATGCTGGGACGACGTGGATTGGGATTGATGGCCGGGGCGCTGGCGGCACCAATGGTTGCGCAAGCGCAGTCGCGCGCGGTGTCGGTCGTGGTGCCCTATGCGCCCGGCGGCATCACCGATGCGCTGGCGCGGCTCTCCGCCGAATGGCTCGGCACGCGGCTCGACCGGCCCTTCGTGGTGGAGAACCAGGGCGGCGCGGCCGGGGCCATCGCCGCCTCGCGGGTGGCGCGGCTTCGCCCCGACGCCAATACGCTGCTCTTCACCAATGTCGGCACGCTCTGCGTGACGCCCTTCACGCTGCGCACCGACTACACGCCCGACAGCTTCGACCCGATCTCGATCGTCGGCACGAGCCCCTTCTTCCTCATCGCCGGACCGCGGCTGAACGCGGACAGCCTCGCGGGGCTGATCGCCGCGGCGAAGGCGGCGCCGGGCCGGCTCTCCTATGCCTCGGCCGGCAACGGCTCGCTGACGCATCTCGCGACCGCGCTGGTGGTGCTGCGTGCGGGCATCGAGGTGACGCATGTTCCCTATCGCGGCGCGGGCCCGGCCTTCGCCGACCTGCTCGGCGGCACGGTGGACTTCATGACCTGCACGCCCGCCGAGCTCGCACCGCACCTCAATGGCGGACAGGTGAAGGTGCTGGGTATCACGGCCCCCGAGGCCTCGCCGCGCTGGCCGGGCGTGCCGGCCGTGGCGGAATCCCTACCGGGCGTCTCGGTCACCACCTGGAACGGCTATGTCGCGCCGCACGGCATGCCGCCGGCGCTGATCGCCGAGATCTCGCGCGAGCTGCGGGCCGCAGCGCGCGATCCGGGCTTCGTGGCGCGAATGGAGCGCGTCGGCGCCGATCCGGTGGACCACAGCCCCGAGGAGTTCCGGCGCCGCATCGCGGGCGACACCTCGACTTGGCGCGAGGTGCTGGGCGCGACGGGGCTGCTGATCGGATGAGCACCGGTCACGTCGTCGTCGTGGGCGCGGGCCCGGTCGGCATGGTGGCGGCGCTGGCCCTGCGGCGGCGCGGCGTGGCCGTGACGGTGCTGGAATCGGAGCCCGCGCCGGTGCGCGACCAGCGCGCCGCCTCGCTGCATCCGCCGACGCTGGAGATGCTGGACGCGCTCGGCGTGCTGGCGATGATCCAGCCCAAGGGCCTCGTCTCCCACACCTTCCAGTTCCACGACCGGGTGGAGGGCCGCGTCGTCGCGGAGTTCGACCTGCACGACCTCGCGGACGAGATGCCGCATCCCTTCGTGCTGCAATACGAGCAGTACAAGCTCACGGCCGACATCGCCGCGCGCTATGGCGAGGTCGGCGCCTTCGATGTGCTCTTCTCGCGCCGCGTCACCGCGGTCGAGCAGGATGCGGACGGCGTGCGGGTGACGGCAGAGGGCCCTGCCGGCGTGGAGGTCCATGAGGCGGATTATGTCGTCGGCTGCGACGGCGGCCGCAGCACGGTGCGCCGCCAGGCCGGCATCGCCTTCGAGGGCTTCACCTATCCGGAGCGCTTCGTGAAGGTCGCCACCGCCTACGACTTCGGGACCTCGCCCGGCTACACCGCCTTCCGCAACTATTTCTCGGATCCGGAGGAGTGGTGCAACCTCTTCAAGGTCCGCGGCGAGGGCGAGGGCGGCCTGTGGCGCGCGGTCTTCCCGGCACGCCAGGGCGAGACCGAGGAGGAATCGCTGGAACCCGCGGCGCTGGAGTCGCGGCTTCAGAAATTCTTTCCGAAGTCGGGCGCCTATCGGGTGGCCTATGCCGGCTCCTATGTGGTGAACCAGCGCGTGGCGGCGACGTTCCGTGCCGGCCGCGTGCTGCTCGCCGGCGATTCCGCGCATGTGAACAACCCGATCGGCGGGCTCGGCATGAATGGCGGCATCCACGACGCCATCGAGCTCGCGGCCACCCTCCCGGAGGTCCTGGCCGGGGCGGACGAGGCGCTGCTCGATCGCTATTCGCGCCGGCGCCGGCATGCCGCCACGGCCTTCGTGCAGACCCAGACCATCGCCAACAAGCGCATGATGGAGGAGCGCGACCCCGAGGGCCGCGCCGCCCGCTTCGCCGAGCTGGAGCGCACCGCGGCCGATCCCGGCCAGTCCCGCGCCTTCATGCGGCGGGCCTCGATGGTCGACAGTCTGCGCGACGCGGCGGCGGTGGTGTAGGCTCTCCCGCCGGGAGGGACGCCGATGAGCTCCATGTACCATGACGGCATGCGCGAGCTGCAGGACGAGTTCGACGGCCGCAGGGTCGCCGACGCGCTGGAAAGCCGGCGCAAGCACCGCGAGTTCTGGCCGGAGGAGATCGAGCTCTTCACCTCCGTGCCCTTCTTCTTCATCGCGACCGCGCATGGCGAGGCGGTGGATTGCAGCTTCCGGGGCGGCACGCCGGGCTTCGTGAAGGTCGTCGGGCCGTCGGCGCTCGAATGGCCGGAATACGACGGCAATTCCATGTACCGGACCGCGGGCAACATCCTGCGCAATCCCAAGGTCGGACTGCTCTTCATCCGCTTCGACGCCACGGCCAACCGCACGCGGCTGACCGGCGACGCCACTCTGCTGCGCGATCCGGAATCCCTCGCCCGCCATGGGGGCGCCCAAGGGGGCATCAGGTCGGTGATCCGCTTCGAGGCCGACTACGTCTATCCCAACTGCCCGCGCTACATTCCCGAGATGCGGCTGGTCACGCCGAGCCCGCACCCCCCGGCGCCCGGCCATGCCCCGCCGCCGCCCGCCTGGAAGGCGCGGGACTACATACGCGACGCCCTGCCGCGGGACGACGCCCACCGCGCCGTGGTCGGCAGCCGCGAGCCGCCACAGGCCTGATGGCGTAAAACGGCCGGGCAACCGCCACACGCTTGCCGGGTTCCTGACTGGTGATGGTGTCGCCGGGCCCCGCTCGGGGTATTCCGGCGCCCGGCCGTGGGCGTTCCGCCCGGGCGGGCCCGAGCGCGGAGGTGACGCCTTTGTTGGCAAGGTTTGCAAAGGGTAACAGTTGCTGCGTCGCACACGCGATGCCTGCATATAAGGTCCCGTGATGCCACCCCGATTCCTGTCCCGCCGCGCTTCGCTGGCGCTTGCGGTCTTTCCGCTTGTCGGTTGCTCGACCTTCCGGCCCCATCCCGATTCCGGCATTCCGCTGCCCCCGCAGCTCGCTTCGGCCACGGCGGAGCTCGCCAACTGGCCCGATCCGCTCTGGTGGCGCGGCTTCGGCTCGCCGGAGCTCGATGCGCTGATGGAGCGCGCGGTCTCGGCCAATTTCGACATCCGCGCCGCCATCGCCCGCGTGCGCCAGGCCGATGCGCAGGTCCGCATCGCCGGCCAGGCGCTGCTGCCCTCCGGCAACCTGACGGGCTCCGCCACGCGCACCCAGTCGCCCGTGCAGACCGCGACCGCGGTCAATCTCGGCAGCAGCGTCGGGGGCCGCCGCTTCGTCCAGCGCGAGCTGTTCCAGACCGGGCTTCAGGCCAGCTACGAGATCGACTTCTGGGGCAAGAACCGCGCCGGCGTGGTCTCCGCCGAGCAGAGCGCGCGCGCCAGCCGCTTCGACGTGGCCGCCGTCGCGATGACCACCGAGGCCTCGGTCGCCAACACCTATTTCCAGATCCTCGGATCGCGCGAGCAGCTCGCCATCCAGCAGTCCAACCTGCAGGCGGCGGAGCGCATCCTGAGCCTGCTGCAGCAGCGGCTCGCGGCCGGCACGGGCACCGGGCTGGACATCGCCCAGCAGCAGACGCTGGTGGAGCAGCAGCGTGCCGCCATCCCGCCGCTGCGGCAGTCGGTCGACCAGAACATCTATTCGCTGGGCACCCTCACCGGCCAGACGCCGGAGCAGGTCGCCCGGCCGGCCATGGTGCTGGCCGACATCCGCGTGCCGGCGCCGCGCCCGGGCCTGCCTTCCGAGGTGCTCCAGCGCCGGCCCGACGTCTGGCAGGCCGAGGCCACGCTCGCCGCCGTCCAGGCCAGCGTGGAGCAGGCCCGCACGGCGATGTTCCCCTCCATCACGCTCACGGCCAGCGGCGGCTTCCAGAACATCGCGATCGAAAACCTGCTCCGGCCGGGCTCGGCGCTGTATTCCTTGGCCACGGGGCTGACGCAGCCCATCTTCCAGCTCGGCCAGCTGCGGGCGCAGTACCGGCTGACGCAGGCCCAGGCCGAGGAGATCCTCGAGAACTACCGGCTGGCGATCGTCGCCGCGCTGGTGGATGTGGAGAGCGCGATCGTGGCGCTGCGCGAGACGACCGACCAGGAAGCCCTCCAGGCCGCGGCCACCCGCAGCGCCGAGCGCGCCTATGCCATCTCCGAGGCCCAGCTCCGCGCCGGCACGATCGACCTCCTCACCCTGCTGAACACGCAGCAGACCCTGTTCAACACCCGCAGCCAGCTCTCGCAGGTGCGGCTCCTGAAGCTCCAGGCGGCGGTCGGACTGTTCCGCGCGCTCGGCGGCGGATGGTCCTGAGGCCGAAGGGAAGCCAGACATGCCCGATACGCCCCTCCCGCTCGAACACACCAAAGCGCTGCCCGCACCCCCGGTTCGGCCGGCGCTGCCTTCGCCGGGCGGAATGGAGTCCGAGCCGCCGAAGAAGGGCCGCCGCTGGATCGGCTGGCTGGTCTGGCTGCTGATCCTGGGCGGCGCCGGCGGCGCGGTCTGGTACTACTGGCCACAGCTCTCGGCGAAGTTCTCGGGCCAGCCGGCCCAGCAGGGTCCGGGCGGGCGCGGCCGCTTCGCCGGCGGCGCCGTGCCGGTCACCGTCGCGCCGGCCACGCGCAAGGACCTGCCCGTCCTGCTCGATGCGCTCGGCACGGTGCAGGCGCTCAACACCATCACCGTCCGCTCGCAGGTGGACGGCATCCTGGTCGAGGTGGCCTTCACCGAAGGGCAGGAGGTCCGCCGCGGCGACGTGCTGGCCCGGATCGACCCGCGCACCTATGCCGCCGCCGTCGCCCAGGCCGAGGCGAAGAAGGCCCAGGACGAGGCAACGCTGGCCAATGCGCGGCTCGACCTGCAGCGCTACATCGACCTCTCGCGCAACAACGGCGCCTCGCGCCAGCAGCTCGACACGCAGCGCGCCCTCGTCGCGCAGAACGAGGCGCTGGTGCAGGCCGACCAGGCCGCGATCGACACCGCGCGCATCCAGCTCGACTACACGACCATCCGCTCGCCGGTGGACGGGCGCGTCGGCCTGCGCCAGGTGGACCAGGGCAACATCGTGCGCTCCGGTGACACCACGGGCCTTGTCGTCGTGACGCAGGTGGATCCGATCACGGTCGTCTACACCCTGCCGCAGCAGGACCTGCCGCGCATCCTGGCCGCGATGCGCGAGGGGCCCGTCGAGGTCCTGGTGATCGCCGCGGACGGCTCGACGCGGGCCACCGGCACGCTGCTGACGCCGGACAACCAGGTGGACCAGACCACCGGCACCATCAAGATGAAGGCGACCTTCCCCAACGCCGACCGCCAGCTCTGGCCGGGCGCCTTCGTGAACGTGCGCATGCTGGTCGGCACCATCCGCCAGGCGGTGACGGTCCCGCTGGTCGCGGTGCAGCGCGGGCCGGACGGGCCCTATGCCTTCGTCCTGAAGGACGACAACACGGTTGAGCAGCGCCCGATCACGACCGGCTTCATCAACGCGACCGACGCGGTGGTGACGCGCGGCCTGCAGCCGGATGAGAAGGTGGTCACCTCCGGCGCGCTGCGCCTGAACGCCGGAGCGCAGGTGCAGGTGATCGAGCCCGTGGTGCCGGCCTATGTGGCGCCCACGCGCGGCCGTCGCTTCCCCGGCGGCCAGGGGGGACAGGGCGGGGGCGGGCAGCGCCCCGCGGCCGGCGGGCCTCCGGGCGACGCCGGCGCGGGCAATCCCGCTGCCGGCGAGGCGCGCCAGGGCCGGCGGGGCGACGGGGCTCCCGGTGAAGGCCGGCCCGCCCGCGCGCCGGGAGAGGGTGGGCCACGGCCCGCGGCGGCCCCCCCCGCCGCCGCCGCGCCGTGAACATCTCCTCGCCCTTCATCACACGGCCCATCGCCACCTCGCTGCTGGCGGTGGCGGTGCTGCTGGCCGGCCTCTTCGGCTACCTGAAGCTGCCCGTCTCGGCGCTGCCCGAGGTGGACTTCCCGACCATCGAGGTGAGCACCCAGCTCCCCGGCGCCTCGCCCGAGACCATCTCGCTGCAGATCGCCGCCTCGCTGGAGCGGCAGCTCAACCAGATCTCGGGGCTGACCTCGATCAGCTCGATCAGCAGCCCGGGCACCAGCCGCATCACCCTGCAGTTCAACCTCGACCGCAACATCGACGACGCGGCGCAGGACGTGCAGGCCGCGATCAACGCAGCCCGCGGCACGCTGCCGCAGAACCTGCCCTACCCGCCGACCTACGCGAAGGTGAATCCGGCCGACCCGCCGATCATGACGCTGGCGCTGACCTCGGATTCCATCCCCATCTACCGCGTCTCGGATTCCGCGGATTCGCTGCTGGCCCAGCGGCTCTCCCAGGTCACCGGCGTCGGCCGCGTGACGGTGCAGGGGAACATGCGCCCGGCCGTGCGCATCCAGGCCGATCCGCGCCGTCTCGCCTCCTACGGGCTCTCGCTGGAGGACATCCGCAGCACCGTGGTGGGCGCCAACCAAGCCGGCCCCAAGGGCTCGCTGGACGGGCCTCACCAGGCCTCGACGGTGATGGCCAACGACCAGATCAGCACGGCCGCCGCCTTCTCCAACCTCGTCGTCGCCTACCGCAACGGCGCGCCGGTGCGGCTCTCCGACGTGGGGACGGTGGTGGACGGGCTGGAGAACACGCTGAACGCCGCCTGGTTCAACGGCCAGCGCGCCGTGCTCATCGACGTGCAGCGCCAGCCCGGCGCCAATATCGTCGAGACCGTGGACCGCGTGCGCGACCAGCTCCAGCAGCTCCAGGGCGCGCTGCCTGGCGGCATCACGCTGACCGTGGTGGCCGACCGCACCGAGACCATCCGCGCCTCCGTGCACGAGGTGCAGTTCACGCTGATCCTCTCGGTCGTGCTGGTGGTGGCGGTGATCTACCTCTTCCTGCGCAGCGCGCGCGCGACGATCGTGCCGGGCGTGGCGCTGCCGCTCTCCATCATCGGCACCTTCGGCGTCATGTCGCTCTGCGGCTTCTCGATGGACAACCTCTCGCTGATGGCGCTGACCATCGCGACGGGCTTCGTCGTGGACGACGCCATCGTCATGATCGAGAACATTGTGCGCCTGATCGAGGAGGGCGAATCCCCCCTCGCCGCCGCCTACAAGGGCGCGAAGCAGATCGGCTTCACCATCGTCTCGCTGACGGTGTCGCTGATCGCCGTCTTCATCCCCCTGCTCTTCATGTCGGGCGTCGTGGGCCGGCTGTTCCGCGAATTCGCGCTCACGCTGACCATCGCCGTCGTCGTCTCCATGTTCGTCTCGCTCACGCTGACGCCGATGATGACCGGCCGCATGCTGCGCCCCGTCGGCGAGGACCGCCCCGGCTGGCTCTCACGCCAGTTCGAGCACGGCTTCGACTGGATGCGCGACCATTACGCGAGCAGCCTGCGCTGGGTGCTGCGGCACCAGGGGCTGATGCTGGCGCTGACGGCGGCGACCATCGCCGGCACGATCGGCCTCTATATCGTCATGCCCAAGGGATTCCTCCCCGCCCAGGACACCGGCCTGCTGGTGATCACCACCGAGGCCCCGGAGGACGCTTCCTTCGCCCGGGTCGTGGCGCTGCAGCAGCAAGTCGCAGCGGTGGTGCAGCAGGATCCGGACGTTTCGGGCGTCACCTCCGTCGCCGGCGCCGGCACGGTGAACGCGGCGGCGAATGCCGGGCGCATCACCGCCATCCTGAAGCCCCGCGCCGACCGCGACGCCAATGCCCAGCAGATCGCGGACCGGCTGGCGCCGCGTCTGGCCGCCATCGCCGGCGTCGACACGCGCATCCAGGCCGTGCAGGACATCCAGATCGGCGCGCGCGTGGCCAGCACCCAATACCTCTACACGCTGACCGATTCCGACGCCGTGCAGCTCCGCGAATGGGCGCCGCAGCTCGTGGAGCGGCTGGCCCAGGCGCCCGCGCTTCGCCACGTCACTAGCGACCAGCGCGACGGCGGGCTGCGCGTGCATGTCGAGGTCGACCGCGACCGCGCCGCGCAGCTCGGCGTGACCATGCAGGCGGTGGACGACATCCTCTACGACGCCTTCGGCCAGCGGCAGATCTCGACTATCTACGCACAGTCCAACCAGTACCGCGTGGTGCTGGAGACGACGCCGGAGATCCGCGACGATCCCTCGCTGATCGGCCTGCTGCGCGTGCCCGGTGCCTCCAGCGGCCAGGGCGGCAGCACGGGCGCGACGCAGGTAACCTCTGGCGCCACGGTGACCGCCACCTCCGCCAGCGCCACCGGCAACTTTCAGGTGCCGCTCAGCGCCATCGCCACGATCACCCGTCGGGCCGGCCCGCTCACCGTCACCCGGCAGGACCAGTTCCCCGCCGTCACCATCGGCTTCGACCTGGCGCCCGGCTACTCCCTCGGCGACGCCGTGCAGGAGATCCAGCGCATCGAGCGCGCCATGGGAATGCCGGACACCATCACCGGCGAGTTCTCGGGCGACGCGGCGGAGTTCAACACCTCGCTCCAGAGCTCGCCCTATCTGATCCTCGCCGCCGTCGTGGTGATCTACCTGGTGCTGGGCATCCTCTACGAGAGCGTGATTCACCCGATCACCATCCTCTCCACCCTGCCCTCGGCCGGCATCGGCGCGCTGCTGGCGCTCTGGGCCATGGGGCTCGACCTCTCGGTGGTCGGGCTCATCGGCATCGTGCTGCTGATGGGCATCGTGAAGAAGAACGCGATCATGATGATCGACTTCGCGCTGGAGGCGCAGCGCGACCACGGCCGCTCCCCGCGCGACGCCATCTACGAGGCGAGCGTGCTGCGCTTCCGCCCGATCATGATGACGACCATGGCCGCGCTGCTCGGCGCGGTGCCGCTGGTGCTGGGCCACGGGCCCGGCAGCGAGCTGCGCCTGCCGCTCGGCGTCTCGGTCATCGGCGGGCTGCTGCTGAGCCAGATCATCACCCTCTACACCACGCCGGTGATCTACCTGGCGATGGAACAGCTCCGCGGCCGCTTCCAGCGCCGCCCGGCGCCCGAGGCACCGGCTTCCCACGGCGCGCCGGCCGAATAGCATGTCGATCTCCGAGCCCTTCATCCGGCGGCCCATCGCGACGGTGATGCTCTCGGTGGGCCTCGCGCTGGCCGGGATGGTCGCCTATTTCGGCCTGCCGGTGGCGCCGCTGCCGCGCATGGACCTGCCGACCATCGTCGTCTCGGCAAGCCAGCCCGGCGCGGATCCGGCGGTCATGGCCTCCTCGGTCGCGGCGCCGCTGGAGCGGCGGCTGGGCGCCATCGCCGGCGTCTCGGAGATGACGTCCCGCTCCTCGCTCGGCAGCACCTCGGTCGTCGTGCAGTTCGACCTGAACCGCTCGGTCTCCGACGCGGCGAAGGACGTGCAGGCCGCGATCAACGCCGCCGGCACCGACCTGCCCGCCGGCCTGCCCAACCCGCCCACCTTCCGCAAGGCCAACCCCGCCGACGCCCCCATCCTGATCCTGGCCATCACCTCCGACACGCTGGCGCCGGGCGCGGTCTACGACGCGGTGGACAGCATCGTCTCGCCGCGCATCGCCCGGATCGACGGCGTGGCGCAGGTGCAGGTGACCGGCGCCGAGCAGCCGGCCATCCGCATCCAGGTCGACCCCGCGGCGATCGCCTCGGCCGGCATCTCGCTGGAGAACATCCGCAGCACCGTCACCAGCGCCAACATCACCCAGCCGACCGGCCTGATCGACGGCACGGAGCAGGGCGGCGCCATCTCGATCAACGACCGCATCGACCAGGCGCAGGACTACGCCAACCTCATCCTGCGCTCGCAGGACGGGGCGATCATGCGCCTCTCCCACGTCGCTCATGTCGAGCTCGGCGTGCGCGACCGGCGGCAGGGCGGCAGCTACAACGGCCGGCCCGCCGTCATCGCCGTCATCTTCAAGCAGCCCGACGCGAACGTGATCGAGGTGGTGGACAATATCCAGCGCCTCCTGCCCGACCTGCAGCGCTGGCTGCCGAACGGCGTGCACATCCACACCATCCGCGACCGCTCCGAGACCATCCGCGCCAGCGTGGACGAGGTGCAGTACACGCTCGTCATCTCGATCATCCTGGTGGTGCTGGTGGTGGCCGCCTTCCTGCGCCGCAAGGCCGCGGTCTTCGCCGCCGCCATCTCGGTGCCGCTCTCGCTGCTCGGCACGCTCGCGGTGATGTGGCTGCTGGGCTACTCGCTCGACAACCTCTCGCTGATGGCGCTGACCATCTCCGTCGGCTTCGTCGTGGACGACGCCATCGTCATGATCGAGAACATGACCCGCCTGCGGGAGAAGGGCATGCCCGCGATGGCCGCGGCGCTGGAGGGCGCGCGGCAGATCGGCTTCACCGTCGTCTCCATCACGGTCTCGCTGATCGCGGTCTTCATCCCGCTGCTCTTCATGCCGGGGATCGTGGGGCGGATGTTCCGCGAGTTCTCCGTCACCCTGGCCGTGGCCGTCGCCTTCTCGGCGGTCATCTCGCTGACCGTGACGCCCATGGTCGCCGCGCGCATGGCGTCCGACGCGGAGCGCAGGCCGGGCTGGTTCGGCCGCAGCTTCGAATGGGTCATGGACGCGATGATCGCGGGCTACATGTCCAGCCTGAAGGTCGCGCTGCGCTTCCGCGCGATCATGCTGCTCTTCACGGTGAGCCTCGTCGGCCTCACCGTCTGGCTCTACATCATCGTGCCGAAGGACTTCTTCCCGTCGCAGGACACCGGGCTGATCGCCGGCACCGTGCAGGCCGCGCCCGACACCTCCTTCCAGACCATGATGGGCCTGCAGCAGCGGGCGGTGGACATCATCATGGCCGACCCGGCCGTCGCCTCCCTCGGCGTCTCGGTGGGCGGCGGCGGCGGCGGCTCCGGCAGCACGGCCCGCATGTTCATCTCGCTGAAGCCGGAATCCGAGCGGCCCGGAGTCACGGCCGACAACGTGATCAACCGCCTGCGCGCGCCCCTCAACCGCATCCCCGGGGCGCAGACCTTCATGCGCTCCGTGCAGGACATCAACGTGGGCGGCCGCGCCGGCAACGCCTCCTTCCAGTACGCGCTGCTGGCGCCCGACCTCGACGAGCTGCAGACCTGGTCGGAGCGGCTGGTGCGGCAGCTGCGCACCGTGCCGCAGCTCGCCGACGTCTCCTCCGACCAGGAGCGGGCGGGCCTGGTCTCCCGGCTGGTGGTGGACCGCGATGCGGCCTCGCGCCTCGGCCTCAGCATCCAGGCGATCAACCAGTCGCTCAACAACGCCTTCGCGCAGCGGCAGGTGAGCGTGATCTACCGCACGCGCAACCAGTACCGCGTCATCATGGAGATCGATCCGCGGCTGACGGAGGATCCGCGCCAGCTCGACGATATCTACGTGACCGGCCGCAGCGGCCAGGTGCCGCTCAGCGCGGTCACGCGGCTGGAGCGGTCGAGCGCGCCGCTCTCCATCATGCACCAGGGGCAGTTCCCGGCCTCGACCATCACCTTCAACCTCGCCCCCGGCGTGGCGCTGGGCGAAGCAGCAAGCCTCGTCGAGCAGGCGCAGCGCGCGATCGGCATGCCGGCCACGGTGCGCGGGGAGTTCGCCGGCAATGCGCGCGTCTTCCGCTCCTTCCAGACCGGGCAGACGCTGCTGATCATCGCGGCGCTGGTGAGCATCTACCTGGTGCTCGGCATCCTCTACGAGAGCCTGATCCACCCGCTGACCATCATCTCCACCCTGCCGACGGCGGGCATCGGCGCGCTGCTGGCGCTGATCCTGACGGGCACGCCCTTCACGGTGATCGCGCTGATCGGCGTGATCCTGCTGATGGGCATCGTGAAGAAGAACGCCATCATGATGGTGGACTTCGCGCTCCAGCACGAGCGCGAGGGCGGCGAGCCGGGGATGCAGGCCATCCTCGAGGCCTGCCGCGAGCGCTTCCGCCCCATCCTGATGACCACGCTGGCGGCGCTGCTCGGCGCCATCCCGCTGGCGCTCGGCAGCGGTCCCGGCAGCGAGCTGCGCCAGCCGCTCGGCATCGCCATCATCGGCGGGCTGGCGCTGTCGCAGCTGCTGACGCTCTACACGACGCCGGTGGTGTACCTAGCGCTGGAGAGCCTGGCCGGCGGCAGGCGCGAGCGGATCGTGGCGCCGCCGCTGCCGGCAGAGTAGCGCTGGCGTCCGCTCCCGCTTCAGCGGCCGTTGCGGCGGTCGTACGCGGCGCGCGCGGTATCGATGACGGGGATATGCGCCTGCGCCCAGCTCCCCAGCGCCATCACCGGCTCGCGCAGCGAGCGGCCGAGCGGCGTCAGCTCGTATTCCACCCGGGGCGGGATGGTCGGGAAGATCGTGCGCGTCACCATGCCGTCGCGCTCCAGCCCGCGCAGCGTGCGCGTCAGCATCTGCTGCGAGATGCCGTCCACGCTGCGCCGGATCTCGTTGAAGCGCTTCGGGCCGTCGCCGAGCATCACCACCACCAGCACGGTCCACTTGTCGCCGACCCGCGCAAGGATCTGGCTCACCCTGCTGCAGTCCCCATGCGCGGGGTCGGGGCGCCCGGAGGCGGTCACATCCATCTGCCTAAGTCCTGAATTTATGCGTTCTTGGCGGCTTAGCATCGGTCCCATATCCGCTCCTAGTCACAAATCCTGACCGGGACATCCCTTATGAAGCTCCTCCATCTCGACTCCAGCATCCTCGGCACGAACTCCGTCAGCCGGCCCATCGCGGCGGCCGTCGTCGACCGGCTGCGGCAGGCCACGCCCGGCCTGGACGTGGTGACCCGGGACCTCGCCGCCGAGCCGCTGCCGCATCTTTCGCTGGCCAACATGGCGGGCGAGAGCCCGGCCACGGCCGACCAGGCCGCCAGCCAGGCCGTGCTGCAGGAGTTCCTGGAGGCTGATACCGTGGTCATCGGCGCGCCCATGTACAACTTCACGATCTCCAGCCAGCTCAAGGCCTGGCTCGACCGGATCATCGTGGCGGGGAAGACCTTCAGCTACAGCGCCGGGAAGGGCCCCGAGGGCCTGGCCGGCGGCAAGCGGGTGATCGTCGTCATCTCGCGCGGCGGCTTCTACGGGGCGGGGACGCCGGCCGCCGCCGCGGAGCACGCGGAGACCTACCTGCGCCTCGTCCTCGGCTTCATCGGCGTCGCGGATCCGGAGTTCATCGTGGCCGAGGGCGTGCAGATGGGGCCGGACCGGCGGCAGGAGGCGCTGCAGGGCGGGCTGGAGGCGGCAGCGCAGCTCCGCGCGGCCTGAGGCCAGCCGGGAGCATGATCCGTCGGGTCGTGTTCTCAGTGCAGCTTCACGGTGGGCGCCGGCCGTTGCGAGAACAGCGACAGCCAGTAGCGCCACAGCGTCGGCGCCTTCCCGTGCAGCGCGGCCAGGTGCATCTGGTAGAGCGAGCGGTACATCAGCCGCGCGAAGAGCCCCTCGATGAAGAAGCTGCGGCCGACCAGGAAGCCCATCAGGCTGCCCACCGTGCTGTATTCGCCGAGCGAGACCAGCGAGCCGAAGTCGCGATAGACGAAGGGCTTCAGCGGCTTCCCGTCCAGGATACGCTCCATCTGGCCGATCATGTGCGAGGCCATCTGGTGCGCCGCCTGGGCGCGCGGCGGCACCGGCTGGGCCTTGCCCGGCTGCGGGCAGGCCGAGCAGTCGCCGATAGCGAAGACCGCGGGGTCGCGCGTCGTCTGCAATGTCTGCTCCACGACGAGCTGGTTGATGCGGTTGGTCTCCAGCCCGCCGATCTCGTGCAGGAAGTCCGGCCCCTTCACGCCCGCCGCCCAGACGATGAGCTCCGAGGGCAGGAACCCGCCATCGGCCAGCACGATTCCGTCCGAGCGCACCTCGGCGACGCGCGTGCCGACGCGCACCTCCACGCCCAGCTCGCGCAGCAGCCGCATGGTCTCGTCGGCGATGCGCTCCGGCAGGGCGGTGAGGATGCGCGGCGCGGCCTCCACCAGGATGATCCTGACGTCGCGCTCCGGCACGATGCGGTCGAGCCCGTAGGCCACCATGTCGCGGACCGTGCGGTGCAGCTCCGCCGCCAGCTCCGTGCCCGTGGCGCCGGCGCCGATGACCGCGACGTGGAGCTGCCCGGGCCGCACCGGCTCCTCCTGGGCATTGGCGCGCAGGCAGGCGTTGATCAGCCGGCGGTTGAAGCGGGCGGCCTGGTCGGGCGTCTCCAGGGGTATGGCGTATTCGGCCGCGCCGGGCGTGCCGAAATCATTGGTGACGCTGCCGACGGCCATGATGAGCGTGTCGTAGCCGAGGCGGCTCGCCGGCGTGATCTCGCGCCCTTCCTCGTCGAAGGTCGGGCCGAGCTCGATCTCCCTGGTCTCGCGGTCCAGCCCGGTCATCTCGCCGAAGCGGTAGGTGAAATGGTTCCAATGCGCCTGGGCCAGGTAGTTCAGCTCGTGCTGGAAGCGGTCGATCGCACCGGCCGCGACGGCGTGCAGCAGCGGCTTCCAGAGATGCGTCCGCGCGCGCTCGACCAGCGTCACGCTCGCGCGCGAGCTCCGGCCGTACCGGTTGCCGAGCCGCGTGGCCAGTTCCAGCCCGGCCGCGCCCCCGCCGACAATGACGATGCGATGCATGCGGCACCTCCGCGCCAGCACATGGCGTGCGGATGCGCCCCCTGAAAGGTGCCGGGCGCACTGGCCAGCCCTCCCCTCCGCGTTATTCTCGTGCGAATTCGAAGGACACGCCCATGAACCGCATCGACCGGAGCTTCCTGGACGCCGCCATCGCCGAGGCCGCCCGCGGCTTCGAGGAGGGCGGGCTGCCGATCGGCGCCGCGCTGGTCGAGGACGGGGTGCTGCTCGCCACCGGCCGCAACCGGCGGGTCCAGCTGGGCGACCCGATCGCGCATGGCGAGATGGACTGCCTGCGCCTGGCCGGCCGGCGGCGCAGCTACCGCAACACCACGCTCTACACGACCCTCAGCCCCTGCATGATGTGCTCGGGCACCATCGTGCAGTTCAAGATCCCGCGCGTCGTGGTCGGCGAGAACGCCAGCTTCGGCGGCAACGAGGAATTCCTCCGCTCGCATGGAGTCGAGGTGGTCGTCGTGGACGACGCGCAGTGCCGCTCGCTGATGGAGCGGTTCCAGACTGCCTATCCCGAGGTCTGGGCCGAGGACATCATGGAGTAGGCTGCCCGGATCAGAAGCAGATTCAAATCATTGCACGATTTCGTTGCGGAATCGCCATTGACCCGCCTCGCCCTGCGGCACCTAGTCGGCCATCGACAGCCCGGACCCGCCTCCGGGAAAGGAGATGGCGCATGGATCGCCCGGCCTCGCCCCCGGCTTCGACCGCCTTCCTGGAGCTCCGGGAGCTCGCGCAGCGGCTTCACGACCGGCATGCCGCCAATGCCGAGGGCCACCTGCCCGACTATATCCCCGAGCTCGCCAAGGCGGATCCCCGCGGCTTCGGCATCGCGATGGCCCATGCCTCGGGCGAGACGGTCACCGTCGGCGACGCGAGCACGCCCTTCACCATCCAGTCCGTCTCCAAGGCGCTCACCCTGGCGATGCTGCTCGACCTGGTCGGGCGCCAGGAGACCTTCCGCTATGTCGGCGTGGAGCCGAGCGGCGATCCCTTCAACGCCATCATGCTGCACCCCCGCACCAACCGGCCCTTCAACCCAATGGTGAACGCGGGCGCCATCGCGGTGGCGGGCCGGCTGCGCGAGACGCTCGGCCCCGCCGCCTTCCCGCTGATCCAGTCCCGGCTCGGCGAGGCTGCCGGGCGCGAATTGGGGGTGGACGAGGCGGTCTTCGTCTCGGAGCGCGAGACCGGCCACCGCAATCGCGCCATCGGCCACCTGCTGCGGGCCGCCGGAATCTTCGCCGCGCCGGTGGACGAGGTGCTCGACATCTACTTCCGGCAATGCTCCCTGCTGGTCACCGCGACGGACCTGGCCGTGATAGGCGCGACGCTGGCGAATATCGGCACGAACCCCGTGACGCGGCGCGACGTCTTCGGCATCGACGCCGTGCGCGAGACGCTCTCCGTCATGTTCACCTGCGGCATGTATGACGGCGCGGGCGACTGGGCCTGCCGTGTCGGCCTGCCGGCGAAGAGCGGCGTCGGCGGCGGCATCATGGCGGTGGTGAACCGGCAGCTCGGCATCGGCGTCTTCTCGCCGCTGCTGGACGATGCGGGCAATTCGGTGCGCGGCCAGCTCTGCTGCGCGGGCCTCGCCGAGGAGCTCGGCCTGCATGCCTTCGACAGCACCAATTCCGGATCGAGCTTCTTCAGCGGGATGGGTCGTTCCGGATAGCGCGCGCGCAGGGCGGAAATGCACTCTTCCGGTGTTGCGCGAATTCGCCCGCCGATCCAGCTTGTCGCCGCGCCGCCGGAAGAGCGGCGAGATGGCACAAGGGCCCTGGCACCTCGCATGGCGGAAGAACGTCCCGACAGCGCCGACCACGTGTTCCTCTCGAACGGCGGCGAGATGGGGGAGCGCGTGGCCGCGTTCGACTGGGCCGCGACTCCGCTCGGCCCCATCGCCGGCTGGCCGCAGAGCCTGCGCACCACCGTCTCCCTCATGGTGCGTTCGCCGATTCCCAAGGTCCTGCTCTGGGGCCCGGACGGCATCATGCTCTACAACGACGCCTATGCCCGCTTCGCCGGCCGGCGCCACCCGCGGCTGCTGGGCTCGAAGGTGCGCGAGGGCTGGCCCGAGGTCGCCGATTTCAACGACAACGTGATGAAGGTCGGCCTCGCCGGCGGCACCCTGGCCTATGACGACCATGAGCTGATCCTCGACCGCAGCGGCGAGTTCGAGCGGGTCTGGATGAACCTGTACTACTCGCCTGTGCTGGTGGAGAGCGGCCAGCCAGGCGGCGTCATCTGCTACGTCGTCGAGACGACGGAGAGGGTCCGCGCCGCGCGCTGGCTCGCGGACGACCGCGAGCGGCTGCGCCAGATGTTCGAGCAGGCGCCCGGCTTCATTGCGGTGCTGCAGGGCGAGCGGCACGTCTTCGAGCTGGCCAATCCCGCCTATCTTCAGCTCATCGGCGATCGCGAGGTTCTGGGCCTGCCCATCCGTGAGGCGCTGCCGGAGATCGAGGGCCAGGGCTATGTCGAGCTGCTGGACCGAGTCTACGCCACCGGCGAGGCCTATTCGGGCACGGGCCTCGCGGTCCACCTCCAGCGGAGCCCCGGTGCCCCGCCCGAGCTGCGCCATGTGGACGTCGTCTATCAGCCGCTGCGCGACCCGTCCGGTCAGGTGTCCGGCATCTTCGTGCAGGGGATGGACGTCACGGATCGCGTGGCCGCCGAGCGGGCCGCCCGCACCGGCGAGGCGCAGTTCGAGACCTTTGCCCAGTCCATGCCGAACCATGTGTGGACGGGCCGGCCCGGCGGCGAGCTCGACTGGTTCAACGACCGGATCTACGAGTACACGGGCGTGGCCCCCGGCACGCTGGACGGAAGGGGTTGGACCTCCGTCATCCACCCGGACGACCTGCCGGCCGTCGATGCCCGCTGGCAGGCGGCCCTCGCCTCCGGGGAGACCTACGAGGCCCAGTTCCGCCTGCGCCGCGCCGACGGCACCTGGCGCTGGCACAGCGCGCGGGCCATGCCCATCCGCGGCGAGGACGGCCAGGTCGCGCGCTGGATCGGCTCCAACACGGACATCGAGGAGGAGCGCGCCGCCGGCGAGGCGCTGGCCGACCTCGCCGACACGCTGGAGGAGGAGGTCGCCGAGCGCACCGCGGAACGCGACCGCATGTGGCGGCTCTCCACCGACATCATGATCGTGGTGCGCTTCGGCGGCGCCATCGTCGCGGTCAACCCGGCCTGGACCAGCCTGCTCGGCTGGACGGAGCAGGAGGTGCTGGGCCGGCCGCTGCTCGACTTCGTGCATCCCGACGACCAGGCGCGGACCACGACGGAGACCGACCGCCTCATCGCCGGCGCCAGGACCATCGGCTTCGAGAACCGCTTCCGGGTGAAGACGGGCGGCACCTGCATCCTCTCCTGGACCGCGGTGCCCGAGGGCGAGCTCATCCACGGCGTCGGCCGCGACGTGACGGCGGAGCGCGAGGCCGCCGCGGCGCTGAGGGCCTCCGAGGCCGCGCTGCAGCAGTCGCAGAAGATGGAGACGATCGGCAAGCTCACGGGCGGCGTCGCGCACGACTTCAACAACCTGCTGCAGGTCATCTCCGGCAATCTCGAGCTGCTGGCGCGGGAGATCGCGGAGAACGAGCGCGCCAACCGCCTCGTGGGCAACGCGCTGGCCGGCGTCGGCCGCGGCGCCAAGCTCGCGAGCCAGCTGCTGGCCTTCGGCCGCCGGCAGCCGCTGGCGCCCAAGGTGGTGAATATCGGCCGCCTCGTCACCGGCATGGACGACATGCTGCGCCGCGCGCTCGGCGAGACCGTGGAGATCGAGACCATCGTCTCCGGCGGGCTGTGGAACACGATGATCGATCCGACGCAGATCGAGACGGCGCTGCTCAACCTCGCCATCAACGCCCGCGATGCGATGGAGGGCGGCGGCAAGCTGACCATCGAGGCCGGCAACGCCTTCCTCGACGACTATTACGTCCGCCACAACGACGAGGTGGAGCCTGGCCAGTACGTCGTGCTGGCCGTGACCGACACCGGCTCCGGTATGCCGCCCGAGGTGGCGCAGCAGGCCTTCGAGCCCTTCTTCTCGACGAAGGCCGAGGGAAAGGGCACGGGGCTCGGGCTTTCGATGGTCTACGGCTTCGTCAAGCAGTCGGGCGGGCACATCAAGATCTATTCCGAGCTCGGCCACGGCACGACGGTGAAGCTCTACCTCCCGCGCGCCGACCAGCGCGAGGACAGCATGGCCGGCGGCGACTTCGGCCCCGTCACCGGCGGCTCGGAGACCATCCTCGTCGCCGAGGACGACGAGCAGGTGCTGGAGACCACGGTCGCGGTGCTGAGCAATCTCGGCTACCGCGTGCTGAAGGCGCGCGACGCCGCCAGCGCCTTCACGGTGATCGAGAGCGGCATCCGGGTGGACCTGCTCTTCACCGACGTGGTCATGCCGGGCCCGATGAAAAGCCCGGAACTGGCGCGCAAGGCGCGCGAGCGGCAGCCGGACATCGCGGTGATCTTCACCTCCGGCTACACCGACAACGCCATCGTCCATGGCGGGCGGCTCGATCCCGGCGTGGAGCTGCTGTCCAAGCCCTACACGCTCGACGCGCTGGCGCGGAAGGTGCGCCAGGTGCTGTCGAGCCGGGCGCCGCGGCGCCCGGAGCCGGCCTTCCGGGCGCCGCCGCCGCAGGAGGCGCCCAGGAACGACCGGCTGCGGATCCTGCTGGTGGAGGACGACCTCATCATCCGCATGAGCACGGCCGAGCTCGTCCGCAAGCTCGGCCACGAGGTGCTGGAGGCCGGCGACAGCCGGCAGGCGCTGGCGGTCATCGACAAGGGCACGCCGCTCGACGTGCTATTCACCGATATCGGCCTGCCCGGGATGCAGGGCACGGAGCTCGCCGCCCGGGTGCGGGAGGCGCGGCCGGAGATCGGGATCATCTTCGCGACCGGCTACAACGAGCGCCCCGCCATGGCCGGCCAGCCCGGCGTGCACCTCCTGAGCAAGCCCTATGGCAGCGCGGAGATCGCGCGGCTGCTGCAGTCGGTCCAGGCGACGCGGAAGCAGCGGGGCTGACGTCTCAGGCGTGCGAGGCGAGGCTCCAGAGGACGCCGAAGGGGTCCCTGAGCTGGCCATAGCGGTCGCCCCAGAACTGCAGCTCCAGCGGCATGACCACCACCATGCCCGCGTCCACCGCGCGCTTCCACCAGGCATCCACGTCCTCGACCTGGAGGTGCAGCGTCGTGCCCTGGTGCTCCTTCAGCGGATGGCCGTGCTCGGGCCAGGGGTCGCTCATCATGACCGAGCCGCCGTTGATGTAGAGGTGCACATGCATGGTGCGGCCGCTCTCGTCGGGCGGCATGGCGCCGGCCATCTCGGCGCCGAGGGCCTTCTGGTAGAATTCCGCGGCCTTCATGGCGCCGCCGATCATCAGATAGGGCGTCACGCCGCCCTTCACTTCCGGCAGCTTGGGCGCATCGTTCATGGTGTTCTCCTCTCGCGTGTCCGGGCTTCGTCCGCCCTGTCCCAAGGACGTGGGGAGGCTTCGCGATCCGACACCGGGTTCACGAATCTTTCGTCAGATGGTCGAGGTGCATGCGGATATGCGCAGCCTCGGCGACCGTGCCGGCCAGCGCGATGGCCCGGCCGAAGGCGGTGCGCGCCTCGTCGATCCGGCCGAGCTCGCGCAGCAGCGCGCCCTGGAGGCCATGGAAGGGGAAGTAGCCGGCGAGGCGGTCGCCCAGCGGCTCCACCATCTCGAGCGCGGCCGCGGCGCCGCGCGTCTTGGATACCGCGACGGCGCGGTTGAGCGTCACCACAGGCGAGGGCTGCATGCGCTCCAGCGTGGCGTAGAGGAGGTCGATCTGCGCCCAGTCCGTCTCCTCCGGCCGGGCCGCGCGGGCATGCAGCGCGGCGATAGCGGCCTGGACCTGGTAGGGCGCGGGCGCGCGGTGGCGCATCGCCTTGTCGATGAGCGCGAGGCCCTCGGCGATCATGGCCTGATTCCAGAGGCTGCGGTCCTGGTCCTCCAGTAGGATCACGTTGCCCCTGGCGTCGAAGCGGGCCGGCGTTCGCGCGTGCTGGAGCAGGAGTAGCGCGGTCAGGCCCATGACCTCGGGCTCGTTGGAGAACATCCGCAGCAGCAGGCGCGCGAGGCGGATGGCCTCGCCGGCCAGGGCCGCGCGGTCGCGCTCGGCGCCGGCGCCGGCGCTGAGTGCAACCGCGCCAGCGGCGGAATAGCCCTCGTTGAAGATGAGGTAGACCATGGTCGCGACGGCATCGAGGCGCTCGGCGCGCTCGACCGCCCCCGGCGTCTCGAAGGGCAGCGCGGCGGCAGCGATGCGCGCCTTGGCGCGGGTGATGCGCTGCTCCATCGCCGCCTCGCCGACCAGGAAGGCGCGGGCGATCTCGCGCACCGGCACGCCGGAGACGATGCGCAGCGCGAGCGGGATCTGCTGGGCCAGCGTCAGCGCCGGATGGCAGCAGATGAAGAGCAGGCGAAGCACGTCGTCGCGGTAGTCGGATTCGTCCAGCCGCTCGGCCAGCGGGGATTCGGCATCCTCCAGGTCGGAGAGGCGGTCCTCCTCCGGCAGCGGCGCCTCGCGCGCCTGCCGCCGCTTGCCGTCGATCGCGATGTTGCGGGCGACCATGATCAGCCAGGCCGTGGGGTCGCGCGGCGGGCCGTTCACCGGCCAGTGCTTCAGCGCCCGGAGCGAGGCCTCCTGGAAGGCCTCCTCGGCCGTGTCCAGGTCGCGGAAATGGCGCAGCAGCGCGCCCACCGCCTTGGGGCGGGCCGAGACCAGCGCGGCTTCGATCCAGGCGAGGTCGGTCACCCGACGGGACCTCCCGGCCGGAAGATCGCGAGCGGCCGGATCTCGAAGGCGCCGGCCGAGGAGCTGGCGGCGGCCAGCTCCCTCGCCGTCTCCAGCGCCTGGTCGAGATCGGCGCAATCGACGATGTAGAAGCCGAGCAGCTGTTCCTTGGTCTCGGCGAAGGGCCCGTCGATGACGAGCTGCTCGCGCCCCTTGCGCAAGGTGGTGGCCGAGGTCGTGGGCAGCAGCCGCGCGACGGGACCGAGGCGGCCCTGCTGCGTCAGCTTGTCCACCACCACGCCGAGGCGCGCCATGGCGGCGGCTTCCTCCTCCTTGGTCCAGGACCAGACGACGTCCTCGGAATCGTAGCAGAGAATGGCGTAGAGCATGCGGCGCGGGCCTCCCGGTCCCTAGGACGGATGAGGATGCCTTGTGCCGACATCGGCCTCGCGAAAAAAGTGGGTGCCGGAATCGCCACTTTGCTTCTTGCGCAAGCTTTCCGGCCGTGCCGCAATGACCGGAGGCATCGGACGGAGCGGCAGATGAACGAGGCGGCCCACAGGATCGTGCCGAGCAGCTGCTGGGAGTGCTCGGCTTATTGCGGCTCCCTGCTCACCGTGAGCGAGGGCCGCGTGGTGAAGGTGGCGCCGAACCCGGCCAGCCCCGTCTCGCATGGCGGCTTCTGCGTGAAGGGCATCCGCGCCCTGCCCGAGATGACCTACCAGGACAGCCGCCTGCGTTACCCCCTGCGGCGCGTCGGGCCGCGCGGCTCGGGCCAGTGGGAGCAGGTGAGCTGGGAGTCCGCGCTGGACGAGATGGCCGGGCGCTTCGCCCAGGTCCGCCGGCAATACGGGCCGAAGTCGCTGGTGGGCGCCGTCAGCGGCGCGGCCTTCAGCCGCGGGCCGATCATGGCGCTGCTGATGCGCTCGATGGGCTCGCCGAACTGGATGATCAACCAGGATCTCTGCGGCGGCTGCCGCGGCGTCAGCGACAAGATCACCGGCACGAGCATCAGCGGCGGCGAGGATGTGGTGAACGCCAACTGCCTGCTGCTGGTCGGCCGCAACCCGGCGGCGGCCGACCCGCCGCAATGGCTGGAGATCAAGCGCTCCAAGGAGCGCGGCTGCCGGATCGTCGTGATCGATCCCTTCCGCACCCAGGCGGCCGAGATTGCGGATGTCTGGCTGCGGCCGGAGCCGGGTACGGATGCCGCGATCGCGCTGGCCTTCATCCGCCACCTGATCGTGAACGACCTCTACGACCGCGACTTCGTCGAGACGTACTGCCATGGCTTCGAGGCGCTGGCGGAGCGCGCCCAGCGCTATACTTTCGAGGAGGCCTCGGCGCTGACCGGCGTGCCGGCCGAGGACATCGCCCGTGCCGCGGCGATGTATGCGGAAGGGCCGTCGTCCTTCGTCTCGGGCCACGGCATCGACGCCGCCAGCAACGGCGTGCAGACCTTCCGGGCCTTCCACGCGCTGGTCGCGATCAGCGGCAATCTGGACCGGGTCGGCGGCAACCGCCGCGCAAAGCGCCCGGCGGGCTTCCGCACCTGGCTCGACCTGATCCACGACAAGCGCTTCCGGCTGCCGGAAGAGGTTGAGAAGCAGACGATCGGCGCCGAGCGCTTTCCGCTCTGGGCCGGCCCGATGGGCTGGCAGACGGCCTGCCACAACGTCTCCGTGCTCGACGCCATGCTGACCGGCGAGCCCTATCCGGTGCGTGCCCTCTATGCGAGCGGCGTGAACATCACGGTCATGTACCCGGACACGCGGCGCACGCTGGAGGCGCTGGCCTCGCTGGATTTCTTTGTCGTCGCCGCGCACACCATGACGCCGACGGCCGCGGTCGCCGACCTCGTCCTGCCCAAGACCACGGGGCTCGAGGAGGAAGAGGTCGCGCTGGCGCCCAAGGGCAACTGCATCACCTACACCGCCGCCGCCGTCCCGCCGCAGGGCGAGGCGCGCTGCGACCTGACCATCGCCGTCGGCCTGCTGGACCGCATGCGGGCGCTCGGCGAGATCGAGGCGGAGCTGCTGCCCTGGCGCGATCGCGAGGCGTTCAACAACTTCCTCATCGGCGATTCCGGCGTCTCGCTGGAGGCGCTGCGGCGCGACGGCTTCGCGCTCTTCCCCTTCAGGATGGGCGATTTCGAGAACCAGAAGTTTCCGACGCCCACCGGCAAGGTGGAGCTGTATTCCACGCTGCTGGAGCAGGTCGGCCAGGACCCCCTGCCCGACTACGTGCCGCCGCTGGACCGGCATCCCGTGGAAGCCGGCACGCGCGAGGCCTATCCGCTGCGCCTGCAGACCGGGCTGCGGGAAAAGACCTACCACCACTCCCGCTTCCGCGAGCAGGCCTGGGCCCGAAAGGTCTCGCCCGATCCGCAGGTGCATGTGCATCCCGAGACGGCAGCCGCCTACGGGCTGAGCGACGGCGACTGGGTGAAGATCGAGACCGCCGGCGGCAACGGCGCGGTCCGCCTCAAGGCCCATGTCACCGACCGCACCAGGCCGGGCATCCTGACCACCGGCGTCGGCTGGTGGCGGCCCGAGGCGCCCGGGCCGGAATTCGGCGTGCTGGACGTGAACGTGAACGCGGCCCTGTCCTACACCGGTCGCGCCGATCCGGTCAGCGGCTCGGTCGACACGGGCTCGATCCCCTGCCGGATGACGCTGGCCTGGACGGTGAACAGCTCCCACGAGGCGTCCATCGCCTGATGGCGCGGCATTTGCATGGCTCTCCGGACAAATCGTCCGGAGAGTGCCCATGCGCCGACGTTCCGCCCTTCTCTTCCCGCTGCTGGCCACGCCGGCGATCGCCCAGACCCGAAGCTTTCCCTGGCGTCCGATCACGGTGATCGTGCCCTATGTGCCGGGCGGTCCCTCCGACATCCTGGCGCGCTCCGTCACCTCGGCCATGCAGTCCCTGACCGGGCAGCCCTACATCGTCGACAACCGCCCGGGCGCGAACGGCTCGATCGCCGGACAGCTGGTCGCCCGCGCCGAGCCCGACGGCCACACGCTGCTCATCGGCGCCAGCGGCCCGATGGCGGTGAACCCGCACCTCCTGCCCAACCTGCCCTACGACACCTTCCGCGACTTCGCGCCGATCACGCTCGGTATCGTCGCGCCCAACCTGCTGGCCGTGCACAGCTCCTTCCCCGACATGGGGCCGGCGCCGCAGGCGGTCGCGAACTTCATCGCCTGGCTGAAGGCGCATCCCGGCGAGCTCTCCTACGGCACGCCCGGCATCGGCGCCTCCGAGCACCTGACGACCGAGCTCTTCCAGCTCATGACCGGCACGCAGATGAACCACGTGCCCTATCCCGGCGCCGGCGCCGCCATCACCGACCTCGTGGCCGGCACCTATCCCGGCACCTTCATCAGCTTCGGCCCAGCCTTTCCGCATGTTCAGGCGGGGCGGCTGCGGGCGCTCGGCGTCTCCTCGCTCGACCGCCACCGGCTGCTGCCGGATGTGCCCGCCGTCGCCGAGACCGTGCCAGCCTTCGAGGCCTTCTCCTGGCAGAGCTTCGTGGCGCCCAAGGCCACGCCGGAACCCGTCCAGGCCAGGCTCAACGAATGGCTGACCACAGCGCTGCGCACGCCCGCCGTGGACGAGCGGCTCCAGGCCATCGGCTACACCGTCGCCGCCAGCAGCCGGGAGGCCTGTGCTCAGCGCTTCGAGACGGACTCGCGGCGCTGGGCCGAGGTCATCCAGCGCGCCCGCCTGACGGTGAGGTAACCCGGCAACGGATTGGCGGCCCACGAAATTTCATCCTATGCTCACAACTTCGGGTTGCCACCGGACTGTCCCGGTCGGCTGGGAAACGTCGCATGGACATCGGGCCGCCCAAGCGCGCTGCGCAGGAAGGCGTCGATCAGATCAGGCGGGAAAGACCGCGGCGCCGCCTGTTTCGGACGGTGGCTTTCGCGCTGGTCGTGCTGACCGGCCTCGGCCTCAGCTTCCGTTGGCTGCACTGGCAGTTCCACCATGTCGTGCTCGACGACGCACGTGTCGCCTCGGACATGATCACGCTAGCCAGCCGCGTGCCCGGCTGGGTGACGCAGATCCCGCCCGTCGCCGGCGACAGCCTTCGCCAGGGCGAGCTGCTGGTGCAGATGGACGGCCGTGAATCCGCGCTGGCCGTCGAGGAGCTGAACGCCCGCATCGCCGGCATTGCCGCCCGCCGCGCCGAGCTGCAGGCGCGGCTCTCGATGGTCGACCGCACCAGCGCCAGCGCGCACGACGCCGCGATCGCCAAGCTGGATTCTGCCCGCGCCGCCCTGCCCTCCGCCGAGGCCGAGCGCGGCTTCGCCGAGGCGGAGCTGGCCCGCGCCCAGAGCCTCATCGCCACCGGCAGCGGCACGCGCCAGAGCTTCGAGCGGCTGCGCGCCGGCCTTGACACCGCCCGCCAGCGCGTCATCTCCGCCGCGGCCGAGATCCGCAACGCCGAGGCGCTTATGGCTGCCGCCCTGGCCGCGCGCGAGGAGATGCAGGTCATCGCCCGCCAGCTCGAATCCCTCGGCCCGCAGGAGCGCGAGCTGACGGCGACGCGCGACCGCGCAGCGCTGGACCTCGCCGACCGCACCATGCGCATGCCCTTCGACGGCGTGGTGGACCGCATCTTCGTGGACCCCGGCGAATACGTGCTGGCAGGCCAGCGCATCATCCTCGTGCACAACCCCGCGCAGATCCGCATCGAGGCCAACGTCAAGGAAACCGACGTCCGCTTCTTCCGGCCGGGCACGCCCGTCCGCGTGACGGTGGACGCCTGGCCCGGCCGCGAATTCCCGGGCGTGGTGGACCGCATCGTTGAGGCCGCGACCAGCGAGTTCGCCCTGCTGCCGAGCCCCAACCCCAGCGGCAACTTCACCCGCATCACCCAGCGCATGCCGGTCCGCGTGCGGCTCGATCCGCCGCCGCCGCCCGGCGTGCTGCGCCCGGGCATGCTGGTCCGCGTGGAGGCCGAGGCGCGTGAGTGAGGGGGCCGGCGGCGGCGCCTCGATCGAGGCGATGTTCGCCCGCTTCGGCCCCGCCTACCGCTGGTACGTGACGCTGACGGCCCTGACCGGGACCATCTCCTGCATCCTCTCCTCCACCATCGTCGTCGTGGCGCTGCCCGATATCATCGGCGCCCTTGGCATGGGGCAGGAGGAGGGGCAGCTCCTCGCCACCGGCTTTCTGGCCGCCAATACCGGCTTCATGCTGGTGAACGCCTGGGCCGTGGATCGCTTCGGCTTCAAGATCACCTATGTCGGCTCCATCGCGATCTTCGTGGTCAGCTCCCTCCTCGCCGGATTCGCGACGGATACGAGCGTCATGGTGGTGTGCCGCGTGCTGCAGGGCGGCTCGGCGGGGCTGCTGCAGCCGCTCTCCATGCAGATCATCTTCCTGGTCTTCCCACCCGAGCGGCGCGGCACGGCGATGGGCCTGTTCAGCTTTGGCGTGGTGATGGCGCCGGCGATCGGGCCCACGCTCGGCGGCGTGCTGGTGGACCATTATTCCTGGCACGCGGTGTTCTTCCTCTCGCTGCCCACGGCGATGCTGGGCCTCGTCATGGGCATGGCCTTCATGCCGGGGCGGCTCTCCGCGGGGGCGCGCGCCTTCGACTGGCCGGGCGCGATCCTGCTGGCGCTCGCCATGACGACGCTGCTCTCGGGCCTCACCAACGGGCAGCAGGACGGCTGGGGCTCGGACCGCGTGACGGTGGAGCTGATGATCGCGGGCTTCTCGGCGCTGGCCTTCGTCACCTGGCAGGGCTTCGCGCGCTCGCCGCTGATGGACCTGAGGCTGTTCCACCACTGGGGATTCGCCGGGGCGGCGATGGTCGCCTTCATCTATGGCGGCGCCATCTTCGGCTCGACCTACCTGCTGCCGCTGCTGGTGCAGGTCGTGCAGGGCTACACACCGACGCGCTCAGGGCTGATCCTGATGCCCGCGGGCTTCGCGGTGGCCTTCGCCTTCCTGCTGGCGGGGCGGCTGGCGGATTTCCTGCCGCCCTGGCTGCCGGTCTGCTTCGGCCTGCTGCTCTTCGCCTATTCGAGCTGGCTGATCTCCGGCGTCGGCACGGACAGCTCCTTCTGGCAGCTCGCCATGTGGATCCTGGTCGGGCGCGTGGGGCTCGGGCTGACGATGCCCAACATGAACGTGGGCGCGATGCGGGCGCTGCCGCCCTCGCTGCTCGGCCAGGGCGCTGGCAGCATCAATTTCTTCCGCATGCTGGGCGGCGCCTTCGGGACGAACCTGCTCGCCGTCTACATGGAGCGGCGCACGCAGATGCACGCGGAGGGCCTGAACGCCTATATCGACGGCGGCACCGTGACGCTGGAGACGCGGCGCCTGCTGGAGAACCTCTACACCCAGGGCGGGCTGCCGGAGGTGGTGCGCCGTGACGCCGCGCACGACTTCATCAGCCGGATGGTGGAGGCGCAGGCGGGGTTGATGGGATTCCGCGACGCCTTCATCGCGGTGGGGCTGGCCTGCCTGCTGGCGATCCTGCCGGGGCTGACGCTGCGGCAGAAGCCGCCAGGGGCGAGGTAAGCCCGGGGACCTTCAGAACGTCCCCGGGAACTGCCCGCCGTCGAGGAGCAGGTTCTGGCCGGTGATGTAGCCGGCCTGCCGGCTGCACAGATAGGCGCAGGCATCGCCGAACTCGGCGGGATCGCCGACCCGCCGGGCGGGGATGGTGCCGCGCTGGCGCTCGAGCTGCTCCTCGTAGGTGATTCCGGCCGCCTTGGCGCGGCCCGTCACGCCCCCGCGGAAGCGGTCGGTCTCGAAGGCCCCGGGCAGGAGGTTGTTGATCGTCACATTGTGCCCGGCGATCTGCCGCGCGACCCCCGCGACATAGCCGGTCAGGCCCAGGCGCGCCGCCGTCGAGAGGCTGAGATCCGCCGTGGGGCTCTTCACCGCGGAGGAGGTGATGTTCACGATCCGGCCGAAGCGCCGCTCGATCATGCCGTCGACCAGGGCGCGGACCAGCTCGATGGCCGCGACCATGTTGTCGTTGACCGCCGCCAGCCACTGCTCCGCCGTGAAGGATCGAAAGTCGCCGCGCGGCGGGCCGCCGGCGTTGTTGACGAGGATGTCCGCCTGGGGCGATGCCGCCAGGATCGCCGCGCGGCCCTCCACGGTGGTGACATCGGCGGCGACGGCGGTGACCGCCACGCCATGGGCCGCGCGGATCGCCTCCGCCGCCGCCTCGATATCGGCTGACGTCCTAGCGGAGATGGTGAGGCTCACGCCCTCCCGGGCGAGGGCCTCGGCGCAGGCCCGGCCGAGGCCCTTGCTGGCGGCGCAGACGATCGCGTGGCGACCGGCGATTCCTAGATCCACGTCATCACTCCCTGTTTGCTACTCGACCGTCTGCGGCGTGACGCCCATCGCCGACAGCAGCCGGCCCAGGCGCTGATACTCTTCCTGGAATCGTGCCTCATGCGCTTCCGGCGTCCGCTCGCCCTCGGGGAAGACCGTCGTCCCCAGCTGGCCGAAGCGGGCGACGATGGCTGGCTCCGCCAGGGCGGCGCGGAGGGCCGTGTTCAGCTGCTCCACCATGCCGCGCGGCGTCGCCCGCGCGACATACATCCCGTGCCAGACGGCGAGGTTGACCTCGGGCAGGCCGAGCTCGGCGGAGGTCGGGACGTCGGGGATGCTGGAGATCCGGGCCGGGCCCGCGACCATCACGCCCTGCACCGCCCCGGAGACGATCTGCGGCACGGCATTCGTGGACTGGTCGCAGACGGCGTCCAGCGTCCCGCCGATCAGGTCGTTCATCGCCAGCGCGCCACCGCGATAGGCCACGAAGGTCGGCCGTATCCCGAGCGACCGGGCCAGCAGCATCTCGCAGAAATGCCCGCTGCTGCCGATCCCGCCATTGCCGAGATTGGCCCCGTTGCCGTTCTCGCGGAGCCGGCTGATCGCCTCGGCCGGCGAGGCGGCGAGCCCCTTGCGGGCCATGAGCACGGTGTAGCCGGCATTGATCAGCCCGACCGGCGCGAAGGCCGTCTGCACGTCGTAGCGCAGGCCCGTGAAGAGGAAGGGGGCGGAGATGAGGGGCAGCTGCGCGACGAGCACCGTCGTGCCATCCGGCGCCGAGACCGCGGTGCGCGCGGGGCCGACGGTCGCCTGCCCGCCCGACACGTTCTCGACCACGATGGTCTGGCCGAGGGTCCGGGCCATGTGCTCCGCCAGCACGCGGGCGATCACGTCTGTGCTGCCGCCGGCGGCGGCGGGGACGATGAAGGTCACCCGCCGGCTCGCCGGCTGGGCGGCTGCGGGCATCGCGAAGATCGACGCCAGCATGGCGCAGCATGCGGCGAGGACGATCGGTCGGCGCGGATGCCGCGCGGCCCTCCTGACAAGCGGGTTCAGCGACATGGTTCGATTCCCTCCCTGTGGCAGTCTTCTTGTGGCCGGTCTGTCGCCGGGTTCGTCGTATCGTGCACCGTCCGGGCCGTACCCCTCGGCTCTGCCGGCGCACCGGGTCAGGATGGCATGGCGATGGGCTGGCGCGCCAGGAGCCGCCAGCGGTCCACGCATTCGAAGACAGAGGAAGGCGAAGGGGGCTCGAAGCCCCCTCGCGATCAGCGCCGCCTGAGCGCGCTCAGGTCGCGGACCGCGCCCTTGGCCGCGCTGCTCGCCAGCGCGCCATAGGCCTTCAGCGCCGTCGTCACGTTGCGCTTGCGTGGCTCGGCCGGCTGCCAAGCGGCGTCGCCCTTCTCCTCCATGGCAGCGCGGCGATGCGCCATGATCTCGTCGGAGACCGCGAGATGGATGGTGCGCGCGGGGATGTCGATCTCGATCAGGTCGCCGTCCTCGACGAGGCCGATCGGGCCGCCCTCGGCCGCTTCCGGCGAGAGATGCCCGATCGACAGGCCCGAGGAGCCGCCCGAGAACCGCCCATCCGTCACCAGCGCGCAGACCTTCCCGAGGCCCTTCGACTTCAGATAGCTCGTGGGATAGAGCATCTCCTGCATGCCCGGCCCGCCGCGCGGCCCCTCATAGCGCACCACCACCACGTCGCCGGCCTTCACCGCACCGCCGAGGATGCCCTCGACCGCCGCGTCCTGGCTCTCGAAGACGCGCGCCGGGCCGGTGAACTTCAGGATCGCCGCGTCCACGCCCGCCGTCTTCACGATGCAGCCGTCGGCCGCGATGTTGCCGTAGAGCACGGCGAGGCCGCCATCCCTGGAGAAGGCGTGCTCCATGTCGCGGATCACGCCCTTCTCGCGGTCCATGTCCACCTCTTCCCAGCGCTCGGACTGGGAGAAGGCCACCTGGGTCGGCACGCCGCCGGGCGCCGCGCAGAAGAACTCCGGCACCTTGTTGTCCACCGTGCGGCGGACGTCCCAGCTCTCCAGCGCCTCGGCGAGCGTCGGCGCGTCCACGCGGCTGACGGAGGTGTCGAGCAGCCCGCCGCGGTCGAGCTCGCCCAGGATGCCCATGATGCCGCCGGCATGGTGCACGTCCTCGACATGCACGTCGGCGACCGAGGGCGCGACCTTGCACAGCACCGGCACGCGGCGCGAGAGACGGTCGATGTCGGCCATGGAGAACTGGACCTCGCCCTCATGCGCGGCCGCCAGCAGGTGCAGCACCGTGTTGGTGGAGCCGCCCATGGCGATGTCGAGCGTCATCGCATTCTCGAAGGCCGCGACCGTCGCGATCTCGCGCGGGAGGACGGAGAAGTCGTCGGTCTCGTAGTGGCGGCGCGTGATCTCGACGATGCGGCGGCCGGCCTCGAGGAAGAGGCGCTTGCGGTCGGAATGCGTCGCCAGGACGGTGCCGTTGCCCGGCAGCGCCAGGCCCAGCGCCTCGGTCAGGCAGTTCATCGAATTGGCAGTGAACATGCCCGAGCAGGAGCCGCAGGTCGGGCAGGCGGAGCGCTCCATGGCCTCCACCTCCTCGTCGGTGACGCTGCTGTCGGCCGCGACGATCATGGCGTCGATCAGGTCCACCTTCCGCTTCTTGCCGCGGTGCACGACCTTGCCGGCCTCCATCGGGCCGCCGGAGACGAAGATGGTGGGGATGTTGAGGCGCATCGCGGCCATCAGCATGCCCGGCGTAATCTTGTCGCAGTTGGAGATGCAGACCAGCGCGTCAGCACAGTGCGCGTTGACCATGTACTCGACGGCATCGGCGATGAGCTCGCGCGAGGGCAGGCTGTAGAGCATGCCGTCATGGCCCATGGCGATGCCGTCATCGACCGCGATGGTGTTGAACTCCTTGGCGACGCCGCCCGCCGCCTCGATCTCCCGCGCGACGAGCTGTCCGAGGTCCTTGAGGTGGACATGGCCGGGGACGAACTGCGTGAAGCTGTTGGCGATGGCGATGATGGGCTTGCCGAAGTCGCCGTCCTTCATGCCGGTGGCGCGCCAGAGGCCACGGGCGCCGGCCATGTTGCGGCCATGGGTGGTGGTGCGCGAACGGTACTGGGGCATGCGGGCAAAGTCCTGGCGTTGTTCTTGGATCAGCCGGCCAATATAGCCCTGCCCCGCGGCCAGGGCTATCCGGCCGGCGCCAGGACCATTCCTCCATCGGGAAGCTCAACCCGTTGAAAACGAGTCGCAAAAACCCGGTCCAGCTCCGGGCTTTGCAGCACCTCGGCCGGGCTGGCCTCCATCACCGCGCGGCCGGCTTCCATGAGCAGAAGCCGGTCGCACCAGCGCGCGGCGAGGTTGAGGTCGTGCACCACCACGGCCACCGCCGCGCCGCCGTCGGCGAGCCGGCGCAGCCGGGCCATCAGCGAGGCCGCCTGTCCCACGTCGAGGGCCGCGGCCGGCTCGTCGGCCAGGACCACGGGCGGATCGGGCGCCAGCACGGCGGCGGCCAGGGTCCGCGCGCGCTCGCCGCCGGAGAGGGTGGACCAGTGGCGCTTCAGGATGGCGTCCAGGCCGAAATGCCCGGCCAGCGTTTCCAGCCTCGGCGCCTTCGGGCCGGCGCGGTCCAGGCCGAGGCGCAGCAACTCGTCCACGCGATAGTCCCAATGCGGCTCGAAATGCTGCGGCAGATGGCCGATCAGCGCGGCGCGCTCGCGGCGCGGCCAGGCGAGCAGCGGGCGGCCCATCAGCGTGACATCGCCGGCCTCGGGCGAGAGCTGGCCGATCAGCAGCTTCACCAGCGTGGATTTCCCGGCGCCGTTGGGGCCGATGATCCCCAGCACGGCGCCGCGCCTCAGCGCCGTCGAGACGCCGTGCAGCAGCGGCGACCCGCCCGCGGAGAAGTGCAGCCCCCCGCCCTCCAGCGCAGCCTCAGCCACGCCGCACCTCGCGCGCCAGGATGAGCAGGAAGAAGGGCCCGCCGATCAGCGCCGTCACGAGGCCGAGCGGGATTTCCGCCGGCGGCAGCACGGCGCGCGCCAGCCCGTCGCAGAGCATCACCAGCCCGGCCCCGATCGCTGCCGCGCGCGGCATCAGCCCACGATGCAGCGGCCCGTGCCGCCAGCGCGCGATATGTGGCGCCATCAGCCCCACGAACCCCACCAGCCCGCCCCAGACCGTCGAGATCGCGACGATGAAGGCGGCCGCCAGCACCGCCAGCGCCACGAAGCGCCGCACCGGCAGGCCGAAGCTTTCGGCCACGCCCTCGCCGAGCCCCAGCAGGTCCAGCCCGCGCGCCAGGGTCTGGCTCAGCGCGACCGCCGCCACTGTCAGTCCCGCCAGCAGCCCGAGCTCCGGCCAGGAGGGCGTCTGCACCCCGCCCAGCGCCCAGGAGAGCACCGCCTGCAGGCTTACCGTCTCATCGGAGAGTGCCAGCATCAGGAAGGACCGCATCGCCGCCAGCACCGCCGCGACCGCCACGCCCGCCAGCAGCAGCGCCGCGATGGAGGCGCGCCCGGTGAGGCGGGCCATGGCCAGCACCAGCCAGGTCGCGCCCCAGGCGCCCAGGAAGGCCAGCAGCGGCAGGGCCAGCGCGGCGGAAAAGGGCAGTACCACCAGGAGAGCCACGGTCGCGCCGACGGCCGCCCCGCCGGCGCTGCCGAGCAGGTAGGGCTCGGCCAGCGGGTTGCGGAATACGCCCTGGAAGATCGCGCCGCCCAGCGCCAGCAAGGCGCCCACGCAGCCCGCCGCCAGCACGCGCGGCAGGCGCCATTGCAGGATGAGGTGCGACATGGGCGTCGCCGGATCGGTGACGAGCGCCAGCATCTCGGCCGGACTCAGCGTCTCGGCGCCGAGCAGCAACCCGGCCGCGAGTCCGATCACCGGGAGCAGAAAAATCACGCGGAAAAGGCCTCCGGATGCAGGATCCGTGCGACGCTCTCCACGCCGTTCACGGCCCGCGGCCCCGGGATCAGCAGCTCCGCACGCGAGACCACATGGACGCGACCGTTGCGCACCGCGGCGATGCCATCGAAGCCCGGACGCAGCGGCACCTCCGCCGCCTGGTCCGGCCGTCCGGCGACGAGATAGACGTCGGGGTTCGCGCGCAGGATCGCCTCGCCCGAGACCTGCGGCGGGCCGGCGGCCGGCAGCGGCGGCAGGGCCGGGACGCCGCCGGCGCGGATCAGGATGTCCATGGTGTAGGTGTCCGGCCGCGGCGTGCTGTAGGCGCCGCGGCCGGTCGAAGCGGTCTCCAGGAAGACGCGCACGGGCGGCCGGCCCGCGATGACAGCCGTCACGACATCGAGTCGCGCGGGCAGGCCGCGCAGCAGCTGGGCCGCCCGCTCCTCCGTGCCCGTGGCGCGGGCCAGCAGCTCGATATTGGAGAAGATGCGCGGCAGGTCGCCATGGATCACCACGATGCAGGGAATGCCGAGGCGCGACAGAGGCTCGATCAGCAGATGCGCCGCCTGCCGCGCCGGCGTCATCACCACGAGGTCCGGCTCCAGCCGCGCGATGGCCTCGGCCGAAAAGCCCAGCCTCCCGCCCACCTTCGGCAGGTTCACGACCTCCGGCGGGAAGCGCGTATAGGCCTCGATCCCCACGATGCGGGGCACGAGGCCGAGCGAGGCCAGCATCTCCACATTGGAAGCGAAGATGCCGACGATGCGCCGGGGCGGCGCCGCGATCTCCACGCGCCGGCCCAGCCCGTCCTCCATCACGCGCGGCCAGCCCTCCGCGCGCGCCCGTCCCGCCGGTAGCAGGAAGGGCGCGGCGAGGAGGGCGCGGCGGCGCATCTCAGAAGGTGAACCGCACGCCGGCGATGAACTCGCGTCCCGGCGCCGAATTGCCGCGCCCGCCCTGGGCGAAGCGCGAATCGCCGAGGAAGGGGTTGGACGCCGTCGCGATGAACAGCGCGTGGTAGTTCTTGTCCAGGATGTTGTTGATCGCGCCGAAGACGCGGACGTTCGGCGCGCGCTCGGGCAGCGGCTGGAAGCTGCCGCGCAGGTTGAACACCCAGAAGGCGCCCTTGCGGTGGACGTAGTCGCGGAAGGGCTCGGCCTGCGGGATCAGCAGGTTCTCCTCCGTGTTGTAATAGACCGGGCCACGCAGGATGCCCTGCAAGGTCACGTCCCAGCGCGGCTGGCCGACCGTCGTGCTGACCCCCGCCTGGTAGCGGTACATGCGCTCGACATTGCGCGTATTGGCCGTGGCCGCCGCGCCGTCGTCGCGCATGTCGAAGTTCCAGGAGGCGTTGACATTGGCCTGCCAGCGGAAGGTCTCGATGCCGAGGTGCCGCGCTATATCGGTCTGCAGCTGCATCTCCAGGCCGCGCACCACCACGTCGCCGGCATTGTTGGCATAGTCGCTGGTGGTGCTGTCGCGCGGGCGGACACGGGTGATGATGCGGTCCGAGATGGTGTTCTGGAAGAGCGCGAGATCCGCCCGGAAGCCGGGGCGGAAATAGGCGGCGCCGACCTCGTATTGCAGGTTGGTCTCGGGCTTGAGGTTTGCATTGCCGAAGGTGCGGCCGCCGCCCAGCGCGGTGAAGTCCGCCGCGAGTTCCGTCGCCGTCGGCGCACGAAAACCGGTCGAGGCGTTTGCGCGCAGGGCGACCGAAGGGATCGGCCGGTAGGAGGCGCCGGCGGACCAGGTGGTCGCATCGTAATCGGCGCTGCCCGTGCGCTGCAGCGGCAGGTTCGGCGTGGGATCGAAGGCCGTGTTGCCCCAGGTCTGCCGCACGCCGGCCCGCAGGGTCACGCGGTCGTCGAAGAGCTGCTGCGACAGCTCCGTATAGAGACCGGCATTCATGTCGGTCTGGTTGTTGTCCATCGGCGAGACTTGGCCCGTCGGGCCGCCGGGCAGCGGGACGCGGTTGCGCGTGGAGCGCAGCACCGAGCGCTCCAGGTCGAGCCCGACCAGGATCTCCGCCCCCTGCCAGAGCCGCATCGAGGGCTGCAGCCGCGTGCCCAGGATGTCGAGCACGCGGCGGTTGTCGTCATGGTCCGTGCCGATCGTGGGCAGGCCGGCCGCGCTGCGCATGATGGGCGAGCGCCAGCGCAGGTTGTCGATGTCCCTGACAGCATAGGCCTGGAGGTTCCAGCGGAAGCGCGCATCCGCCGTCGCGCCCTCCAGGGTGAGGTCCGCCGAGTGGTTGGTGCGGTCCTCGCGATTGGTCGTGTTCCAGCCCGAGCCGAGGAAGCCGGTGTTGTAGGTGCCGTCGGTCCGGGCACCGATGCCGATGCGGCCGATATTGGTCTCCACGCCGAGCACGGCCGCGCCGCCCGCCCGGCTCCACTCGGTGCCCTGCAGGATCGGCCCGTCGCCACCCGCGCGGTAGCTGTCGCGACGGCTGCCGGAGATGCCGGCATACATGTCGCCGGCGCGGACATTGTAGGCGGGCGAGCCCTGCGGCGTGACGTTCACGTCCCGAAAATTCATGCCGTAGCGCAGCCGGCCCTCGGCGAGGCCCCAGGACCCGCCGCTCACCTCGGCGAAGCCGCCGGGCGAGGAGCGGCCATCCCGCATGATCAGGTTGATCACGCCGCCGATTGCCTGGCTGCCATAGACCACGCTCGCGGGGCCGCGGATGATCTCGATGCGCTCCACCTCGGCCGGGCTGAGCTTGGAAAGGTTCGACGTGCCCGCGCGGCGGCCGTTCACCAGGATCAGCACCTGCGAGCGGAAGTCGCGGCCCTGGCCGTCCGTCGCACCCCCACGGATGTTGATGCTGGTCTGGCCGGGTGTCCATTCGCTGAAGAAGCCGACCGCGTTCTCGGCCAGCAGATCCGTCATGTTCTGCGCGGTGCTGCGCCGGATCGTCTCCTGGTCGATGACCTGGACGGTGCCGGCCAGGCTGGAGCGCGGCTCCGGCCGGCCCGTGGCGGTGACGACCATCTCGTCCAGGGTGATGGGGATGCGGACCTCCTGGGCCTGCGCGCCGAGCGCCGGGAGGATCGCCGCCGTGGCGAGAAGGGTGCGGCGCATCAGGCGAGGTCCCAGATCAGCAGCGCGGAGAGTTTCGGGGCGGAGAGCTCGAAGCCCCCATCCGGCAGGGGCTTCAGCGCGACGCGCAGATGCTCCGCCAGGGCGTCGCGGCGCTCGTCCCTGGCCGCGAGGCGAAGCTGCATGGCGCAATGCGCGAAGGCCGCTTCACGCGTCTCGAAGCGGGCGGAAAAGCTCCAGGGGAAGAGCGCGCTGCGGCTGGGCTGACGCTGCGGGCCGAGGGCGGCGAGAATGGACGCCACCGCGGGGCGCTCGTCCTCGCGATGCAGATGCGCGGGCAAGGCGCCGGAGAGGCACCAGCGCTTCGGGCCGCGCTGCGCCGGCACGATCCAGGCGACAGCGCGCGCGGCGCAGAAGCGCATCAGGCCGAGCAGTTCCTCCGGCGCCTCCTGCGGGCCGGAGGTATTGGCGGCCAGCGCCACCTCGACCGGCGGGACCGGCGGCAGCTCCTGCCATAGCGCGTCGATCGGGCGCAGGCCCCGATGTGTCGTCCGCGACAGCCGGCCGAGGCGCGCGCGCAGATAGCGGCTGGGCTCGACGGCGAACCAGGGCGTCTCCGGCGCGACCCAGCCCTGCGCGGGATGGCCGGCGCCGGCGCCGAGATCGAGCAGGCTCGCGGGCCGGCCGAGCGCGGCGAGCAGCGCCGCCGAGGCCTGCGTGCCGTAGTCCGAGCGGTCCATCCCCTGCGCGTAGAAACGCGCGGCGCGGTCGGCCCAGATGGGTTGGGGGGAAGCGGCCTGCATCGCCGGGGAAGGACTCATCGCGTCACCTGTCCCCGGTGCACCCCGCCCGGATCCTCGTGGGTTGCGACGGCCTTTCGGCGCATCGGCAACGGCAGGTCTCCTGGCTCGCGGGTCATCGATGCCGGCCCTGCCTTCCCACGGCTTTCGCCGCAGTGGCCCGCCGCGCGATCTGCGGGGCGGATGGGCCAGCGTCTCGCCGCTGACAGTTGCGGGGGCAGCTGCCGACTTGTCCGGGGCGGAGGAGCATTCCTCCGGCGGACTCACGGCATTCCCTTTTCACCCGCTCGCGCGGGACCGTTGCGGCGACGATGCTAGGCAAGGCTCCGGAGGCCGCGCAAGGTGTCGTGAGCGAAACGGAGAATCCATGTCCGCCCTGTTGCATGTTTGCGCGCCCTGCACGCATCCGGACCGCGAGAAGCGCGGGCCGGTGAAGGCGGGCGAGCTCTTCGCGACGCGGCTCGCGGCCGAGGCCGCCGCGCGCCCGGAACTGGCGGGGCTGCGCGTGGTGGCGGCACCTTGCATCGGCAATTGCGCGGCGCGATGCCGGGTGTCCCTCGCGGGACCGGGACGGTGGAGCTGGCTGATCGGCGGGCTGGATCCCGACGCCTCGACGGACGACCTGCTGGAATTCGCGCGGCATTGGCTGGAAGCGCCGGACGGCTTCGTCGGGAAGGACCAGCGGCCGAAGCCGATCCGGCCGCTGCTGCTGGGCCGCGTGCCGCCGCCGGAGCTGCCCGAGCTCAGGGCGCCTTCCACGGGCTGATCGCGGCGCCTGCGATCAGGAGTCCCTCTCCCGGCCTCGGCACATGGGCGAGCCACTCGCGCGGGGCCTGGCCGAGCAGCGAGCCCGCCAGCGCGCCGATCGGGCCGCCATGGGCGACGACCAGCACCGCGGCGTCGCCTGGAAGGCCGTGCCACCACTCCAGAACGCGGGCGGCGAGCTCGTTCGTGGTCTCGCCGCCGCCGGGGCGGAAGGTACCGGGCGCATCGAGCATGCCATCCATCGCATTGCCCTCCGCGCGCCAGATCACGTGCCAGGTGACGCCCTCCCACTTGCCGAAATCTCGCTCTGCCAGGCGCGGATCGATCTCCACGCCGCGCGACAGCAGGCCGCCGAGCCATCGCGCGCGGCGCGCGGGCGAGGCGACGACGCGACCGAAATCCTGCACGGGGATGTGTGCGGCCAGTCGCCGCGCATGCTCGCGGCCGGCACGGCTCAGCCCCGCATCGCTGCGCCCGTAGCAGCGGCCGGACCAGTGCGGCGCGACCTCGGGATGGCGCAGCAGCAGCGCGCGCCTCATCGCTCCATCGCGAAGGCCAGCGTCGCGAGCACGATGCCGACATAGCCGGCCGCGCCGATGGCATCGCCCGTACTGCCGCCGATCCGCCGGCGCAGCAGCGCGCGGTACCAGAGGAGGAAGGCGGCGCCGAGGATCAGCGAGACCGCCATCGCGCGCGCATCGGCCAAAGCGCCCAGCAGCAAGGCCGGCGCCGCCAGCAGCGCCGCGATGCCGACGCCCTTCCAGTCCGCCGCGGGCGCCACGCTGCTGCCGAGACCCTCGCGTCCCGGCACCGGCGGCACCGCGGCCATCACGGCGAGCATCAGCAACCGCCCGAGCGCGCCCGAGACCACCAGGACCATCATGACCTGCACAGGATCGGGCATCGCCATCAGTCCGCCGGCGCGCAGGGCGACGCCGAAACCGAGGCCCAACGCCCCGAAGGCGCCGATGCGGCTGTCCTTCAGGATGCGCAAGACGTCCTCCGGCGTGCGGCCGCCGCCGAGCCCGTCGCAGATGTCGGCCAGCGCGTCCTCGTGCAGCGCGCCGGTCAGCCGCGCCTCGATCGCGAGGGCGATCAGAACCGCAAGGGTGAAGGGCAGGACCAGCTCCGCGAGCCAGAGCGCCAGCGCCGTCAGCGCGCCGATGCCCGCGCCGACCAGCGGGAAGAGCAGCAGCGCGCGGCGGATTTCCTGCTGGAAGGCTTCGGAGGTCTCGGCGCCACCCGGCACCGGCAGACGCGTGAGGAACTGGATCGCCGTGGCGGCGGCCCGCATCATCCGCCCGTGACCTCGGCCAGCGTCGCGACATCGCGCAGCAGCGCGGCCGCGGCGTCGAGCATCGGCAGGAGCAGCAGCGCGCCGGTGCCCTCGCCGAGGCGCAGCTCCCATTCCAGGAAGGGCTCGAGGCCGAGGCGTTCCAGGACCAGCGCGTGACCGGGCTCGGCGCTGCGATGCGCGGCGATGCAGCAACGCAATGCGCCGGAGTCGAGCGCCTGGGCGACCAGCGCGCCGGCGCCGACGATGAAGCCGTCCAGCACCACGGTGATGCCGCGGCGCGCGGCCTCCGCGATGCAGCCGGCGATGGCTGCGATCTCGAAGCCCGCGACCCCGGCGATGGCGTCGCGCGGGTCGACGATGGCGCGTGCGCGCTCCACGGCTTCGGCCACCACGGCGTGCTTGCGCGCCCGCGTCTCCGAGGTCGCGCCGGCGCCGGCGCCGACCACGAGTTCGACCGGTGCAGGCGCCAGCAGCGCCGCCAGGCAGGCAGCCGGTGTCGTGTTGCCGATGCCCATCTCGCCGAGCGCGAGCACGCGGATGCCGGCTTCCGCGGCTTCGATGGCCGCACGGGCGCCGAGCGACAGCGCCGCGTCGAATTCCGGTGGGGTCATCGCCGGGCCGCGCGCGAGATTTGCCGTGCCGCGGGCCACCCGCCAATCGCGATAGGCCGCGCCGGACAGGCCGGCCGATTTCGAGCCCGCATCCACCAGCACCATGTCGGCGCCGGCCCCACGCGCCAGCGCGGCCGATCCGGCGCGGCCCTCCAGCATCAGGCGCATCATCGCTGTCGTGACGGCATCGGGCCAGAGGCCCACGCCCTCGGCGACCACGCCGTGATCGCCGGCGAACACAATGAGGCGGCGGGGCGAGGCCGACGGATCGATGCGCCCTTGCGTCTCCGCGAATCGGACGGCGAGGCGCTCCAGCCGGCCCAGGCTGCCGGGCGGCTTGGCCAGCGCGTCCAGGCGCGCGCGGGCGGCTGCGGCGATGCTCATGGCACGGCTTCCGCGAGCGCGATGGCATGGAAGAAGCTGCCGCTGGCCCGTCCGCGCCGCCCGCCGGCAGGACCGATCTGACGTCCCTCGCCATCGCCCAGCATTGCCAAAGGTTCGTCGGCGCCGTGCTGCGTGACCGTGGCGTAGTGGAACTCGTGGCCGCGCAGCATGGTGCCGGCGCGGCCGAGCACGCCGTCCTGCAAGAGCCGCGCCTGGCGATAGCCGAGGTTCATCTTCCGTCGCGCGAAGCTGGTCGAATGGCCGAGCAGCCCGGCCATGGCATGGCGCTCGCCGGCGGCGTCCTCGAGAATCTCGCCCAGCACCATGTGGCCGCCGCATTCGCCGTGCACCGGCCGTGTCTCGGCAAAGCGGCGCAGGCCGTCGAGAAACCTCGTCGATGCGGCCAGCCGCCCCGCATGCAGCTCGGGATAGCCGCCGGGGAGCCAGCAGGAATCGGCGCTCTCCGGCGGCGCCTCGTCGGACAAGGGCGAAAAGGGGACGAGCTCCGCTCCGGCGCGGCGCCAGGCCGCCAGCACGTGGGGATAGACGAAGCTGAAGGCCGCGTCCCGCGCGAGGGCGATGCGCTGCCCGGGCGGCGGCAGGGCCAGCCCGTCGATCGCGCCGGGCACGACGCCCATCGGCGATGCCAGCGCCCGCACGGCGTCGAGGTCGACGTGATCGGCGATGTGCTCGCCCAGCGCCGACAGGGCCGCCTCCAGGGCCGGATGCTCCTCCGCCTGGACGAGGCCGAGATGCCGTTCCGGCAGCGCCGGCGGCGCATCGCGAGGAATGGCGCCGAGAATCGGGATGCCCAGCGGCGCCGCCGCGTCGCGCACCATCCGCAGGTGCCGCTCGCTGCCCACCCGGTTCAGCACGACGCCGGCGACACGCACGGCCGGATCATGCGTGGCGAAGCCGCGCAACAATGCGCCGTGACTCTGGCTCGCCCCCGAGACGTCGATCACCAGCAGGATCGGCAATCCCAGCCGCGCCGCGAGGTCCGCCGCCGCGCCGCTGCGCCCGGGCGGGGCATTGATGCCGTCGAAGAGGCCCATCGCGCCCTCGACCAGCAGGAGCTCCGCATCGCGCGTCGCGTCGGCGATCAGCGCGTCGATGAGCGCCGGCGGCATGGCCCAGGAATCCAGGTTCAACCCTGGCTTCCCGGAGGCTGCCGCGTGGAAGGCCGTGTCGATGTAGTCCGGCCCCGCCTTGGCCGCGCTCACGGCCACGCCGCGTCCCCGCAGCGCCGCCAGCAGCCCCAGCGTCACCGTCGTCTTGCCCGAGCCCGAGCGCGGCGCGGAGATGATCAGCCCCCGCGCCATCACGCCGCAGGGCCTTTGGACGGTTGGGCTCGGGATGCGGTCGGCGGGCGATTTTTCGTGCCCGCAAGGCGGGCTTGCGCGGCCGATGTTCCGACATCGGCAAGCAAGCCCAACGCCGCAGGCGCGGAAAAGCGCCGCCGAACGCGCCCGCGGACCAGCCGTCCAAAGGACCTTACGTGACGCGGCGGCGCATCCGCGATAGGCCATGCCGGATGGAGACCGAGGATCGCCCGGGACCGAATCTGCGCCGCGGCTGGACCACGGGCGCCTGCGCCACCGCGGCGGCCAAGGCGGCGATGACGGCGCTCGCGACCGGCCAATTCCCCGATCCCGTGACCATCGCCCTGCCCGGCGGCGAGCGCCCGGCCTTCGCGCTGGCGCAGCACGCGCTCGGCGACGGCGCCATGGCCGCGATCGTGAAGGACGCCGGCGACGATCCCGACGTCACCCATGGCGCGCTGATCCGCGTCACCCTGCGGCGCCTGGCGCGCGGCAGCGGCGTGGTGTTCCGCGCCGGCGAGGGCGTGGGCACCGTCACGCGGCCCGGCCTGCCCCTCCCGCCCGGCGAGCCCGCCATCAACCCCGTGCCGCGCCGCATGATCGCCGCCGCGCTGGCGGAGGTGGAGGACGCGCCCGACATCGAGGTGACCATCTCCATCGCGGACGGCGAGAAGCTGGCGCAGCGCACGCTGAACGGGCGGCTCGGCATCGTCGGCGGGCTGTCGGTGCTGGGCACCACGGGCATCGTCGTGCCCTATTCCTGCGCGGCCTGGATCGACAGCATCCATCGCGGCATCGACGTGGCGCGCGCGATGGGAATCACGCATGTCGCCGGCAGCACGGGCTCGACCAGCGAGGCCGCGGTGCAGCGCCTGCACGGGCTGGAGGAGGTGGCGCTCATCGAGATGGGCGACTTCGTCGGCGGCATGCTGAAGTACCTGCGCATGCATCCCATCCCGCGCGTCACCATCGCGGGCGGCGTCGCGAAAATGACCAAGCTGGCACAGGGCCTGCTGGACCTGCATTCGAAGCGCGGCACGGCCGACATGGCGGCGCTGGCCGAGCTTGCCGGTATGCCTGAGCTCGCTTCCTGCAACACCGTGGCCGAGGCCTTTTCGCGCGCCGGCGACACGCTCGGCGATGTCATCGCGACACGCGCCCGGGAGACGGCCGCGGAGGTCCTGCGCGGCGCCGACATCGCCCTGGAGGTCGTGATCTTCGACCGCGAGGGCCGGCTGGTCGGTCATGCGCCGCGGAACCTTCTGCGGTAGTCCGCGGAATAGAGCGCGCTCTCGCGGAAATCGCTCGCGCCGAGCGCCGGCCCGACCAGGATCAGCGCTGTGCGCTCGATGCCCTTGGCCTGCTGCGCGATGTCGGCGAGCGTGCCGCGGATGATGCGCTCCTCCGGCCAGCTCGCACGCGCCACCACCGCGGCGGGACAGTCTGCGCCGTAGAAAGGCGCGAGCTCCTCTGCCACATCAGCGATGGCGTGGATGGCGAGGTGAATGGCCAGCGTCGTGCCGCTGGCCGCGAAATTCCTCAGCGTCTCGCGCTCGGGCATGGAGGAGGCACGCCCGCCCATGCGCGTCAGCACCAGCGACTGCGCGACCTCGGGAATCGTCAGCTCCTGCCCGAGCGCGGCGGCGGCGGCGGCGAAGGAGGGCACGCCGGGCGTGAGCGTGTAGGGAATGCCGCGCGCCTTGAGCCGCCGGACCTGCTCGGCCACGGCGGACCAGACGGAGAGGTCGCCCGAATGCAGCCGCGCGACCTCCTGTCCGGCCGCATGCGCTGCGACGAACTCGGCCTCGATGGCATCGAGGTCGAGCGGCGCGGTGTCCAGGATGCGCGCGCCATCAGGGCAATGCTCCAGCAGCGCCTTGGGCACCAGTGAGCCGGCATACATGCAGACCGGGCAGCGCGCGATGAGGTCGCGCCCGCGGAGCGTGATGAGGTCCGCGGCACCCGGCCCGGCACCGATGAAATGCACGGTCATGTCGCGGTCTCCACCAGCGCACAGGTGGCGCGGCGCGTGCTGCTGCGCGGCGCCAGCAGCCGCGCGCCGGGGCCGGCCGCGGCGAGCGCCGCGGACTCGGCGACGGAGCCCAGGCCGGTGGTCGCGCGCGAGCAGCGGCTTTCGGTGGGGCCGGGGAAATCGGCGGCGTCGGCGACGATCGCCAGCCCGATTCCGAGCTGTGCGGCCGCCGCGGCGATGCCCGGCTCCTCCGCCTTCTGCGGAATGGTGGCGAGCCGCGCCAGCTCCGTTCGCCCGCGGCCCGTTTCCGCCAGCGCGGCGTCGATGGCCTCCAGGATGTCCTCGGCCGTTGCACCCCGCCGACACCCGATTCCTGCGACCAGGCTCATGCCGGCTTGTCCCAGACCCATTGCGTCACCGGCATCGCCGCGCGCCAGCCGGTGAGGCCGCCCACCGGCTCCGCGCGCGAGACGGCGAGGCGGATCATCTCGCCGCCCAGCGCGGCGTGACGGGCGAGAAGCAACGCCTCCGTCTCCAGCGTGACGGCGTTGGCCACGAAGCGCCCCCCCGGCTTGAGCGCGGCCAGCGCGGCGTCGAGCGCATCGCCCGCGCCGCCGCCGAGGAAGATGGCGTCGGGCGGTTCCAGGCCGGCCAGCACCGGCGGCGCCTCGCCCTCAACGACCAAAAGCCCCGGCACGCCGAGCGCCAGCGCGTTGCGGCGGATGCGTGCGGCGCGGTCGGCGCGGGCCTCGATGGCGATGGCGCGCAGCGAGGGACCGGCCAGCATCCACTCGATGCCGATCGAGCCCGCGCCGGCGCCGATGTCCCAGAGCAGCGCGCCCCGTCGCGGGACCAGTGCCGAGAGCGTGACGGCGCGGATCTCGCGCTTGGTGAGCTGGCCGTCATGCTCGAAATACGCGTCAGGCAAGCCCGGTGTCCAGGCGAGAATGCGTGCGTCCGGCGAGGCGACGACCTCCAGCGCGACAAGGTTGAGCGGCGCGATATCGGCCAGCGCAAAATCGGCCGCGGTCGTCTCGCGGATGCGCTCATGTCCACCGCCCAACGCCTCCAGGACAGTGATGCGCGTGCAGGAAAATCCCGCGCGCAGCAGGGCGGCAACCGCGGCGGGTCCGTCGGCATCGCTCGTCAGCGCCAGGATGCGGGCGCCCGGATGCAGGTGCGGCCGCAGCAGCTCGATGGGTCGGCCATGCAGCGAGAGGGTCACGACGCCCTCCAAGGGCCAGCCCAGCCGCGCCGCCGCAAGGCTGAAAGCCGGGGGCGCGGGCACCACCAGCGCCTCCTGCGGCGGCATGCGCCGCAGGAGTGTCGCACCGACACCGTGTAGCATCGGGTCGCCCGAGGCGAGCACGACCACGCGGCGCCCGCGCTCCGCCAGCACGCCCGAGACGTCGAAGGGCGAGGGCCAGGGGCGGGCCTCGCCGCGGATCAGGGGCGAGGCCAGTTCCAGGTGCCGGCGGCCGCCGAAGACGACCTCGGCGCCCTCGATCAGACCGCGCGCGAGCGGCGGCAGGCCGGCGACGCCCTCCTCGCCGATGCCGAGGATGGACAGCCAGCGTGTCACGGCCGCAGTTTCGGAGGGCATGGCGTCACCCATCCTGATTCTCGGCGGCACGACGGAGGCGCGTGAGCTCGCAGCGCTGCTGGCCGCGCGTGGCATTGCGACGACCCTTTCGCTGGCCGGCCGCACGGCGAATCCCGTCGCAATGCCGGTGCCGGTGCGCCTCGGCGGTTTCGGTGGTGCCGAAGGGCTGGCGGTGCATCTGCGCGAAGCCGGCGTCCGCGTGCTGGTCGATGCGACGCATCCCTATGCCGCCACCATGTCGCGCCACGCGGCCCTGGCCGCGGCGATGACGGGCACGCCCTTCCTCGCGCTGCGCCGCGCGCCCTGGCAGCCCGCACCCGGCGACGACTGGACTGAAGTCGCGGAAGCGCGCGAGGCCGTCGCCGCCCTGGGCGCCGCGCCGCGCCGCGTCTTCCTGGCGCTGGGCCGGCAGGAGCTGGCGCCCTTCGTCGGGGCGCCCCGGCACCACTATCTCATCCGCAGCGTCGATCCCGTCGAGCCGCCGCTTGCCGTTCCGCACGCCCACTACATCCTCGCGCGCGGCCCCTTCGACGAGGCCGCAGAGCACGCCCTGCTGCGCGACGCGCGCATCGACACTATCGTCTGCAAGAACAGCGGCGGCACCGCGACCTACGGCAAGATCGCCGCGGCGCGCGCGCTGGGAATCCGTGTGGTGATGCTGCGCCGTCCGGAGCTGCCCGAGGCGCCCCAGGTCGCGACGGCGGAGGAAGCGCTGGCCTGGCTCGATCATGCCGGCGCCCTCCGCGGCGTATAGACCAGCGGCGGCAGCGCGGGACGCGGGATCACCCGCGTCTCGGCCGTGCCGATGAGAATGCAGGTGGCCATGTCCGCGCCGGCGGGATCGGCCTCGGCGAGGGTGGTGACCCGGATGTCCTCGTCCTCGCGCATGACGGCGCGGCCGAAGATCACGGGCGTCGCGCCCGGCAGATGCGCGCGCAGGATGTCGAGACCCGCGCCGAGCTGCCAGGGGCGCGCGCGGCTGATCGGATTGTACAGCGCCATCGCGAAGCCCGCCTGCGCGGCGGCGGCCAGGCGCCGCTCGACCAGCGGCCAGGGCTTCAGGTTGTCCGAGAGCGAGATCGCGCAGAAATCATGCCCGAGCGGCGCGCCGACCCGCGCGGCCAAGGCCAGCATCGCGGTGATGCCGGGATGCACGGTGATCTCGATCGCGCGCCAGGAGGCCGGGCCGTTCTCCACCGCCTCGCACACGGCTGCGGCCATGGCGAAGACTCCGGGGTCGCCACCCGAGACCATCGCGACGCGAGCGCCCTCCGCCACGGCCAGCGCCGCGCGCGCGCGATCCAGCTCGACGCGGTTGTCGGACGGGTTGCGCGCCTGCCCCTCGCGCGGCGGCACGCGGTCGAGATAGGGGCCATAGCCATAGACCGCCGACGCTGCCTCCAGCGCAGCGCTCGCCTCGGGCGTCACCAGGCCCTCACGGCCGGGCCCAAGCCCTACGATGTCCAGCCGGCCCGTCACCGCCAGCCCGGCACGAGCACGAGCGAGAAATAAGGCGCCGGCCGGTCGTCGCGCGTGGCGAGCCGCTCGGTGCAGCCATTCGCGCAGGTCGCGCGCTCCACATAGATGGCGCCGTCCAGCCGGCCCGCGGCCTCGATCGCGCGGCGGATGCGCGGCAGGTGCCGGCCGACCTTCATGATCACCGCCGCCTCCACGCCGGCGAGGCGCCGCGCCAGCTCTTCCTCCGGCAGCGTGCCGGGCAGCACGGCCAGCACGTCGTCGCCCTGCGCGATGGGCGCGCCGACCATCGACCAGGCGCCCGACATGCTGGTGATGCCCGGAATCACTTCCGTCGCGTAGCGGGGCGCGAGGCGCAAGTGCAGGTGCATGTAGGAGCCGTAGAAGAGCGGGTCGCCCTCGCTCAGCACCGCAACGTCGCGGCCCGCGTCGAGATGCGCGGCGACGGCCGCCGCGGCGGCTTCGTAGAACGCCGCGATCTTCTCCCTGTAGCAGGGGTCGTGCCGGTCGATCTCCGTCGTCACGGGGTAGAGCAGCGGCAGCTCGATCGCATCCGCGCGCAACGGCAGCGCGCCCAGCGCGGCGCGCGCGTTGCTGACATTCCCGCGCTTGGCGAAATGCGCCACGACCGGCACCTGGCCCAGGACGCGCGCCGCCTTGAGCGTGAGCAGCTCCGGATCGCCGGGGCCGGTGCCGACGCCGTAAAGCCGGCCGGGGCTCACAGCCCGGGCCGGGCGAGTGCGTTCACCGCCGCCGCCGTCATGGCGCTGCCGCCCAGCCGTCCGCGGACCACGGCCCAGGGGATGCCGAGGGTGCTCGCGCTCAGCGCCTCCTTGGATTCGGCGGCGCCGACGAAGCCGACGGGCATGCCGAGGATCGCCGCGGGGCGCGGGGCGCCGGCGGCCAGCATCTCCAGCAGGTGGAAAAGCGCGGTCGGCGCATTGCCGATGGCAATCAGCGCGCCTTCAATGCGGTCGCGCAGCAGCTCGAAGGCGGCGGCCGAGCGCGTGGTGCCGAGGCGTCCGGCCAGCGCCGGCACCTCAGGCTCACGCAGGGCGCAGAGCACCTCGTTGCCCGCCGGCAGACGCGCCCGTGTCACGCCGCGCGCCACCATCTCGGCGTCGCAGAGGATCGGCGCGCCGGCCGCCAGCGCGGCCCGCGCCGCCGCGACGAAGCCGGGCGCGAAGGCGAAATGGGCCGCCGCCTCGACCATGCCGCAGGCGTGGATCATGCGGACGGCCACGTCCTCTTCCTCCGGCGCAAAGCGCGAGAGGTCGGCCTCGGCGCGGATGATCGCGAAGGATCTTTCGTAAATCGCCGCGCCATCGCGGATGTAGTCGGTCATCACCGGTCCCTGATCGCCGCGGCCACCTCGCCGGGCGCCAGATGGCATGCCGGAAGATCGCGCGGCCCGCCAGCCCGGACCAGGCCGAAGCCGCCGTCACGCCCGACCAGGGTGATCGCCGCCGGGCCGGGATGGGCGCAGCCTTTTCCGCAGCCGGAGATGTGCAGCAGGCCGGGCAGGTCCGGCAACGCCGCCAGTTCCCGGGCGAGGGCGCGGGTCTCCGCCTCCGCACCAGCGCAGGCCGGACGGCCCGGACAGGCGATGATGCGGCGGCGGGGATCGGCCGGATCGGTCACGAAGCCAAGTCGCGCGGCATGGTCGCGCAGGGCAAGGGCCTCTGCGCGATCGAGGTCAAGGACGAGCCAGGCCCGGCCCGGCGCCGGGCGCAGCCGGGCCTGCGCGGGCATGGCCTTCGCCAGGGCGGACAGTTCCTCGGCGTCCAGCGCCCCGAAGGCGCCCGCGACACCCAGGGCGCCGGCCGCATGCCAGCCGACCGGTTCAGCGGGCGGGCGCGTCGCCGGCCCGGCGACGCGCCCCTTCGCCTCGGCCTCGCGTGCGCGGCGGGGGCCGAACTGATCCAGCCAGGCGAGCGCCGCTCCGGCCGCCGCCTCCGCGGCGAGGCGTACCAGCCAGCGGATGGGGTCCCGGCCGCCGAGGCCGAGCAGCCAGTCCCCGCCGGGAACCGCGACGAGCCGCAGATCGGCCGAGACCGCGTCGAGATGCAGCGCGCCGCCGCCATCCACGACCACCGAGGTCTTTGCCGCGAGCCCCTCCGGCCAGCCCGCCGCGATCCGCGCCGCGATGCCGCGCGGATCGGCAAGCGCAGCCGGGTCCCGGCCGGCGAGCGGCCCCACCATCACGGCCGGCGCATCGACGATGCCGACGGCGGTCAGCGCATCGGCGCAATCCGCTGCCGTGTCCGGACGGAGGCCACGGATCTGCAGGTTGCCGCGCGCAGTGACCTCCACCACGCCGTTGCCGCAGCGCCGCGCAGCCTCGGCGATCACCAGGGCCACGGCCGGGCTCCAATCGCCAGCAGGCGCGCGCAGCAGCAGACCGTCGCCGGTCTGCATCGGCATGGCCAGGCTCGGGCAGGCGCCGCGCGGTGTCATGCGGCCTGATCCAGCAAGGCGGCGAGGCCGGAATCCACATCGTTGGCGCGCGGGTGCCACAGCCCGCGTCGCCGCGCATCGGCGAAGCGCCGGGCGATGGCACGCAGCGCGGCGGGATTCTCGCGCGCCAGAAAGTCACGCACCGAAGCGTCGCCGAGATAGGCGTCGTGCACCGCGTCCAGCGCGGAATCCGGCACGGCGTCGGTGGTCTCGGCGAAGGCGACGAGGCGGTCCACGGTCTCGGCCAGCTCGGCGGCGCCGCGCGGGCCGTGGCGCATCTGGCCCGCGACGAAGCGCGGCGCGATGCGGCCATGGACCAGCCGCGCGAGCTGGGCCGCCAGCGGGCGTGCCCGCGGCCGCGCGGGATCGGTCGTGTCGAGGGAGATCAGCAGCGGCGCAGCGCCGAGCAGCCGCGCGGCGCTGGCGAAGCCGCCGAGATGCGCGGAATCGGCGCTGCCTTCCAGCAGGTCCCGGCCCGGATCGTCGCTGCCGTGCAGCAGCGCGTCCGCCGTCGCGACCCGCTCCTCGAAGGCGCCGGGCGCGGGAGCGCCGTCGCCGCCCGGGCCGCCGTAGACATGCGAGGTCGCGTCGAGATAGGCGCGCCCCAGCTCCTCGCGCGTGGCCCAGCCGCCGGAGGCGAGCGCGTCCTCGACGCCCGCGCCGTAGGCGCCCGGCGCGGCGCCGAAGATGCGCCGGCCGGGCGCGGCAGCGAGCGGATTTTCGTCCCTGCTCTCCCGGCGGTCCGCCACCGCGCGGGTCGCGGCGTCCAGCAGCGCGATCTGCGCCGGGAAGAGGTCGCGGAACAGGCCGGAGAGCCGGAAGGTCACGTCAACGCGCGGGCGACCCATCACCGCCGGCGGCAGCACCTCGACACCGGTGACCCGGCCGGTCGCCTCGTCCCAGACGGGGCGGCAGCCCATGAGCGCCAGGCCCTGCGCGATCTCCTCGCCGCCGCTGCGAAGCGTCGCGCTGGCCCAGAGGTCGAGGACGATCGCGCGCGGCATCTCGCCCTGCTCCTGAAGATGCAGGCGGACCACCTCCTCGGCGGCGAGGCGGCCGAGATCCATGGCGGTCGCCGTCGGCAAGCCACGCGGATCGGCAGCGTAGAGGTTGCGGCCAGTGGGCAGCACGTCGCGACGGCCGCGGGCCGGCGCACCGCCGGGGCCGGCGGCGACGGCACGGCCGTCGAGCGCATCCAGCAGGGCCGCACACTCGGCCGTCGCACTGGGCCGGCGTTCCTCGTCCTCGGCGCGGCCGAAGACGTGCAGCCCGTCCTTGATCGCCAGCTCCTTCAGGTCGCAGAGCCAGGAATCGAGATGCTTCAGCACCTCCAGCGGCGCGGCGTCGGGCGCGAGGCCGGGCACCCCGCCGGCTTGCTCCAGGATGAGCTTCGCCAGCCGCTCGCGCCGGCGCGGATCGAGGCCGTCGGCGATGGCGTATTCGTCCAGCAAGCGCTCCAGGTCGCGCGTGGCGCCGTGCAGCCCGGCGCCGGCCAGGGGCGGTGGGAGGTGGCCGAGGATGGTCGCCGAGATGCGCCGCTTGGCCTGCGCGGCCTCGCCGGGGTTGGAGACGAGGAAGGGGTAGATCACGGGCAGCGCGCCGAGCACGCGCTCGGGGAAGCAGGCGGCCGTGAGCGCGACGGCCTTGCCCGGCAGCCACTCGATCGCGCCATGCGCGCCCATATGGACCAGGACGTCGAAGTTCCGCTGGAGCCAGGCGCCGAAGCCGAGCAGCGCGGGATGCGGCGGCAGCGCGGGATCGTGCCAATCCGCGCGACGGGATTCCGCCCGGCCCCGATCGGGCGCGATGGCGACGGTGACGTTGCCGAAGTGCATCGCGCGGAAAACCGCGGTTTCCACATCGCCCCAGGCGGCCCGCACCTCGGCCGGCAGGGCGTGGATCGGCGCCGTCTCCTGCGACGCCTCCAGCGCGGCCATCAGCTCGCGCGCGGTCGGCGGCGCGGGCCCGACCGTGTAGCCCGCTTCCGCCAGGTCCAGCAGCAGCGTGCGCACGCTTTCCGGCACGTCGAGTCCGACCGCATAGCCCGCACGGCCGCCCGCGCCGGGGTAGTCCGGGATGAGCACGGCGACACGCCGTTCGTCCCGCGGCGTCCGTTGCAGCCGGATCAGCGCCGCCACGCGCGCGGCGACCTGCGCGACGCGATCGGGCTCCACACGGTTCACCGGACCGATGCCGCCCTCCTTGAAGCTCAGCGCGCCGGCCAGCACGCGGCCGTCGAGCTCCGGCAGCACCACATGCATGGCGAGGTCCGCGCCGCCCAGCCCGCGCGGGCTGCCCGCCCAGGCCGCGCGCGCGGTCGTCGCCATCACCGCCTGGAGGATCGGCACCCCTGGCGCGCCGAGCGCCGCCGCGTCGCCCGACGCGAAGCCCGTGGTGGTGACGATGGCGGCAGGCCGCAGCACGCCCATCGCCTCGCGCACGAAGGCCAGGCTCTCCGCCTCCTTCAGGCTCGCGACGAAGAGCGGGACGGCGGCGATCCCCTGCCCTTCCAGCGCCTCGGCCAGCGCGGCGACGGGCGCCGCATCCTCGGCCAGCAGCATCGAGCGGTAGAAGAGGATCGGCACCACCGGCCGGTCGCCGCCGCTCCGAACCTCGACTTCGCCGATACCCGGCTTCCAGGCGCCCGCGCGCGGCAGGCGGCGCGGCAGCGCGGCGTCGAGCGCGACGCCCGCATGTCCCGCCATCCGCCGCAGCAGCGCGCGCAGATTGGCCAGGCCGCCCTCGCGGAAGTAGGCGAGGAGCGCCGCGTGCTCCTCGGCGGGCAGCGTGCCGAGCTCCGCCAGCCGCGGGTCGTCGCCGTCCTCGCCGGGCAGCACCGCCAGCGCGATGCCCTGCGCGCGCGCCGTCTCGGCCAGCCGCTCGACGCCGTAGCGCCACCAGTCCGGCCCGCCCAGCAGCCGCAGCACGATCAGCCTGGCCTGCGATCCCGTCCGCTCCAGCCAGAAGTCCACCGACATCGGGTGCCGCAGCTCGCGCAGATGCACGAGCCTGAGCTCCGGCACCACCTCTTGCTCCATCTCGTAAGCTGCCGCGAGCCCCGCGAGGTCGCTGTCGGTGAAGGAGAGCACCACCATCGGGGCCGGCGCCTGGCGCAGGTCGACCGGCTCGGCGAGCCCGTCGATCGAGGCGGCTGACGTGGCGAGGATGTGCATGCTACCCCGCGAGCGCCTCGGCAACGGCGGCCTGGTCGAAGCCCTTGAGCCCGATCACCACCAGCCTGCCCTGGCGTGCCTCGGCAGGCCCCCAGGCACGGTCGTACTGATGCGTGACGCGCTGGCCGACCGCCTGCACCAGAAGCCGCAAGGGCTTGCCGGCGACAGAGGAAAATCCCTTCGCGCGCAGCACGCCCGTCACCGCGCAGGCCGTCGCCACGCGGGCGGCGAGCGCCGCGGGATCGGCCGCCTCGGGCAGGTCCATCACCACCGTGTCGAAATCGTCGTGGTCGTGCTCCAGCTCATTGTCGTGATGCGTGGGCCGGTTCGCGATATCCGCCTCCGTGCCGAGGCCGAGGCCCAGCATCACATCCGGCTCGAGCCGGCCCTGCGCGGTCGTCACCACGGCCACGGCACGCGGCATCGCCTCGGCGATCGCGGCATGCGCGCGGGAGAGCGCCTTCGCGTCCAGCAGGTCCGCCTTGGTCATCACCACGAGGTCGGCGCAGGCGAGCTGGTCCTCGAAGACCTCCTCGACCGGATCCTCATGATCCAACGAGGGATCGGCCGCGCGCTGCGCCGCCAGCGCCGCCGGGTCGGCCGCCACGCGCCCTTCGGAGAGCGCCGCGCCGTCCACCACCGCCACCACGCCATCCACCGTCACGCGGCCGCGGATCGCGGGCCAGTGGAAGGCCTGGACCAACGGCTTGGGCAAGGCGAGGCCGGAGGTCTCGATCAGGATGTGCTCGGGCTGCGGATCCAGCGCCAGCAGCGCGTCCAGGGCGGGCACGAAGTCGTCGGCCACGGTGCAGCAGATGCAGCCGTTCGCGAGCTCGATGATGCCGGCCTCGTCGCAGGCCTCGGCGCCGCAGCCGCGCAGGATCTCCGCGTCCATGCCGACATCGCCGAACTCGTTCACGATCACCGCGAGCCGCCTTCCCTGGGGGTTCTGGAGCATGTGGCGGATCAGGGTCGTCTTACCAGCGCCGAGAAAGCCCGTGACGATGGTGCAGGGAATGCGGGCGAGGCTCATGCGCGGGCTCCGGGAATGGGCGGGATGCGGGCGATCAGGCCGCGCTTCAGGGGCTCGGGGCGACCGCGCCAGGGCATCAGGCCGTCGGCCGAGAGGGACAGAAGGCGCGCGCCCTCGAGCACCGCCGTGCCGTCGGTCGGCGCGAGACCGCCGAAGACGTAGCTCCAGCCGCCCGGCCGCGCCATGGCGACGGAGGGGCCGCGCCTGCAATTGGCCAGGCACTCCACCTCGCGGATGTCCACGCCCTCCGACGGGGTGAGGGTCGCGGCCAGGCGGGCGCCGGCGCGAGGCTGGACGTCCACCGCGTCGTCGGGATGGCGGCAGGTCGTGCAGACGAAGAGCGTCACCGGGCCGGCGACGTGTTCGGAGAGGGACAAGCGCATGCTCCTCCTGCGCCTGGAAGCGCGGGAATGGGGATGCAGTCGCGGCGCGGGACACGCGCCGTCGCCGGGATGGCGGCCGCGCCGAGGCACCCCGCCCGGCACGGTGGTCTGTCGCGAGATGGCAGGTCTCCTGGCTCGCGGATCGACGCCCGGTGCCGCCTTCCCGGAACGCCCTCGCGGGCGGGTCCAGTGGCTGTTTGGCACGGGCTCTCCGCTCACAGTTGCGGGGGCAGCCACGGCTTCGGGAGCCTCGCGGCGCCCGCTCCATGTTCCCTTTTCACCCCGCCTCCCGGCGGGGACCATCAAGCGAGGGCATGAGAGACACGGGCGGGCCGGCACTGTCAACGGCGATGCGGCGGGGATGGGAGGGCGGCTCGACCGGCGGCGGGCAACCATCTACATTCCAAGGAATTAAAAAATGAACCTCAGGAGGTACCGCATGATCCGACTTCTGGCCGCCGCGGCCACTCTTTCCGCCCTCGCGCTTCCGGCCCTGGCGCAGCCCGCGAACCTTCGCCCCACACGGGACGTGACGGTCACCTATCGCATGACCGGGCTCGCCGGCATGCCCCCGCAGGAGACGCGGATGGCCTTCTCCGTCAGCACCGGCAAGCAGCGCGTCGACCCGCCCGGCAATACCGGCTGGATCCTCATTGATCGGCAGGCCAATTCCGCCGTCATGGTCATGGACGCCCAGCGCATGGTGGTGACCATGCCGCCGGCCACGGTCGCCGCGATGAACCAGGAAGCGCCGGCCGGCGCGACCTTCACCCGCAAGGGGCGAGCGACGGTGGCCGGCACCGCCTGCACCGAGTGGGAAATGGCCCTCGGCCAGGTGCGCGGCACGAATTGCATGACCGACGACGGGGTCCTGCTGCGCTCCGTCTCGACCGGCCCCAACGGCGCCGCCGTGACCATGGAGGCCACCCAGGTCGCCTACGGCGCCATCGATCCGGCCCGCCTCTCGGTTCCCGCCGGCTACACGGCGCAGCAGATGCCGGCAGGCGTCCCCGCTCGCTGAGCGGCCTTCGCCCGGCCTCCTGCGTGGGGCCGGGCGACCCATTGCCGTCCGGAGCGGACGCGGCCATGGTCCGCGCCCATGTCCAGCCCGCTCACCCTCGTCCTCGGCGGCGCGCGCTCCGGCAAGAGCCGGCACGCGGAGGCGCTTGTCCAGGCGGAGGCACCGCCCTGGACCTACATCGCGACGGCCGAATCCTACGATGCGGAAATGACCGCGCGCATCGCCGAGCACCGGGCGCGGCGGCCCGTGGGATGGGTGACCGTGGATGCCCCGCGCGACCTGCCGGAGGCCATCGCGACGACGCCCGATGCGCCGCTGCTGGTGGATTGCCTGACGCTGTGGCTGAGCAACCTGATGCTGGCCGAAGCGGAGCTGGACGCCGCCACCGGATCGCTGCTGGCGGCCCTCCTGGCGCGCGTGGCGCCGACGGTGTTGGTCTCGAACGAGGTCGGCTCCGGCATCGTGCCGGCGACGCCGCTCGGCCGCCGGTTCCGCGACGCGCAGGGCCGGCTGAACCAAGAGGTCGCCGCGGTGGCGGGACGCGTCGAACTGGTCGTGGCCGGCATTCCCCTGAGACTGAAATGAGCATCACCGAGGAAGAGGCCGAGCGGCATCGCCAGAAGATGCAGAAGCGCAAGGTTGTGCAGGATGCGGAGGTGGCATCCAAGCCCATCGTCGCGAAGGGCCTGCTGATCGTGAACACCGGACCGGGCAAGGGAAAATCCACGGCGGCTTTCGGCCTGGCGCTGCGCATGCTCGGCACGGGCGGGCGCGTGGGCGTGGTGCAGTTCATCAAGGGCGCCTGGCATTCGGGCGAGCAGGACGGGTTTTCCGCCTTCGGCGACCGCGTGCAGTGGCACAGCATGGGCGAGGGCTTCACCTGGGAGACGCAGGATCGCGCCCGCGACCTCGCCGCCGCGGCGCGGGCCTGGGACCAGGTGCTACGCATGCTGGCGGATCCGTCGCTGGACCTCGTGGTGCTGGACGAGCTCAACATCGCGCTGCGCTACGAGATGCTGGACCTCGCCGAGGTGGTCGCAGCGCTGGCCGGGCGGCGCGAGGGGCTGCACGTCGTGGTCACGGGGCGGAACGCCAAGCCGGAGCTGATCGAGGCCGCGGATTGCGTGACGGAGATGGGCGCCACCAAGCACCATTTTTCCGCCGGGGTGCGCGCGCAGAAGGGCGTGGAGTTCTGATGCCGGCACGGAGCCTGATGTTCCAGGGCACGGGCTCCGACGTGGGAAAATCGCTGCTGGTGGCGGGACTGGCCCGCGCCTTCACGCAGCGCGGGCTGCGGGTGCGTCCGTTCAAGCCCCAGAACATGTCGAACAACGCGGCGGTGACGGCTGACGGAGGCGAAATCGGCCGCGCGCAGGCGCTGCAGGCGCGCGCGGCGGGCGTGCCGCTCAGCGTGCACATGAACCCGGTGCTGCTGAAGCCGCAGAGCATGATCGGCGCGCAGATCATCGTGCAGGGGCGCATGCGGGGCAGCGCGAAGGCCGCGGAGTACCAGCGGCTGAAGGCCGGGCTCATGCCGGCCGTGCTCGACAGCTTTTCCCGGATGCGGGGCGAGGCGGACCTCGTGCTGGTGGAGGGCGCCGGCAGCGCGTCGGAGGTGAACCTGCGCGCGAACGACATCGCGAACATGGGCTTCTCCCGCGCGGCCGACGTGCCGGTGATCCTGATCGGCGACATCGACCGCGGCGGCGTGATCGCGAGCCTCGTCGGCACCAAGGCCGTGCTCGATCCCGCGGATGCCGCGATGATCTGCGGCTTCGTCGTGAACAAGTTCCGCGGCGACCCCGCGCTCTTCGCTGACGGCATGGCGCTGATCGCCGAGCGCACCGGCTGGGCGCCACTCGGACTGCTGCCCTTCCTGCCCGAGGCGGCTCAGCTTCCGGCCGAGGATGCGCTGGCGCTGGACCATGCGCTGCCGCGCAATCCCGGCGCGAAGCTGCGCATCGCCGTGCCGATCCTGCCGCGCATCGCCAATTTCGACGATCTCGACCCGCTCATCGCGGAACCGGCGGTGGAGGTGATCCGCGTGCGGCCGGGCTCCGCCCTGCCCGGGGATGCGGACCTCGTGATCCTGCCGGGATCCAAAGCCACCATCGCGGACCTTGCCGACCTGCGCGCGGCGGGCTTCGACGTGGATATCGCCGCGCACCTCCGGCGCGGCGGCGCGGTGCTCGGGCTGTGCGGCGGCTACCAGATGCTGGGGCGCGAGATCGCCGATCCGGAGGGCGTGGAGGGCCCGCCGGGCTCGGTGCCGGGCCTGGGCCTGCTCGATGTCACCACGGTGCTGAGCGGCGAGAAGCGGCTGGAGCCGGCGAGCGGCGCCACCGCGGATGGCGCCGGCTTCAGCGGCTACGAGATGCATATCGGGATCACCGAGGGGCCAGATCGCGCACGCCCCTTCGCGCATCTCGCCGGCGGCGCCGCGGAAGGCGCGGCCTCCGCCGATGGCCGCGTCTTCGGCACTTACGTGCATGGACTGTTCTCCGCGGATTCCCAGCGCGCCGCCTGGCTCGCCCGCTTCGCCGCAGGCGCGCCGGCGATCGGCTACGAGGCGCGTGTCGAGGCCGCGCTGGATGCGCTGGCCGCGCATGTCGCCGCGCATCTGGACCTGGACCGGCTGCTCACGCTCGCCCGATGAGCCAGAGCAGCGCGACCAGCGCGACGCCCAGGGTGTCGGCCATGCGGAACAGCCGCAGCGCCGCGCGGATATCGGCGGCGCCGGCCTCGCGACGCCCGTCGCCCATGAAGCCGTCCTCCACCACCACGCCGCCATAGGCGCGCGGCCCCGCCAGCGCGAGGCCCAGTGCGCCGGCCATCGCCGCCTCGGGCCAGCCGGCATTGGGCGAGCGGTGGTGCGGGGCGTCGCGCCGCACGGCCTGCCAGGCGCCGCGCCAGTCCAGGCCGAGCACGCGCGCCGCGCCGACGATCAGCAGCGCGGAAAGCCGCGAGGCCGGCAGGTTCAGCAGGTCGTCCAGCCGCGCCGAGGCCCAGCCATAGGCCAGGTACTTCTCCGAGCGATGGCCGATCATGCTGTCGGCCGTGTTCACCGCCTTGTAGATCGCGCCGCCCGGCAGCCCGCCGATGCCGATCCAGAAGGCGGGCGCGACCACGCCGTCCGAAAAATTCTCGGCAAGGCTCTCGATCGCGGCACGTGCCACGCCGGCCTCGTCGAGGCTCTGCGGGTCGCGACCGACGATGTGCGAGACCGCCTCGCGCCCCGCATCGAGCCCGCCGGTTTCCAGCGCCTCCGCGACACGCGCCACATGCTCGTAGAGGCTGCGCTGCGCGAGAAGCGAGCTGGCCACCACGCCCGTCAGCACGACGCCGAGGACAGCCTGCAGCACGTCGCCCGCCAGCCCGGCCGCGACGACCAGGGCCGCCAGCGCGAAGATGCCAAATGTGCGGCGTTCGGAGAAATCCAGCGTCGGGCGGTTCAGCCGGCGGTCGAGCGCGGAGATCAGCCGCCCCATCCAGATCACGGGGTGGCCGACGGCACGCAGGACCCGGTCGGGGTAGCCGAACGCCGCCTCGATCAGCAGCGCGATCAGCAGCAGCGTCATGTCAGGGCTTCGGCCAGACGCCGGAGCGAGGCCGCGTCCGGCGGAAGGCCGAAGCGGATGCGGTCGGGCCAATAGTCGAAGCGCCGGACCAGGATGCCCGCACGTCCCAGACGCTCATAGATGCCGGGCGGCACCTCGGCGAGACGGAAGAGCGAGGTGCCGCCCAGCACGCGGCACCCGCCCGCCGCCAGGACCGCATCCAGCGCCGCGGCAGCCTCGGCGAGGCGGGCGCGCATGGCGGCCGCCCAGGCTTCGTCGGCCAGGGCGGCCAGCCCGACGGCCAGCGCCGGCCCCGAGACCGCCCAGGGGCCAAGGGCGTCGCGCAGCTTCTCCACGACGGGCGCAGAAGCGATGGCGAAGCCCAGCCGCAGCCCGGCCAGGCCATGGAACTTGCCGAAGGAGCGCAGCACGATCACGCCATCCTCCACCTCGCCGGCGAGGGTTTCATCGTGCGGCGCGGCCTCCATGAAGGCCTCGTCCACCACGAGCAGGCCCGGCCGGGGACGTGCCGCCAGCAGTTCGCGCCGCGTCCGAAACCGCCCGTCGGGATTGTTCGGGTTCACGATGGTCAACAGGTCCACGGGACCACCCTCCACCACCTCATGCCCCGCCAGGGCCGCCGCGCGCGCGTGCTCGGCATAGGTCGGCCCCAGCACGCACGCACGCCCCGGCGGCCGCAGCTTCGCGATCAGCGGCAGCAGGATCTGCGTGCCCGGCGCGGCCACCACCTGCGCCGGGTCGCGCGCGCCGTAGCGCCGCGCCGCCAGCGCCTGCAGCCGCCGCACATCCGCCGGTTCCGGCAGGCGCGTGAAGGCCTCGGCGGAAAATTCCGGCAGCGGATAGGGAAAGGGGCTGATGCCGGTGGAGAGGTCGAGCCAGGGTCCGCGCGCCTCCGGGAAGCGCGCGCGCGCCTCGGTCAGATTGCCCCCATGCGGAATGTCCCGGCTCATGCGGCGGACCCTCTTCGCGATGGCCCGGTTTGGCAAGCCATGTGACCGCCGTGACATGCAGCCCCGCTTGCGCCGTGGCAGACTGCGCCAGCCCAACAGAGGAGCCGCCCATGCGCGACCTGAACGAGGACAGCATCACCGCCGCCGTGCTCGAGCGCTTCGACGAGACGCCCGATCCACGCCTGCACCAGATTCTCCAGAGCCTGGTCCGCCACCTGCACGGCTTCGTACGCGAGGTGGAGCCGAGTTTCGCCGAATGGGAGCAGGCCATCGGCTTCCTCACCGCCGTGGGCCACATGTGCGACGACAAGCGGCAGGAGTTCATCCTGCTCTCCGACACGCTCGGCGTCTCGATGCTCGTCGACGCCATCAACCACCGGCTGCCCGAGGGCGCCACGCCCACCACCGTGCTCGGCCCCTTCTTCGTGGAGAACGCGCCGGAGCTGCCGCTCGGCGCCGAGGTCGCGCCGGCCGTGACGGGCGAGCGGCTGCATGTCTCGGGCGAGGTGACGAGCGTCGGCGGCGCGCCGATCGCGGACGCGCTCATCGACATCTGGCATTCCGACGAGGACGGACTCTACGACGTGCAGAAGCCCGACGCCGCGCCGCTGCGCGCCCGCTTCCACACGGATGCCGCCGGAAAGTTCCACTTCTGGACGACCACGCCCACCGCCTATCCCGTGCCCGGCGACGGCCCGGTCGGCGCCATGCTGCGCTCCACCGGCGGCCATCTGATGCGACCGGCGCATCTGCACTTCATGATCGCGGCACCCGGGCACGAGACCCTGGTCACCCATGTCTTCGCCGAGGGCGACGCCTATCTCGACAGCGATTCCGTCTTCGGCGTGAAGGACGCGCTCGTCACGCCCTTCGCGGAGCAGCCGCCGGGCGTCGCGCCCGACGGCACGCGGATGAACACGGCGTGGCGCGCGCTGCGCTACGACTTCGCGCTGAAGCCGGCCTGACAGTTCGGAGACCGATTCACGTCTCCGGCCATTCGGCCCTCGACGATCGGACTTCCAGCTACTCCACCGTGATGTGCGCTTCGCGCACCACGCGGCCCCATTTCTCGGATTCGCTGGCGATGAAGGCAGCCAGCTCCTCCGGCGTGCTGGACTGCGGATCCACGCCGGCCGAGGTCATGCGCTGCACGACGAGGGGCGAGGCGAGCGATTCCCGCAGCACCTCGTTCAGCCGCGCGACGGCCGGCGCGGGCGTGCCCCCCGTGGTCATCACCGCACCCCAGGAGGTCGCAGTGGCCTGCGGGAAGCCGAGCTCCGCCAGCGTCGCCACCTCCGGCATCAGCGCGTGACGCTGCGGCCCGGTGACGGCGAGCGCGCGCAGGCGCCGGTCCTGCACGGCGCCGACGGCGCCCGCGATCTGGATCATCATCATCTGGATGTTGCCGGCGATGAGATCGTTCATCGCCCCGCCCGAGCCCCGATACGGCACGTGCTGGATGTCGATGCCGGCCGCGATGCGGAACAGCTCGGCCGCCGTATGCGTGGAAGCTCCGTGGCCCGAGGAGCCGAAGGAGATCTCGCCCGGCCGCGCCTTGGCCAGGGCGATGAACTCGGCGAGGTTCCGCGCGGGCAGCGAGAGCGGCACCACGATCACGAGGTCGCTGGTGTAGCACATGCCGACGGGCGCGAGGTCGCGCGTGGGGGAAAAGCTCATCGTCCGGTAGATGTGCGGGTTGGTGGTGAGCAGCCCCGTCACGCCCATCAGCAGCGTGTGGCCGTCGGCGGGCGCGCGGGCCACCATCTCGCCGCCGATATTGCCGCCGGACCCGCCGCGGTTCTCGACCACCACGGGCTGGCCGAGCTTCTCGCCCATCGCGTCCGAGACGAGGCGCGCCGCGACATCGGTGCTGCCGCCGGCGACGAAGGGGACGATCATGCGCAGCGGCCGCGTAGGCTGCCAGGCGGTCTGCGCCTGCACCGCCATCGGCAGCGCGGCACCTGCGGCGAGAAAAGAACGGCGATGGAGCATCGGACGGCGCCTCCCTGCGCCTTTGCCCAAGGATTGGCCATCGTCGCGACCGGAGGCAAGCCTCGAGGCTCATTCTATGCTCGCGTCTCGCCTGCTCCCCGCCCAGATTGCGTCGCAGCAATCTGACGGAGACGGAGCATGATCGACCGCCGGACGGCGCTGCGCATGGCCGCGGCCCCCCTCCTCCCCGCCCCCGGCATCGCGGCCGCGCAGGGCAGCCGCGTGCTGAAGCACGTGCCCCTCACCGATGTGACCGTGCTCGACCCCATCTGGACCACCGCCTACATCACCCGCGACCACGCGGCGATGATCTACGACACGCTCTTCGCCCTCGATTCCGACTATCGGCCGCAGCCGCAGATGCTGGCAGGCCACACGGTCTCCGACGACGGCCTGCGCTGGACGCTGACGCTCCGCCCCGGCCTGAAGTTTCACGACGGCGAGCGCGTGCTGGCCCGGGATTGCGTGGCGAGCGTCGCGCGCTGGTGCCGGCGCGATTCCTTCGGCCAGGCGCTCTGGGCCGCAACCGAGGAGCTGACGGCGACCGGCGACGACACCCTGGTCTTCCGCCTCAAGCGCCCCTTTCCCCGGCTGGCCTTCTGCCTCGCCCGCAGCGGCGCGCCCTATCCGGCAATGATGCCCGAGCGGCTCGCCCGCACCGACGCCTATACCCAGGTGACCGAGGTCTGCGGCAGCGGCCCCTACCGCTTCAAGACGGACGAGCGCATGGTCGGCGCCCGCGCGGTCTACGAACGCTTCGCCGACTATCGCCCGCGCGAGAACGGCACGCCGAGCTTCACCGCCGGCCCGAAGATCGTGAACTTCGATCGCGTCGAATGGCTGGTGCAGCCCGACGGCGGCACGGCCGTCAACGCGCTGCTCGCGGGCGAGGTCGACATGGTGGCCAACCCGCCCTCCGACCTGATGCCGCTCGTCCAGCGCAACCGCAACCTGCGCATCCACCAGCTCGACCCGCTGGGCAACCTGGCGCTGATGCGCGTGAACCATCTGCACCCGCCCTTCGACAATCCGGGGGTGCGGCGCGCGGTGCTCTCGGCGGTCCGCCAGGACCAGTTCATGCTGGCGATGATGGGCGAGGACCGCAGCCTCTGGCGCGACGGCATCGGCGTCTTCGCGCCGGCCTCGCCCATGGCGAACGACGCCGGCATGGAGGTGCTCCGCCAGCCGGCCAGCGTCGAGGTGGCCAAGCGCGCGCTGGAGGCCGCCGGCTACCGCGGCGAGCGCGCCGCGATCCTGGTCTCGACGGACAGTCCGAAGCTGATGGCGATCGGCGAGGTGGCCTGCGACCTCATGCGCCGCATCGGCATGAACGTGGACCAGCTCACCATGGACTGGGGCTCGGTGATCCAGCGCCGCGCGAAGAAGGATCCCGTGGACCAGGGCGGGTGGAGCGCCTTCTTCACCACCTTCTCCGGCTCGGACATGTTCGACCCCGCCGGCCATCTCTCGCTGCGCGGCACCGGCGACCGCGCCTGGTTCGGCTGGCCGACGAATGCACGGATCGAGGCGCTGCGGACCCGATGGCTGGAGAGCGCCGACGAGGCCGAGCAGAAGCGGATCTGCGAGGACATCCAGCGCGAGGCGCTGCAATCCGTGCCCTTCCTGCCGCTCGGGCAGGTCTTCTACTCCACCGCGGCGCGGGCGAACCTCACGGACATGCTGCGGGGCTTCAACATCTTCTGGAACATCCGCCGGAGCTAGATGCCGAAGCGGTCGCGCAGGCGTCCCTGAAGAAGCACCCAGGCCACGCCGAGCTTCCAGAAACCGTGGAAGGCGATCGGCCTGATCGGCAGCACCGGCATGTCGAGCTCGGCCGCCGGCCGGCCCAGCAGCCGTAGCGCCATCTGCCGGCCCATCGCCGTCGCCATGGCCACGCCGCGGCCGTTGTAGCCGAGGCCCGCCAGCAGGCCCGGCGCGGGCTCATGCAGATGCGGGTAATGGTCCTTGGTCGCGGCGATCTGGCCGTTCCAGCCATGCGTCCACTCCGCGCCCTTCAGCTCCGGCCAGAGGCGCGCGGCATATTCCATGAGGTAGCGGACCGGCTCGAGGTTGGTGAGCGGCGATTGCGGGCCGCGGCCGCCCATCAGCAGCCGGTTGGATTGGTCCATGCGATAATAGACCGTGATGTGCCCGGCCTCGTAGAGCGAGGCCCGTCGCGGCATCACCCGCCGCGCGACCTCCTCGGCCAGCGGAGCCGTGGAGGCGATGGAGCTGTAGGCCGGCACCACGCTGCGCCGCAGGCCAGGCCAGAGGTCGCCAGTATAGCCGTTGGTCGCCAGCACGACGTTGTCGGCGACGATCTCGCCCTTCGGCGTCGTGACGCGCCATCCGCCTTCGGTCCGCGCGAGGCCGGTCGCCGGCGTGCCGCCATGCACGCGCGCGCCGAGCTGCATCGCCGCCCGCGCCAGCCCGCGCGCATAGGAGAGCGGCTGCAGGTCGCCGCCGCGACGGTCGAGCATCGCGCCGGCGTAGCGGTCCGTGCCGGTGAGCTCCGCCGCGCCGGCCGCGTCCAGCATCTCCACGGGCCCGCCGCGGCGGATGCACTGCTCCGCGGTGGCGCCGACGGTGACGGCGTTGGACGCGCCGATCGCCGCGCGGACCGTGCCCTCCTGCCGCGCCTCGCATGGGATCTGGTGGCGGCGGATCAGATCGAAGACCGCGTCCGGCGCCCCGTAGGAGAGCGCCAGCATGCGGCCGCCCATCTCGGACCCGAAATCGGCCTCCACCTCGTCCGGATTGGGCTTCAGACCCGGATTGACCTGCCCGCCGTTGCGGCCCGAGGCCCCCCAGCCGGGCTCCTCCGTCTCGATGAGGATCACGTCGGTCCCGGCCTCGGCGAGATGCAACGCGGCCGAGAGCCCGGTGAAGCCGCCGCCGATCACGCAGACCGAGGCGCGGGCGTTTCCTTCGAGCGGCGGCGTGTCGAGACGGGGCGTTGCGGTGTCGGCATAGAGGCTGGGCGGAAGCATCGAATCCTGTCTCGAAACGGTCAGGCACATGAGCGCATGGCACAGGGGCTGCTTCAAGCCCGCGGCTTTCAACCTTCCGATGCGCAAATGTCACAATGTGTTGAACCGGTGTGGAGAACAGGTCACGACCCATGGTGCAGCGCAGCTTTGCTGCTACATTCCAGGCTATGGCTCAGAGCCGCACTCCCCCCCGCCTCGCGCTGCTCTGCGCGAGCCTCCTTGCCGCCTGCGCGGCGGGTGGCCTCGACGTTGCCGACCGCAGCGGGCGCACCGCCCCCTCCCGCGCCGATGCCAGCGCGGCGGGCACGGTTTTCGGCAGCTTCCTGGTCGGCCGCTTCGCGTCGGACGAGCAGGACACGGCCGTCGCTGCCGATAACCTCCTCTCCGCCCTGCGGGCCGAGCCCAACCAGCTCGAGATCGTGCAGCGGGCCTTCGCCGCCGCGCTGATGGACGGAAGGCCGGAGGCGCTGCGCCTGGCACGCCGCCTGCCGGACAACACCTCCGCCCAGCTCGTGCTTTTCGGCGCCGAGATCGTCAGTCAGCGCTGGGACCGCGCCGAGAGCCGCGCCCGGGCGCTGGGCCGCCAGGGCCCGATGCAGGCCCTGCAGCCCGTGCTCATGGCCTGGAGCCTCGCCGGCCGCGGCCAGACGGACCAGGCCATCGCCCTGCTCCGCCCGCTGGCCGAGCAGGGCCGCTTCCGGGCGCTGAACGCGCTGCATGCAGCGCTGATCGCCGATGTCGCGAACCGCCCGCGCGACGCGGAGCGCTATGTGCGCCTGGCCCTCGCCGGCCAGCCCGAGCCGACGCTGCGCCTGTCCCTGCTCGCCGCCGGCATCCTGAACCGCGCCGGCCGCAACGCCGACGCCCTGCGCCTGCTGGACCAGCTCGCCGAGACGCATGACGAGCTGGCGCTGGCGGTGCTGGAGCCGGCCCGCACCGCCGTGCTCACGCAGAAGAGCATCACCGGCCCCGCCGACGGCATCGCCGAGGCCTATGTGGCGCTCGGCAGCGCGCTGCGCGGCCAGGGGCTGGAGGAGATGGCCGGGCTGCTGGCGCGCCTCGCCCTGCGGCTGCGGCCGAGCTTCGGCCCAGCGCTGCTGCTGCTGGCCGACACCCTGACCGAGGGCGAGCAGCTCGAGGCCGCGGTGACGGTGCTGGGCCAGATCCGCTCGGACGATCCGCTCTTCGGCCCTGCGCAGCTCCGCCGCGCCGCCCTGCTCGACCGGCTGGACCGCCTCCCCGAGGCGGAGACACTGCTGACCCAGGCCGCCGCCACGGTGCCGACCCTGCCGCAGCCGCTCACCCGGCTGGGCGACATCCTGCGCCGCCGCTCGCGCTTCGCCGAGGCTGCCACCGCCTATGACGCCGCGATCAGCCGGCTGGAGCAGGTGCGGGAATACGACTGGCCACTCTTCTACGCCCGCGGCATCGCGCGCGAGCGCTCGGGCAATTGGCCGGGCGCCGAGGCCGACTTCCTCCGCGCGCTGCAGCTGTCGCCGGATCAGCCCTATGTCCTGAACTACCTCGCCTATACCTGGGCGGATCAGGGCGTGAACCTCACCCGTGCGCGCGCCATGCTGGAAGGCGCCGCCCTGCAGCGGCCGCAGGACGGCAATATCGCCGACAGCCTCGGCTGGGTGCTGTTCAAGATGGGCGACCTGCCGGGCGCGGTGAGCCAGCTGGAGCGCGCCGTGGAGCTGGAGCCGCGCAACTCGACGGTGAACGACCATCTCGGCGACGTGTACTGGGCGCTGGGGCGCCAGAACGAGGCGCGGTTCCAGTGGCGGCGGGCGCTGACCATGGATCCCGACCCGGCCGAGGCGAGCCGGATCGAGACCAAGCTGCGCGGCGGCCTGCCGATCCCCGTCAGCCGCTAAGGGCCCGCCGATGCTGGAACACGCGCCCGCGAAGGTGAACCTGTACCTGCACGTCACCGGGCGGCGGACGGACGGGTATCATCTGCTCGACAGCCTCGCGGTCTTCGGGCCGGCGGCGGACGAGCTGGCCGCCGAGCCGGCGGAAGAGCTGACGCTGGCGCTGGACGGGCCCTTCGGCGAGGCGCTCTCCGCCGAGCCCGACAATCTCGTGCTGCGCGCGGCGCGGGCACTGGCGCCGCGCGGTGCGGCGCTGCGGCTCACCAAGCGCCTGCCGGTGGCTTCGGGAATCGGCGGGGGCTCGGCCGACGCGGCGGCGGCCCTGCGGCTGCTGAACCGTCTCTGGGGCACCGGGCTTGACGAGGCGGCGCTGGCCGCGCTCGCGGCGCCGCTGGGCGCGGATATTCCCGTCTGCCTGGCCTCGCGGCCGGCGGTCATGCAGGGGGTCGGCGAGCTGATCCGGCCCGCGCCGAAGCTCCCGGAGTGCGGGCTGCTGCTGGTGAACCCCCGCGTGCCGCTGGCGACGCCGGCCGTGTTCCGGGCGCGGCAGGGCGGGTTCTCGCCGCCGGCCGCGCTGCCGAGGTCCTGGCCGGATGCGGCCTCCATGGCGGTGGATCTCGGCCGCCTGGCCAACGACCTGGAGGCACCTGCGCTGTCGCTCTGCCCGGAGATCGCCGAGGTGCTGGCCGCGCTGCGCGCCCAGCCCGGCTGCCTGCTGGCGCGCATGAGCGGCTCCGGCGCGACCTGCTTCGGCCTTTTCGCCACGCCCGCCGGGGCCGAGGCGGCCGGGCGCGCCATGCCGTCGGCCTGGTGGGCCTCCGGCGGGGGGCTTTACGGCGCGGGGGCGGCCTCGCTACATCCGGGCGGCGCTGGGGTGTAGCCAAGCGGTAAGGCAACGGTTTTTGGTACCGTCATTCCTAGGTTCGAATCCTAGCACCCCAACCAGCCTGGTTTCTCCACAGGATCCAAAGGCTCAGAGCCGTTCAGGGCCGCCGCTGCGTAGCACTCCTGTGTAGCAGAGGAGGGCTGATGGAACACGTTCAGCGGCGCGCGGCGGGCGACACTTCCGGCGAGGGCGCGTCCCGGCCGACCTGGCTGGCCGAATCGCGCCAGGCGGAGGTCGCCAAGGCGTTGGCAACATCGGAGGACTGCGCCGTCACGCCAGTCCCTTGTCGGCGAAGCTGAACTCGTAGGAGGCGTTCGGCAGCAGCTCCAAGGAGTCCGCGGTGATCCGCATGCTGTAGTTGAGGCTCAGGAACGACTTGTCCGGATCGAGCCGGTGCCCCTCGCCCATCAAGGACACGAACCGCACGGCGCGGTCCACATTGAAGCTCGCATCGACCCGGATGACGCCATCGCTCTCCTTCGACAGGGTGAAGCTGCTGTGTCCATCCGCCGACGGAAACCCGGAGGAGCCGTCATGTAGCTTGACGTCGGTCTGTCCGAAGACGATGGCATCCGTGAAGGGAGCGCTCACCCCCTGGTGCACGAGTTGCGAGACCCGTTCGGCCAGTTGCGGATTGCCGACGAAGTCATGCAGCTTCTGCGAGGCGGCCTGCTTCCGCCGGTTCCGCGCGTCCAGTTGCTCCTCGGAGTTCTCGGGAAGGGGCGGCAAGGCCGCCGCGTCCGACAGGGCGACCTTCCGACCATCCGCGCCCTTCAGCGCGAAGTCGCAGCGATCCGGATCGTTCCAGAACTGCTGGCTGACCGCCGCGCCATTGTTCAAGGGATATGTCCGCAGTTCCGAAGCCGGCGCCAGATCGGGCCGCTGCAACACCTTCTCGATCCCATCGGTCGAGGCGAACTCGCCGCGCCCGCAGCTGACCCCCTGCAGCGACGCCTTCAGCGCGTCCTCCAGCGCCGTGAAGCAGGCCTCCAGGGGGCCCGGCGCGGGTGCGCGGGAAGAGGAGCCCGCCGCCGAGCCGCGGACCCCGTCATGCAGCTGCTCGATCCGGGCCAGAAGCTCGGCCGCCTCGAGCGGCTTTAGGCTGGCGGCCCAGTCGCCGAGGATCTTCCCGTTCAGTCGCCCTGTCGCGGCCTGGAGCGCGACCTCCCGCGCCTCGCTCCGCTGGGCCCTGAGCGCCGCCTCCTTCTCGGCCTTCGCCGCCTTGGCGGCCTTCTCGGGGTTGTCGGGATCGGCGGCCGCCTCGTGCTGCGCGGCCGCAGCGGAGCTCTTCGCGGTCGCGGCCGCCGAGGTGTTCTCGTCCGCCGCGGCCTGCACGGCCAACACGGCCTGCAGGGTGGCGATCTGCTGCTGCAGGCTCTCCCGCCAGGGTATCAGCGCCTGCAGCTCGGACCGGTCGGCATCGGCGAGCGTGGGATCCTCCTCCCGCGCGGGATCGCTCAGCTCCCTGATCCGGTCCGACACGGCCGACAGGTCGTTGTTCAGCGCCTCGATGTCGTCTGCCCGCGCCGCGAGGCCTTTCGCGGTGGCGGCGAGATGCGCCGCGAAGGCGCCGACCGCCTCCTCCGCCTGCTTCGGCGTCCCTTTGGCGACGGCCAGCACGAGATCTCCCACGGCCTCGTCCATGGGAGGATTCGGGGCCAGGATCTCCTGGACCTTCTGGGAGATCGCAGAGAGCGAGGCATCGATGTAGCCCGAGATCTCGTCCTTGTGCGGCGGGCCGGCGGGCCGGCCGTTCTCCACGAGGTGCCTGAGGGCCAGACGGTCCGCCTGCGCGATGATCATCCCCTTGACGACCGAGAGCGACGCGGGGCTCGGCCGCTCGCCGTCCTTCGTCAGCTCGTGCCTCGCCAGGAGCTCCGGGAGCTTCTCGAGCGTCAGCCCGTCGCGGACGCGGCTCACGATCGCCCGATGGCGAGCCTTTGCCGCGATGAGTCCCTGATCTTCCTTCGCGTCCATCTCGTCGAACAGCCTGCCCTCGGCTTCGCTCGCCCGGGCCAGTCCGCGGGACAGCTCCTTGGCGAGGCCGGGGCCCTTCAGGCCCGCGGCCCGGGCTCCCTCCGCCGTGACCACGACAGGTTGCCCCGCGCTGCTGGCCGCCGCCGCCGCGGTCTCGCTCGCCCTCCGCAACTCCTCCACCTTCTCCTTGGCACGGTCGACGCCGCCGCGCTCGCCGAGCGCCGTGAGCATCGAGACCGTGCAGTCCGTGACCAACGTCGCCACCCTGGCCGTCCTTCCGCCCGGCGGGAACTTGGCGCCGGGCAGCACCCACCCTTCGCCCATGGCGGCCGCATTCGTCTGGGCGGCGTGCAGCAGGGCCCGGCCGCCGCCCTGCGGCGCCATCGCCCGTTCGAATATCTGCCGGGCCTCCCGCGGCGACAGGCGCGCTACCGCCTCCGCGATGGCCATGTCCACACCCGCGTCTCGGTGTCCTGCGCCTTGACCTGGCCGAAGCTCGCGGTCGCCTGATGGGTGGCGGTGGCAGCCCGGAAGCTCGTCAGGACGGCCACCAGGCTCGTGGCGTCCGGTTGCCGCGCGCCCATGTTGCGGGCCAGCGCGTCGCCCGCCTTCACCGCCTGGTCCAGCGCTGCGCGGTTCCGGCGGATGGCGGCGTCGTTGAGGCCCAGGACGTATTTCAGCGTGTTGACGGTCAGGAGCCGGACCTCCTTCGGGTCGTTGAAGGGCTTGTCCACCGTGGCGCCGACCTGCTGCTGCAGCACCTGCTTGTAGAAGGCCTTCTGGTTGGCGCTGAGATGCTTCGCCTCCACGCCCAGCTCCTTCGCGATCTTGGTGAAGCCTGACGTTTCTGGCGCGTAGGCCATGGCGCCCTGCGTCGCCTCCGTGCGCCGATCCTCCAGGCTGAGCGACTTGATGTAGCCTTCCAGCTCGCGGATCTGGCGCACGGTGATCGGCTTGCCTCGCCCCTCCTTGGCGTTCGGGCCGAAGCTTTCCGGGCGGGCGAGCTTGAAGGCCTTCAACCCCATCTCATCGCCCAGGATGTCCTGCACGTCCTGCAGCAGCTTCTCGTCCATCTCGCGAGTCACGGCCTTGTCCGAGCCGGTGAAGAACTGCACGAACCTTTCCTTGCGGCTGTACTCGTCCGTCGTCACCTGGCCGTCGGAGCCGGGCCGGAACGCCTCCTCGTCCCGGCGCCCGACGGCCGGCCGCGAACCTCCTTTGCGGGGCACCGCGATCGGGCATAATGGCCGATCCCAGAGGATGACCGGACCGGGCGATGCCGCCGCAGGAGGATCAGACCAGCTACCTGTTCGCGGGCTATCGGCTGGAGCCGCTGCGCGGAAGGCTGCTCGACCCCGCCGGCCTGGAGGTGCGGCTGCGGCCGAAGCCCTTCGCGCTGCTGCACCACCTTCTCGACCATCCCGGCCGGCTGCTCGGCCGGGAGGAGCTGCTCGATGCGCTCTGGCCCGGCGTCGTGGTGACCGACGATTCGCTGACCCAGTGCATCAGCGACCTGCGGCGCGCCTTCGGTGAGCAGGCCGCCACCATCCTGCGCACGGTGCCGCGGCGGGGCTACCTGCTGGTCGCGGAGGTGCGCCGGGAGAAGCAGGCGGCGGCTGCCCCGGCAGCGTCGGCGGATCCCGCGCGCAGCACGGAAACGCCGCCGCGCGGGCCCTTGCAGAGCCTGGCACTGGTGCGGCGCGACACGCTGCTCGTCCTTCCCGCCACCAGCCCGCCCGGCGACGAGGCGGCCGCGCGCACGACGCCGGCCTTCGCGTCCGACCTGATCACCGAGCTCGTCCACTTCGAGGATCTGCGGGTCGTCGCCGGGCCGGATGCCAGCGTCGTGCGCGGCGTCGCGCTCCACACCGAGGTGCACGCGGCCGGCGGGGCCTTCCGCGCCTTCCTGCGGATGGAGGACATCGTCACCGGCACCTCCTTCTGGGCGGATCGCGTCAAATGGCCGGGCGTCGCGGCCACGCCGCCGCTGTCGGCCATCGCGGCGCTCGCCGGCGCGATCGACCTTCAGATCGGCCGCAGGAGCCTGCGCCGCGCGCAGCAGAAGCCGCAGGACGAGCTGACCGCCCGGGAGCTGAGCCTGATCGGGCGCGACCTGCACCAGCGGGGCACGGAGCAGGACACGATCGCCGCGCGCGCGTTGTTCCTGCGCGCGACCGAGGTCGATCCGGGCTTCGCGGCGCCCTATGCCTGGGCGGCCTTCACGCTGATGCGGGTCGTGACCTTCGCGTGGAGCCCCTCCCATCACGGCGGCGCGGAGGAGGAGGCGGTGCGGCTGGCCCGGAAGGCGGTCGAGCTCGACCCCGAGTCCGTCCTCTGCCAGTCCGCCCTCGCCTTCGCCCTCGCCCTGGCCGGCCATTGGGAGGAAGCGATCGAGACCGCGCGGCTCGCGCTGCGCTTCAGCCGCGTGGCCGATTACGGCACCCGCACGGCCTGCGGCGAGGTGCTCACCGCCGGCGGCCATCCCGAGGAGACGATCGCCGCGCTGCGGGAGACCCTGGCGCTCGATCCGCACTGCCCGCCGCGCTCGCGGGCGGTGCTCGGGCGCGCGCTGCTCATGGCCAACCAGCAGGAGGAAGCGCTGCGCGAGCTGCGCCGCTGCGCCGCCCGCCTGCCGGACTACGCGCCCTGCGCCCGGACGATGGTGGTGGCCGCGACGGAAGCCGGCCTGATCGAGGAGGCGCGCGCCGCCCTGCAGGTCGTGCGCCGCCTGCGGCCGCAATGGCTGCCGGGCGAGCAGCCGATCTACTGGTTCCTGCGCCGGCCGGAGGATATCGAGCGCTTCAGGAGCGCCTTCCAGGTCACTCAGCGCCTCGACGCGATCGCGGCGGCCGGCGGGCTGATGGCTCCGGGCACCACGCCGTCCTGAGCCCTGGCGCCCGCCCGGCGGCATGCCGCCGGCCGCGCGGCGCCGAACTTGGCGGAAGGCGACCCTGCGGGCCCGATGATCGGCAGGGTGCCGGCGAAAGCAGGGCCGGCGGCGGGGCGAAAGGGCCGCCAGCCGTCGCAGGCATCCTCGCCCGGCCCAGCCGATCCGGCACCTGACCAGAACTGGTCATGTCTGTGCGGCCCGGCATGCCGCATTCCTACTGCCGCAACGGCCCGGCGTCCCGCCACGCGGCCTGCCGCATGGAGATCAGGATGACCGCCCCCTTCGCCTCGACCAGGCCCGCCGAGATCGCCGCCTTCGTCGGCAAGCACTATATCTACACCTACGAGAACGGCTGGCAGTACGAGTTCTACATCAAGAACGAGCGCCGCATCGAATACCGCGTCCACAGCGGCATCGTCGGCGGGCGCTGGGTCAAGGACCAGGTAGCCCACGTCGTCCGCATCGGCGACGGCGTCTTCAAGGTGTCCTGGGTCGAGCCGACCGGGACCTGCGTGAGCGTCACGGTGAACCTCGCCGAGCGCCGCGTGCACGGCGCCACCTTCTTTCCGCGCTGGGTGGTGGACGCGCCGCAGAAGATCGTCTGCTTCCAGAACCCGCAGATCGAGCTGATGCGCCGCTACCGCGATGCCGGGCCGAGCTATCCGACCGAGCTCGTCGACGAGTTCGCCGACATCACCTTCCTCGAGGATTGCGCGCGCGACGACGAGACGGTGATCGCCTGCAGCCCGGAGGACCTGCCGCCCGGCTATACGACGCGGCGCAACTGAGATGCGCATCGGCGCGGCGCTGACGTGCGGCCCGGGGCGATGCGCGCCCATTCTTGCGCCGAATCCCGTGGGCGAGCCCCGCGGAGGCGCTGCTGCCGATGGGCATGGATTCCATCATCTGGAGCGCATCGCCGGCCCGTTCGGCCGAGGACCGCCTATCGCTAGTCGAAATAGTTTTGTTGATGACCAAAAGTGGTGATGAGCCCTGCCGGCCCGTCCCGGCAAGTTCCGCCCCGTGCTTGGTCCTCCAAGGGATGAGGCGTGACGGCGCGGCACAGCGATCCAAGGATCGGACCGCGCACGCCGTCAGCCACTCGTCATGCAGGGTCATCATGTGTCGGCAGCAGCAGTCCACCAGGTCCGTGCGGCCTGGTTCGATCCGCTTTCTCGGCCGACGTGAATGGGTCGTTCGGGTGGGGGGAAGAGGAATGGTCACGCGTAAACGGCTGCTCGGTGTCATGCTGCTCGCGGTCACAGGTGGCGGCGGGACATTCTGGATCAGGCAGGGCGAAGCCGAGCGCGAGCGCGAACCGTCCGCGCCTCCCCTTGGCATCGGCGCGCTTGGACGTATCGAGCCTGCCTCCCGCATCCTGCGGCTCGGCCCGGCGCCGAGCCAGGACGGCGCACGCATCGCGCGGATCCTGATTGCCGAAGGCGATGCCGTGCGATCGGGCCAGCTTCTGGCCGAATTCAGCGACGCCGCGCTCAAGGACGCCGCCGTGAAGACCGCCGCGGCCCAGCTGGCGCAGGCGCGCGCCAGGCTCGAACGCACCCAGGCCGGAGGGCGTCCTTCCGAGATCGTCGCGCAGCGCGCCCGCATCGAGGCGCTGCGCCAGGTCGAGGCCAGCGCCCGCCGTGACGCTGAGCGCGCCGAGCGCCTGGAGCGCAGCGGCGTCGGTGCCGAGGCGGCGGCGGAGCGCGCCCGCTTCCTGGCCAACCGCGCCGGCGCAGAGCGGGCCGAGGCCGAGGCCGAGGCCGTGCTGGAGACCCTCTCGCGCCCCCGTCCCGAGGATGTCGTGCTGGCCGAAGCCGAGCTCGCCGCGGCCGAGACCACGCTGGCCCGCCTCCGCGCGGAGGCGGATCTCGCCAGGCTGCGCGCGCCGATCGACGGCACCGTGATCCGCCTCATGGCGCGCGCCGGCGAACGTGCCAATACCGAGGGCGTGATGGAGGTGGCCGATCTCAGCCGCCTCGACGTGGTGGCCGATGTCTATGAGACCGATCTGCCGCGGCTGCGCCTCGGCGCGCCGGCCGAGGTGGATGTGCCGGGCGAGGTTCGCCGTTTCGCCACGACGGTGCGCGAGATCGGCTGGCAGGTGCGCCGCGCGCCCCAGGGCAGCACCGATCCCATTGCCGCGATCGATGCGCGGACTGTCGAGGTGCGGCTCTCCCTGGCACCGGAGACCGTGCCGCTGCTCGCGCGCCGGTCCAACATGCAGGTCCAGGTGGCGATCCGCCCATGAACCAGATCGTCGCCCCGGAGTGGCCGCTGCAGCTGACCGACGGGCCTGCATCCCTGTCGATGTCGCACGCGCCGGCCATGACCGGGGAATCCCCGCGCGATCCGGAGCTCATCGTCTCCTCCTGCCTGGCGCTGCGGCTGGCCTGGCGGCAACTGTGCCATGAAAAGGCGCGGTTCGCATCCGCCGTCGCCGGCGTGCTGTTCGCTTCCGTGCTCGTATTCATGCAGCTCGGCTTCCGCGGGGCGTTGTTCGAAAGCGCGACCAAGCTGGTCGGCGCCTTGCGCGCCGACCTTTTCCTGGTGCATCCCATGACCGTCGCGAGCCATCGCTCGGAGACGATGCCGCGGGTGCGCGCCCAGCAGGCGCTGGCGCTGCCGGCGGTGGAGCGCGCCGTGCCGGTCTACCTGGCGCAGGTGAGCTGGCGGAATCCGGCGGATGGCACGCGGCGCCCCATCCAGATCATCGGTGTCGACACCGGAGCGGGGGTCCTGGACATCCCGGGCCTCGACCCGCTGGTGGATCGCCTGAAGCGGGCCGACACGCTGGCCTTCGATCGGCGCTCGCGGCCCGAGTTCGGCCCCGTCGCACACCTCCTGGCCGAGCAGCATGGCGCGATCGACGTGGAGATCGGCGGCCATCGGATGCAGGTCGTTGGGCTGGTCGAGATCGGTCCCTCCTTCGCGGCCGACGGCAACGTCGTGCTCTCGGAGGTGAACTTCCGCCGCGTGGCGAGGGCGCGCGACGCCTCGGCGGTCGATCTGGTGGCGATCCGCCTGCGCGCAGGTGCCGACATCGGGGCGGCGCAGGCGCAGCTGCGGGCGGTCATGCCGCCCGACGTCCTGGTGCTCACCCAGGCCGAGCTGAACGGGCGCGAGCACCGCCACTGGAACGAGTCGACGCCGATCGGCTTCATCTTCGCCTTCGGCAGCCTCATGGGGCTCGTGGTCGGGGTGGTGATCGTCTACCAGATCCTCTTCAGCGACATCGTCGGGCATCTCAAGGAATACGCCACGCTGAAGGCCATGGGCTATTCCTGCTTCTATCTGGGGCGGGTCGTGCTGGGGGCCGCCTTGATCCTGGCCGTCACGGGCTTCGTGCCCGGCCTTCTGCTGTCGTTCCTGCTCTACGATGCCGTGGGCGCCGCGACCCTGCTGCCGCTGCGCCTGAGCGCCTCGATGGGGGGGCAGGTCTTTATATTGATCCTGGCCATGTGCTTGATCGCCGGCGCGCTGGCCGCGCGCAAGCTGCGGGACGCCGATCCCGCGGAGATGTTCTGATGAGGAACGCGCAGCAGTGGCGGCCGACGGCCGCGGACTTCGGCCACGAGACGGAGGCCTCCGCGCATCCGGCCGCAAGGAATTGGCGGAAGAGCGCGATGGACGGCGCCATCGAGCTCCGCGGACTCACCTATGCCTACGGCGAGGGCGAGCTTCGCCGTCCGCTCCTGCAGGGGATCGATCTCTCGGTCGGCCCGGGCGAGGTCGTGATGCTGACCGGCCCGTCCGGTAGCGGCAAGACGACGCTGATGAACCTGGTCGGGGCGCTGCGCGCGATGCAGGGCGGCAGCGCGCGCGTGCTCGGCCAGGATCTGGCCGGCACCAGGGAATCCGATCGCATGCGGTTGCGCCGGCGCATCGGCTTCATCTTCCAGCATCACAACCTGCTCGGCTTCCTCACCGCGCGGCAGAACGTGGCCCTGGCGCTCGAGCAGGACGGGGTGCTCCGGGAATCGGAACGGCTCGCGCGGGCCGGCGCGCTGCTCGGCGCGGTCGGTCCGGCCGCGCACCAGGACCGCCTGCCGGCAAGATTGTCCGGCGGGCAGCGTCTGCGCGTCGCGGTGGCCCGCGCGCTCGCCGCCGATCCGGGCCTGGTGCTGGCGGATGAGCCGACCGCGGCCCTCGACAAGGCCAGCGGCCATGAGGTGGCCACGCTGCTGCGCGAGCTGGCGCGAGCGCGCAACGTGCCGATCCTGATGGTCACGCACGACCCGCGCATCCTGCATTCGCCGACAGGGTGGTCGCGCTGGAGGACGGCCGGATCGTGAAGGCGGAGGTGAATCCCGGCACAACCGCGGCAGCGTTCGCGGCAGGCGACGGAGGCGCGGGCCGATGCGGCGCCTGAGCCTCCGCCGGAAGGCGCGCTTCCGGACCGTCCGGTCGCTGGGACTCTCAAGGGGGATCGGTCATGACGGAACAGCCGATTCCGACACAGCGGCCGGCACAATGCTGGGCCAGGCCATCGGAGCATTTGTCATGGAATCCACGGTTCTCGACCCCATTCTTCCTCCTGTTGCGAGGGCCACGGATGATGCTGCTCTCATCCGGGAATTTCAGGGGATCGTCGGTCGTTCCCATGTCCTGACGAGCCCGCGGGCGACACGCCGCTTCCGAACCGGAATCCGCTTCGGCAGCGGCCCCGTCGTCGCCGTGGTGCGGCCTGGCTCGCTCGTCGAACAATGGCGTGTCCTGCAGGCCTGCGTGGCCGCGGCCAGGATCGTCATCATGCAGGCCTCCAACACGGGCGTGACCGGCGGCTCGACACCGGATGGCGACGACTACGACCGCGGCGTCGTGCTGATCAACACCATGCGCATCGAAGGGCTGCACCTGATCAACGACGGAACGCAGGTGGTCTGCCTGCCCGGCACCAGCTTGTTCCACCTCGAAAAGGCCCTCAGCAAGATCAGCCGCGCCCCGCATTCCGTGATCGGATCCTCCTGCATCGGCGCCTCGGTGTTCGGCGGCATCTGCAACAACTCGGGCGGCGCGCTGATCCAGCGCGGCCCCGCCTTCACCCAGCTTGCGCTGTTCGCCCGGGTCGACGAGGCGGGCGCGCTGCATCTCGTCAATCATCTCGGCATCGCGCTCGGGAGCGACCCGGAGACGATCCTCGACAAGGTGGAGAAGGGGGCGTTCACGCAGGCGGAGGTCAGCAACGATCCGTCCCGCGTCGCCTCGGATCACGACTACGCCCGGCACGTGCGCGACGTCGAGGCAGGAACCCCGTCCCGCTTCAACGCGGATCCGCGGCGGCTGTTCGAGGCCTCCGGCAGCGCGGGCAAGGTGATGCTGATGGCGGTCCGGCTCGACACCTTCCCGAAGGAGAAAAAGACCGCTGTCTTCTACATCGGCTCGAACGACACGAAGGAGCTCGAAGGCATCCGCCGCCATATCCTGGCGAGATTCAAGGAGCTGCCGATCGAGGGCGAGTACATGCACCGCGCCTCCTTCAACTGCGCGGAGGAGTACGGCAAGGACACCTTCCTGGTCATCCACTACCTGGGAACGGACATGATCCCGCGGCTCTTCGCCCTTCAGGCCGCCTTCGACGGCCTGTGCGAGCGCCTGGGATTCCTGCCGCGGAACCTGAGCGCCAGGATCCTGCAGGCCATCAGCCGCGTCTTCCCGAAGCACCTGCCCCGGCGCATGACCGAGTACCGGGACCGCTACGAACACCACCTCCTGCTCAAGATGGGCGACGAGGGGATCGAGGAGGCGCGCGGCCACCTGAGGTTGATCTTTCCCTCGCAGACGGGAGACTTCTTCGAGTGCACGCCCGCCGAGGGCGACAAGGCCTTCCTGCATCGCTTTGCCGCTGCCGGCGCAGCCATCCGCTACCGCGCGGTGCACGAGCGGGAGGTGGAGGACATCGTCGCGCTGGACATCGCGCTGCGCCGCGACGACGATGACTGGTTCGAGACGCTGCCGGAGGAGATCGAGACCTCGCTCGTCCACAAGCTCTACTGCGGCCACTTCTTCTGCCACGTCTTCCATCAGGACTACATCGTGGCGAAGGGCAACGACTGCCGGGCGATCGAGGAGCGCATCTGGAAGCTGCTCGACCGGCGTGGGGCGGAGTATCCCGCCGAGCACAATGTCGGGCATCTCTATCACGCCAAGCCCGGGCTGGTGTCGCACTACAAGGCGCTCGACCCGTGCAACGCCTTCAACCCGGGGATCGGCCGCACCACGAAATGCGCGCACTGGATGCCCGGCAAGGATGCCGCAAAACCTGACCTGAGCTGCGACGGCTAGCGCCGGCGCCCGGCGCGCGCGGCAATTCCTGTGGAGAGAACAACGTGAACACTCGGACTGGCGGCGAACTCATCCAGGACTTCCTCGAGGCCTATGAGATTCCGTTCGTCTTCGGCAATCCGGGGACAACGGAGACCACCTTCCTGGCGGCTGTGGCGGCCTCGAAAGCCAGCTACATCCTGGCCCTGCATGAATCCAGCGCCGTGGGCATCGCCGCCGGCCATGCGCTCGTCACCGGCAAGCCCTCCATCGTCAGCCTGCACACCTATCCCGGCCTGGCCAACGGCATGTTCAACATGCGCAACGCGCTGATGTCCGGCGTGCCGATGCTGGTGATCAACGGACAGCAGGATTCGCGCTTCCTCATCCACAACCCGGTTCTCGGCGCGCCGAACACGCAACTGGCCGAGACCGCCACGAAATATGCCTATGAGGTGACCCGCACCGACGATCTCGCCGTCGCGCTGCAGCGCTGCTACCTGCAGGCAAGGCTTCAGCCGACAGGGCCGGTGTTCCTGTCGATCCCGATGAACTTCATGCTGGAGCAGACGGAACACACGACGCTCAAGAAGACGCGGATCATCGAGGACACGGTGCCGCGCGCCATCGACGAGGTTGCCCGCGCCCTGAAGGCCGTTCCGGCGGGTGGGCTTGCCATCGTTGCCGACTACGCCGTCGGCGCGGCGCATGGCGTCGACGATGTGGGCCGCATCGCGACGGCGCTCGCCGCCGACATCTATGCCGCGCCCTTCCATGTACAGGGCACGGTCGATCCGCTCCATCCGAACTTCCGCGGCCAGCTTCCGCCGACGACGCGGAAGATCAACGAGACGCTCGGCCGCTACCACACCATGCTGCTGATCGGCGAGAAGGTCGACAGCTTCACCTATGATGGCATCCCTGCGCTGCCGGGCGATCTCCAGGTCATTCAGATCGCGCCGGCCACCAGCCAGCTCGGCTTCGACTTTCCCTGCGACATGGCGGTGCTCGGCGACATCCATGCGACCCTGAGGGCGCTGGCGTCGGCGCTGGGCGCCGCGGCGGCGCCGGCCGATGCACGGATCGTCGACGAGGCGGCTCTGGATGCGTGCTATCCGGCCTCCGGCCAGCGCCCGAGCGATGCGCTGATCCTCTCGGTGCTGCGGCATCTCGACCGGGCGACCCATATCGTCACCGAAGGCTCGTCCGAGGACGCCATCGTGCAGGACATGGCCGTTCGCCTTGGATTTCGCGATGTGCATTTCTCGCCCCGCGGCGGGGGGCTGGGCTGGGCCATGCCGCTCGGCGTGGGGATCGGGCTCGCGACGGGCGCGCCCGCGGTCTGCTTCGTCGGCGATGGCGGCAGCCTGTTCTCGATTCACGCGCTGTGGACCGCGGCCAAATACGCCATCCCCTCGATCTTCGTGTGCTTCGTGAACAACGAGTATCGGCTGCTCAAGGATCTGTGGTGCGCCGCGATGGTGACGAGCATGGAGACCACGCGCTTCGTCGGCATGGACTTCAGCGATCCCAATGTGGACCTGCAGCGGATTGCCGAGGGCTTCGGCGCGCGCAGCGAACGGATCCCGGGCGTCGAGGCGGTCGGCGACGTTCTCGCGCGGGCGCTCGCGCATCGCGGCCCGAGCTTCCTGATCATCGATCGCGAACCCTGATGGAGAAGACCCCCATGTCCGGAGACTTCGAAGCTGAGCTGACCCGGCGCGTCTGGACGGACGACGCCTTCGCCGCCCGCGTGGAGAGCGACCCGGTCGGGGCGCTCGGATCCATGGGCATCGAGGTGCCGGCCGGCCTCAAGGTGAAGGTGGTGGTGCAGCGCCGAGACCGGATCTACTTCACCATACCGCCCGTCCGGGACCCCGGATCGGCGCCGCCGGCCGCGCCTCTCAACCAGATGGACCTCTGGTCCAGCAAGGGCCTGTTCGTCTGGCTGGTTCCAGTCGCGGCCAAGTTCAGGCTGCTGGCCCTGCGCAACGCCGCCCGCAAGCTGGAGGACCGATCGTGAGCCACGCGGATTTCGTCGAGCGGTATTACGAGCGCATCGCAACCGACCCCGCCTACCGGGCCAGGCTGCTCGCCGATCCCGTCGGGGTGGTGTGCGAGCAATTCGGCTACACGCCCGGCCCCGACCTGAAGATCGAGATCATCGAGCAGGTGGACGACACGGTCGTCATCCTGGTGCCGCCGAAGCCCGCGGCGGGCCAGGATATCGAGCAGGAACTGGCCCGCGTGACGGAGCAGGTGTTCGACCTGCTCTTCTCGTCCGGGATCGGCGGCTTCTTCATCCCGGACGAGACGCAGAAATGGGCCCTGCGCGAGATGAGGCTGGCGGCGCAGACGAGGACGGGGCTCGATGTCTCTGAGATGTAGCCGGCGCGGCGGGCCATGGCATCCGGCATGCCGGAGCCGCCCATGAAGCCGGGCTTCTGGGACAATCTCGTCCCGCTGAAGGGCGGGCTGTTCGGGGCCCAGCTTGCGGGCTGGACGCCCGGCCCGCCCGCGAGATCGGGGCTCGGCTGCCGCATCCTCGCGGACCGGATGATCGAGGTGGAGCCGGCCGTCGCGCTGGCGGCCGACGTCCATCTGCCAAAGGTCCCCGGCCGCTATCCCGCGGTCATCGCCTTCGCGGCCTATTCCAAGGAATTGCAGGCCGCAGGCGCTCCGACCGGGAACAACGAGACCGGCAGCCCGCCCGTCTTCACGGATCGCGGCTATGCCCATGTCATCGTGGCCCGGCGCGGCATGGGCCGCTCGGGCGGCAAGGATGCCGTCTACCTCAACGACACGGACGTGGCCGACCATGCCAGGGTCATCGCATGGGCGGCGGCGCAGCCCTGGTGCGATGGGCAGGTCGTGCTGTTCGGCACCTCCTATTACGGGATGACGCAGCCGCAGGTGGCGCGCCTGCATCCGCCGGCACTGAAGGGCTTCTTCTCCATCGAGATGTGCACGGACTTCTTCCGCCATGTCGCCATGTTCGGCGGCGCGCCGCAGCCGGCCTTCTTCGCGCTCTGGATGGGGGCAAACTTCACGCCCTTCCAGTTCGCGCTGCGCGTGCCGCCGCTGCTGCGCGCGCTGGCGAGCCATGTGACGAATTCCGCCCTGAAGCGCCTGTGGTGGCCCCAGCTGAAGAAGCGGATGAGCCGGATCATGGCGGGATTCCAGCGGCATACCCCGACGGCGGCGGCGCGCGAGTTGTTCGCGGCCCTGATGCTCGACGGCAAGACGCGAGGGACCTCTCCCCTGCCGGCCGGCCCTTCCGGCACGCTGGGCGACATCACGGTGCCCTTCGTGGTGGTGCAGAATCCGGGATACCTGAACCTGCACCAGTTCGGCGCCTACGACCTCTTCGAGAATGCCGGCACGCCGCCGGACCGGAGATGGCTGATCATCGGTCCTCCCGAGTATGATCTGCCGGCCTACCATTGGCAGCTGGAGGCGCTCGCCTTCTTCGACCACCTCCTTTATGGCGCCGCCAACGGCTATGCCGGCCAGGCGCCGGTGCGATACTGGGCGCAGGGGATCGACGCCTATCGCGCGGCGCCAGGCTGGCCGCTTCCCGGCAGCACCGCGATGCGGCTGCACCTCGCGCCGAATGGCGCGGACGCGGCCATGCACCGGCTGACACGCGACCCGCCGCAGGATGGGCTGAACCGATGGGCGGCCGTGCCCCTCGGCGCGACCCTGTGTGCCGGCTTCGACGAGGTGGCGAACCAGATCCTCAGCTACGAGATGGCCGTCGACGAGGAGATGGAACTCACCGGCCCGCTGACGCTGAGCCTGTCCTTCAGCTCCAACGAGATCGACTCCCACGTGGTTGCCCGCACCGGCCTCATCTCGGCGGATGGCGCTTTCCAAATCCTCTCCATGGGCACGGTCCGGCCGGCCTGCCGCCGGATCGACCCGGCGCGCTCCACCGCCACCGAGATCGCCATCGACATCGACAGGCCCGAGCCTCTGGTGCCGGACACGCCCGTGAGGCTGGTCTTCAGCCTCACGCCGCAGCCGGTGGTGCTGAGGCCCGGCGATCGCCTGCGCCTCGACATCGCAAGCCGCACGGATCTCCTGCGCAGCGACGTCAGCCACGGGCACGCGCAGTTCGACATGCAGGTCCCGCCGTATTTCTCGCGCAATACCATCCATTACGGGCCTGACAGCTATCTGGAGGTGTGGGCCGCGGATGCGCACTGCGACCAGACGCATTCCGGCGTGACTCACCCGGCATACGCGACGGCAGCCGCCGCTGCGCGACATCAACCCTCAGGAGGCTGAAGCCATGACCATATCCTTCCTTCATTCCCGCGGGACGGAGCTCCCCATCAAGATCCCCGCCATCGGGCTCGATCTCTTCGTCCGCATGCCGCCTGCCACGAGCACCGGGGAGTTCTGCCTCATCGAGACCATCAATGCGCCCGGCAAGGGGCCGCCGAGGCATCGCCATCATGAAGCGGAGATCTTCCGCGTTCTCGAAGGACGCTATCTGTACGAGGCAGATGGAAAGCGCTTCTACGCCGAGGTCGGCGACGTGGTGAGCATCCCGGGCGGGGTCGAGCACGGCTTCGTCAACGTCACCGACAAGCCTGCCCGCCAGTACATCCTCATCGCACCCGCCCTCGATGCTGAGGCCTTCTTCACGGAGCTGGCGGCGACCATGCACGACGGCATGCCCGACCAGGCCGCGCTCAACGCGTTCGGGGTCAAATGGGGTGTCGAGTTCCTCGGTCCTCCGGTGAGTCCGCACGAACTACCCACCGAGTGAGGCAGGGCGGCATGCTCGAGCATCCGCGCAAGATCAAGCACGCAGGCACAGGAGCTGACGGGTGACCAGCACATCCCTTCCCATCTCGGTGGCCGAGATCGGATCCTTCCATGTGGGTGGGCGCATGGTGCGCCTCGAAGGCATGCCGCTTCGCGAGCGGGTCAGCACGCCCGGCGGACCGGCGCGCCAGATCGACCCCAATGGCGAGATCGTCTCCGGGCAGATGTACGTCCAGTATGTCAGGCTTGCCGCGCCGAAGGCGGTGGCGCCGCTGCTGATGTGGCACGGCGGGGGCATGACGGGCGTGAACTGGGAGACGACGCCCGATGGGCGGCCCGGTTGGCAGATGTTCTTCCTGCGGGCGGGCTTCGACACCTTCGTCTCGGACGCTGTCGAGCGCGGGCGCGCCTCCTTCGCGCCCTTCCCTCAGGTCTATCCTGAGGCACCCTTCTTCCGCACGGCGCGGGAGGCCTGGGAGGAAACCTTTCGCTTCGGGCCCGCCGGTTCCTGGGACGCCGATCCGTCGAAACGGCGCCCCCATCCGGGGCTGCGCTTTCCCGTGGAGGCCTTCGAGGCGTTCCTCGCTCAATGCGTGCCGCGATGGAGCTGTAACAACATGCTGATGCAGGCAGCCTACGATGCGCTGGTGCAGCGTCTCGATCCGGGCATCATTATCCTCACCCACAGCCAGGGCGGCAATTTCGGCCTCACCGCCGCGCTTCGTGCCCCCGAGCGGGTGCGTGCGGTCATATCGATGGAGCCATCCGGCGCACCGGACCCGGCAGTCGCCGCCGTTGCCTCTCTGACGGGCGTGCCTCATCTGTTCATCTGGGGCGACCACTGGAACGACAATCCATTCTGGGTCAAATCCCGCGCGGCCTCCGAGTGCTGGCGTGATGCGCTGATCGCCGCAGGCGGCGACGTGACCTGGATCGACCTGCCCGCGCATGGCATTCGCGGCAACAGCCATGCGTTGATGGCGGACGACAACAGCGCCGAGATCGCCGGCCTCGTGCTTGACTGGATGACGGCGCGCGATCTCGTCCATCGTTGAGCCAACGATCTCGGCAGCGGCCCAGGATCTGGCATGGTTGGAGTGGATGTCATTGTCAGACGCAATCGTATCTCACATAACGACCACGCGAAGCGGATACGAGTTGCTGGCCGATCCGCAGCTCAACAAGGGCACGGCCTTCTCCGAGGCCGAGCGGGACGCCTTCGACCTGCACGGCCTGCTGCCGCCGAACGTCTCGACCCTGGACGAGCAGATGTCCCGCGCTCTCCAGGCGCTGCGCCAGTTCGAGACCGACCTCGAGCGCTATGCCTTCCTGCGCGAGCTCCAGGACACCAACGAGACCCTGTTCTACGCCGTGCTCGTCGGGAACCTGGAAGAGCTGTTGCCGATCGCCTACACGCCCACCGTCGGTGCCGGCTGCCAGCAGTTCAGCCGCCTGTTCCGCAAGCCGCGTGGCTTGTTCCTCAGCCTGCCGCACCAGTCACGGATCGACCGGATCCTCGCGCAGCCGCGCTTCGATTCGGTTGAGGCGATCGTCGTGACCGATGGCGAGCGCATCCTGGGGCTGGGCGACCAGGGCGCCGGCGGCATGGGCATCCCGATCGGCAAGCTCGCGCTCTATACGGCCTGCGGGGGCCTGCATCCCGCGGCGACGCTGCCGATCCTGCTCGATGTCGGGACCGACAATGCCGAATGCCTGGCCGATCCGCTCTATGTAGGCTGGCGACACGAACGCGTGCGGGGCCAGGAGTACGACGACTTCATCGAGGCCTTCGTCTCGGCCGTCGCCAAGCGCTGGCCGCATGTCCTGTTGCAATGGGAGGATTTCGCAAAGAACAACGCGACGCGCCTGCTTGAGCGCTATCGTGACCGGCTCTGCACCTTCAACGACGACATCCAGGGCACGGCCGCAGTCGCCACCGGGACCTTGCTGGCCGCCATCCATGTTACGGGCGTGCCCCTCGCCGAGCAGCGCGTGGCGGTCTTCGGCGCGGGCTCGGCCGGTTGCGGCATCGCCGGACTGATCCGCGCGGCCATGCGCGATGCCGGCCTGTCGGACAGCGAGGCCGCGGCCCGCTTCTTCCTGGTCGATCGTGACGGGCTCCTGATCGAGGGCATGCCGGGACTCGCGCCCTTCCAGCTTCCCTTCGTCCGGACCAGGCAGGCGATCGAAGGCTGGACATTGGACCATCCCGACCGGATCGAACTCCTCGACGTCGTGCGCAACGCCCGGCCAACCGTTCTGATCGGCGTGTCCGGCCAGCCGGGCGCCTTCTCCGAGCCGGTCGTCCGCGCCATGGCCGCATGCAACGACCGGCCGGTCATTTTTCCGCTGTCGAACCCGACCTCGCGCGCGGAAGCGACGCCGGCGGATATCGAGACCTGGACAGGGGGGCGCGCGCTGATCGGTGTCGGCAGCCCGTTCCCGCCGATCACGCGCGACGGCCTGCGCTTCAAGGTGGACCAGACCAACAATTCCTACATCTTTCCCGGTGTCGGCCTGGGCGCGCTGGCGGTCGGCGCAAGCCGCGTCAGCGATGGGATGTTCATGGCGGCCGCGAAGGCGCTGGCCAGTTCGTCGCCGGCCCGCGACAACCTCAAGCACAATCTGCTGCCCCCCGTGAGCGCACTGCGCGAGGTCGCCGCCAAGGTCGCTCTCGCGGTCGCCATGAAGGCGCATCAGGAAGGCTACGCCGCCGACGTCCCGGTCGATCAGATCCATCAGCGCATCCGCGCCAAGGTCTGGACTCCCCGCTACGCCCCGCTCGCCGCAAGGCGGACGTAGCGCTCGATCCCGGAACAGGGACGATCTCAGGGGCAGACGGAATCCAGCCGTCTGACGAAGCCCTCCGAGATGGCCCGCATGACGTCGGGCTCGGCGAATTCCTCCACGTACGCGACGTTCGCGATCAGCCTCCCGTCGTAGACGGAGACCGAGACGTTGGGAAACTTCTTCAGCCAGCCCAGCGCATACTCGAATCCAGTCACTGTCAGCCGCTCCGTCGGCCAGTGAAACCGGACCGACTGGATGTCGGAGACGTTGATCGCGACCGGCGCCTGCTGCGGGCTGCCGAACGCCCTGGGGTAATTGACGTAGTCATGGAAGATGCTGCCATTGGCCACCCCCTCATGGATATCCTCGAAGATGAGCCGGGCGATCTCGGTCATGGGCCGGTCGAGGTCGGGGACGGGCGTGATGTGTCCCGTGATGGCCGTGAAGACCAGTTCGGTCGAGACATGGGGCTCGAGCCGCCGGCGCATGTCCACGGACGACCGCATGAGAATCCGGCTCGGCTGACCCTCGGCCACGTCGCGTATCGCGAGGGCGAACGCCGCCAGGAGAAGCGCGTGCATGGATGAGCCGGTGGCGTGGCCCGCATCCCTGATCCGCTGCACCTGGTCCGCCTCGATCACGATGCGCTCGAGGCGATGCGTCACGGGGCCGCCCTCATGCGGCGCGCGCAGCGGAATCTCGGCGAACACCCCGGAATAGGAAGAGGGGGGAGGTTCCGTCGAGAGCGCAGCCAGGCTGCGACTCACCGCCTCGTCGACGGGGCTCGGGAAGGGCTGCTCGTCCAGGGTCGGAGTCTCCCCTCGCACGGCGCAATCGCACATGTGGGCGAGGTACGAATGCAGCTCGATCAGCGATGTCGCGTCCGTGATGGCATGGGAGGTGAGCATGAAGACATCGAGCGCCTCGTCGCCGGCGATGGCGTGGATGCCGTAGAGGGTCTTCTGCGTGTCCAGCTCGGCATTCAGCAGCGTCGCGTACAGGGCCTCGGCGGAGTGTCCGTCGGCCGGCAGCCAGGCCTCGACCGCCGACCGGCCATCCATGCGCTCCACGAAATATCCGTCCTCGACGACCGAGCGCAGAATGCCGTACCTGGCTTCAAGCTCGGCGACGGCCGCCTCGAACTGCGCGCGGCTGACCGTTCCGGCGATGCTGCTGCGGCTCACGACGATCATGCGCGTGGCGATGTAGATCATCTCCGTGGGCGAGGCTTCGCGATACACGCGCCCCGTGGCGGGGAGCTGTTCCTGGGAGGTTCGTTCAATGAGGTTGGTCTGCATGTTCGGTTCCTTCGATGATGTGAATGAAGACACGCGGCCGCCGGACCCGGATGGCGACGGCCGTGCGGCGCCCGTCATGGAGCCTGCCGCAACTGTTCGAGGTGCCGTTCCTGCGCGAGGAGCCGCCCGATGTCCCCGATGACGCGCACGCGAACGCGCCGCGCATTTCCCGGCAGATAGGCGATGGGGATGTCCTCCACGTCGAGCGTCTGCACGCTGCCCGCCTCCGCGCCGGCCTCGATCGCGCGCCTTGTGGCTTCCCGGGTCGCCTGATCGAGCGCCGCATCGCGCTCGACGCCCGAGAAGATCCGGTCCACCTCGCCGCTGACCTGCGCGATGGCCGCGCCCACGGCATTGGCCACGGCGTGGTGCTCGATGCGCACCACCTCCGAGATCCCCTCCATGCGGTCGGGCACCAGGAAGCTGCCGCCGCCCACCGCGATCAGGGGCATCGGCGCGGCATCGGTCTTCATGCGGTCCACCACCTCGGCGACCATGCGCTCCATGCGGCCGAGGCTGTCGCGGACGAGCCTACCGGGCAGCGCGCGCAGGCGCCCCCGCTCCCCCAGCGCGATCCGTCCCGCCGCGACCGCGATGTCCGTGGCGGTCAGCGTATCCCCACCGAAGCACAACGCCTTCTGTGGCAGCCGGAAGCCGACGCTGCCCGGGCCGATCCGGCGTCCGTCCCCGGCGATCTCCGTGCCGCCGCCAAGGCCGATGGAGATCAGGTCCGGCATGCGGAACAGTGTGCGCACCCCGCCGATCTCGACCGTCGCATTGGCCTGGCGCGGAAACTCGCCCCTCAGGCAACCCACATCGGTGGTCGTGCCGCCGACATCGACCACCAGCGCATCCGCGAGGCCGGAGAGGAAGGCCGCGCCGCGCATGCTGTTGGTGGGGCCGGAGGCGAAGCAATAGACCGGGTGGCGCTCGGCGGCGGCGCCTTGCGCGATGGTGCCGTCATTCTGCGTCAGATAGAGCGGCGCCTTGATGCCGCTGTCGCGCAGCGCTCGCTCGAAGGCCGCCGTGGTGCGCTGCGCGAGGCCTTGCAGCCCGGCATTCAGCAGGGCCGCATTCTCCCGTTCGAGCAGGCCAATACGGCCGATCTCGTGCGAGAGCGTGATGCGTGCCGCCGGCATCACCTCCCGCACGATCTCCGCCGCCTCCCGCTCGCATTCATCGGTCAGCGGGGAGAAGACGCTGGTGACGGCGACGGCGCCGATGCCGCTCTCGGCGATGCGCTGCGCCTCGCGGCGCACGGCCGCGCGGTCGAGCGGCACCAGGATTCGCCCGTCATATTCGTGCCCGCCGCGCACCATGTGGGTGCTGCCGCGCATCGCCGCGGCGAGCTCCTTCGGCCAGCCGATGAAGGGCGGCAGGCCGGCATTGGCGGGCAGGCCGATGCGCAGCGCGGCGACGCGGTCGAGGTGACGGCGCTCGACCACCGCATTGGTGAAATGCGTGGTCCCGATCATCACCGCCTCGATGCGGCCCGCCGCGGGCAGGCCCTCGGCCGCCGCCAGCAGGTCGGCCAGCGCCTGGCGCACGCCGTCCGCGACATCGGCGGTGGTCGGACTTTTCACCGCGGCGAGCACCTTGCCGTCCTCCAGCAGCACGGCATCGGTGTTGGTGCCGCCGACGTCGATTCCGATGCGGCTCATGCCGGGTCGTCCGCGAAGACGCTGCGGAAATCGACGTCGTGCCCGAAGGCGCGCGGGCCGACATGGCGCAGCCCTTCCACCGTCCGATGGATCGGCTGCGACGGCAGGGCGATCACCGTCACGCGCTGTCCGTAGCGCAGGCTCTCGGTGCCTATCGCCTCGCCCGAGACGCTGTCGAGCACGCAGATCAGGTCGGGCGTCGTGACGATCACCACACCGTCGCGCCGGCCGATGGAGAACTCGTTCTGGAACTCGATCTCGAAGTCCGCGCCGGCATCGGCATCGAGGCCGGCGAGGTCGAGCGATCCGCGCAGGAAGCCCTCGGTCGTGCGTCGCTGCACATCCATCACCTTGCCGGTGAAGAGCCGCTTGCCGTGGGCGGCCGCGACGGTGGCCATGACGGGGTCCTCATGCGCCGTCTTCGCCCGGCGCACCTCGCGCCCCAGCGCGATGGCCTGCGTCAGGCTGCGCAGCACGGCGTGGCGCTTCACCTCGGCCCCGCTGCGCGGCGCCTGGCAGGTGGTCGCGACCGACCCGTACTCGGTGCAGACCCGGCGCCGCACGCGCTCCATCTCCCGCCAGCCGGAAGCCGTCGGAATGATGACGTCATTGTCGCGGATGTCGGAGACGACATGCGGGACCATCCGCAGCCCGGCGATGGAGAAGGTCTGCATCTGCGCCTCGGGATAGGCGCGGCCCATGGCGTCCGCATCGACGACCGGCAGCCCGGATGCGGCGGCGACAAGAAGCGGCTGGAACGCATTGCAGCCGCCGATCTCCACCGTCATCACGGCGCGGAAGCGGCGGCCGAGATAGGCCTCCATGATCCGCAGGGGCTTGAGGGCGAAGGCGGCATCGGTCATCCGTTCCTGGAAGACCAGCGGCGCGCCCATGGTCGAGACCACGGCCACGAGGTCGTCATCGGCGAGCTCGTCCGGATCGAGAAGCCCGATGCGGCCGCCCTCCTCGTAGAATTGGCGGGCGACGAGGTGGGAGGCGTAGGGCGACCCGCCGCCGCCGGTTCCCAGGATCCAGGCGCCGATCGCCAGGAGATCCAGCTCTTCGGCGTCCAATGGACGAGGCATGGTGATCCCTTTCGTCTGCGGCGTCGCTCCGCGATCCCGGGGCTGAAGGAGGCTGCGCCCGGCCGGGCCAGGGATGCCGTCCCTCAGACCGGCAGCGGCTCAACCCTCGTCATGCAGGACCCGCTGTGCCCCGGCGGGCGAGGCGCCCGGCGGGCGCCTCGATGGAAGGTCACGCCAGCCAGCAGAGGCGCGCTGGTCGCCGCAATCAGCCTTCCTCTTCCTCGAACAGCCAGAGCTGCCCGCTGGCCTGGGCCGGACCGCTGTGGTCCGTCATGCCGAGAAAGGCGGGAACGCGCCGGCGCTGCGCTTCCGTCAGCGAGTTCACGAGCGGCTTCGCGGCGTCGACGAAACGGCGCAGGTCGCGCCCGCGCGCTTCCTCAGCATCGGCGATGGCCCCGAGCACGTCGAGGAAGTGGGCCGACGGTGCCGCGCTCAAACGCTGCGCGCGACGATTGGCGGCGTCGCGCACGATGTCCCGGATGGCGGTCTCGACCGGCGCCCACAGCGGCTCCTGCTGCGGCGTCAGCGCGATCACCGCCTTCAGCGCGGCCAGGCGCGCATTCAGCACGGCACGGGCGTCCTCGGCCGTGTAGTCCGGCACGGCCGGGCCGGCAGCGGGCGCCTGCTGCGCCTGGGCGCGATCGGAGGCGGTGGGGGCGGCAACGGCCAGCATGGTGACGGCCGCGAGGGTGAGCATCTTCTTCATGGAAGCAATCCTTGGGATTACGGGATGTCGAGAAGGGGCTATTGCCAGCCGCCGCCGGGCAGGCGGCCGTGATAGGGAGTGTCGCGGCAATGCCCCCAGGGTCCGCGCCAGAAGCCCGGCGGGCAGCCGTTCCAGCTCGGGATCGGGGGCGGCGGGCCGTAGGAGTAGCCGGGGGCGGGACCCCAGCCGGGACCACGGCATCCACCCCAGGGCCCGCGCCAGCGCCCAGGGCCGCAGCCCTCGGCGACAGGGATCACGGCGCCCGCGGTCAGGCCGGTGGCCGGCCGAAGCGGCGCGGCGGCGAGCGGGGCCGCGGCGGCGACAAGCCCCGCGGCGGCCGCGAGAATGGTCAAGGTCGAATGCCTCATGTCGTGCTCCTGGGTCTGAGGGTCAGCGGAAGGCGATGCGGGCGAGCTCGATCTCGTTCAGCGCGCCGCGGATCAGGCGGACCGCCTCGGCCTTGTGGCCGCCGAAGCGGTCCGGGGCGCGATGCAGCGCCTCGAGCGCCGCGGCGAGATGCTCTTCCGCGTCGGTCAGGTTGGGAAAGGGCGTCTGCGCCATGGTGCAGCCCGCCGCCACCACGCCCACGCCTGCCGCCAGCAGCGGGAGGGCGCGCAGCATTCCGCGCCGGTCATGTTCTGTATCGGTCATCTCGCTCTCCACGATGGGCGATCGCCGCCCGGCCATGGGGGGACATGTGCCTCGCTCCGCAGCGGCGCGCATGACCAGATTTGGCCATGCGCGGCCTCCGTCCCGGCGGCTAAGCCCCGGAAGCTCCAACCGCGCGGATCGGGTCCTCGGGCCCGGGCCGCGCCACCAGGAATGACCGAGCCGCCATGAGCACCGCCGCCGCCATCGCCCCGCCACCGCAGGCCAGCGCGACGCCGTCGCAGATCCGGCACGTGCTCGCGGCCTCCTTCCTGGGCTGGATGCTCGACGCCTTCGACTTCTTCATCATGGTCTTCGTGCTGCGGCAGGTCGCCGCGACCTTCGATGCCTCGCTGGACAGCGTGGCCGTCGCCGTCACGCTGACGCTCGGCTGCCGCGCGGTGGGCGCGCTGATCTTCGGCCGGCTCGCGGACCGCTTCGGCCGGCGGCCGATCCTGATGCTCAACATCGTCTGCTTCGCCCTGCTGGAATTCGCCTCCGGCCTGGCGCCGACGCTGACCTCCTTTCTGATCCTCCGCGCGCTCTTCGGCGTGGCGATGGGCGGCGAATGGGGAGTCGCCGCCTCCCTCGTGATGGAGAGCCTGCCGCGCGGCCGGCGCGGCCTCGCCTCGGGCATCCTGCAGGCCGGCTATCCCACCGGCTACCTGCTGGCCTCGCTGCTCTACCTGGCCGAGCCCTGGCTCGGCTGGCGCGGCCTCTTCATGGTCGGCGTCCTGCCCGCGCTGCTGGTCTTCTACGTGCGGCGCTCGGTGCCCGAGAGCCCGGAATGGCTGGCGCGCGACGAGGCCGGGCGCCATGCGGGCCTGTGGCCCGTCCTGCGCGGCCAGGCCCGCCTCGCCGTCTTCGCGATCCTGCTGATGACGGCCCTCAACTTCCTCGGCCACGGCTCGCAGGATCTCTATCCGAGCGCCGTGCTCGGCACCGAGCACCGGCTCGGGACGGACACGATCTCGCTCATCATGATCGCGGCCAATCTCGGCGCGCTCTCCGGCGGGCTGGCCTTCGGCGCCCTGTCGGACCGGATCGGCCGGCCCTGGGCGATGGGCCTCGCGGTGGCGCTGGCCCTGCCCGCGCTGCCGTTCTGGGCCGCGGCCGCCACGCCGGCGGCGCTGGGCCTCACCGCCGCCCTGCTGCTGTTCTTCGTGCAGGGCGCCTGGGGGATCGTGCCGGTCTACCTCAACGAGCTGTCGCCCCCGGCCGTGCGCGCGACCTTCCCCGGCTTCGCCTACCAGGCGGGCAACTTCCTCGCGGCGGCCAATGCCAATATCCAGCTCTGGATGGCCGGCCGCCTCGGCGGCGACTACGGCCTGGCGATGAGCCTGACGGTGGCCGTCATGGCGGCCGCGATCCTGGCGCTGCTCGCCTGGGGGCCCGGGCGGAAGCGTCCTATGCCTCCCGGCGAGGCCGCCGCCCCATCCGGCCCCCGCCCCTTCGCCACCCGATCCTGAGCCAATGCGTCATGAGCACGACCCTGCATAACCAGATGAACGGCGTCCTGGAGCAGTTCGGGGCGCAGGTGGGGCTGTCCTCCTGGGCGCTGGACGACGTCCTGATCAGCCCGCTGGTGGACAAGGAGAAGGGCGCGATGCTGGCGCGCGATTCCGCCAGTCGCGCGATCGTGCTGCAGCAGCCGCTGGCGATGGAGAGGCTGGACTTCCCAGCCTTCGAGCGAGCGCTGCAGCAGTTCGTGAACACCGCCGAGCGGCTGCGCGGCACGCTGAACGCCGACGACGAGGAGGAGGGCGAGGCGGACATCGACGACGCCGAGGACGCGCCGGCGGCCCTCCAGCCCCCCGGCGGCTTCCTCCGCGGCTGACGCCGGCCGGTCAGGAGGCCGGGTCGCTCTCGACGCGGCGCGGCGCGGCGCCCAGCGGCGACCCCGCCGCGTCGATCCAGCCGGCCACCCGGAAGGCGGCCAGGAAGCGCTCGGCATCGCGCTCGTAGCGGAAGAACCAGACGCCGGTGTGGTTGCGCGGCTTCCAGGCGGGCTGCAGCCGGAAGACCTCGCGCAGCGCCTCGCGGGCCTCCTCGATCCGCCCGGTCTCGGCCGCGGCGACGACCAGCGAGTGATAGGCCGGCGCATAGTCCGGCAGGCGCACGATGCACCAGCGCAGCTCCGGCAGCGCCTCCTCAAGGCGGCCGGCGAGCACCAGCGCCCGCCCCAGCACCGCGCGCGTGGTGGGAGGGCAATACGGGTCGAGCGCGATGGTCCATTGCACCGCCTCAACCGCCTCCTCGGGATATCCGGCATGGGCCAGCACCTCCCCGGCCGTGTTGCGGCTGCCGTGGTCTGCGTTCCGGGTGCTGCGCAGCGACATCCGCGCAGCCTCCAGCGCCGGCTCCCAGCGCCGGTGCAGCAGCAGCGCGAAGGCGAGCCGCGACAGGCAGAGCGGCGATTCCGGCGCCAGGTCGACGGCGCGGCGCGCGAGCGTCAGCGACAGGTCGCGGGCCTGCTCGCCGGTCGGGCTGCCCCAGCCGTGGGTGATCGCGCGGTGCACCGTATAGGCCTGCCAGGCATGCGCCACGGCGAAGCCGGGATCGGCGCGGATGGCGCGGTCGAACAGCTCACGCGCCAGGAGCGTGTCGACCTCGGTGCCGCGCTGGTGATGCTCGCGCCCCAGCAGGCAGAGCTCGCGCGGGGTCAGCGCGGCGAGGGGCTTGGCGCGCGCCCTCTGCAGACTCTGCCGGTCGATCTGCCGGGCGATCAGCGACACCAGCCGGCCGATCATGCCTTCGGGCGGCTCGCCCACCGGCGCCTCGGCCCGATGCGCCCAGAGCACCGCGCCGCTGTCGGCCTCCTCCAGCCGGACGGCGATCCGCAACGCGCCGTCGGCCAAACGAAGCGTCCCGCGGACCCGGTAGTCCGCTTGCCCCTCGCCCGCGGGCGCGGCGACGAGGCGCAGCTTCTCGAAGCGGGCGAACTCGCCGATCAGCTCGGTGTCCACGCTGCCGGCCAGATGCCGCAGGGCCGCGTCCTCGGCGGCGGCCTCGAAGGGATGCAGGATCACGAGGTCGCATCGGCCGTCCGAGGCCGCCCGCGCGGCCGGCGCCGCCGGCGCGGAGGCGGCCGCGGGCGGGGCGGCAGGCGTCGCAGGCACCGACTCGGCTTCGCGTGTCACCTCGACCGCCAGGAGGTAGCCGCGGCGCGAGACGGTGCGCAGCACGTGGCTCGCGCGATCGCCCAGGGCCCGGCGCAGGTCGCCCATGCACTGCGTCAGGCTGTCGTCGGTGACCACGACGCCGGGCCAGAGCGTGTCCAGCAGCGCCTCGCGTCCATGCAGCACGCCAGGATGATCCAGCAGGTAGCGCAGCAGCGCGAAGCCCTTCGGGCGCAGCGACAGCTCCGCACCATCCGGGCCGTGCAGCGTGCCGCGCACCGTGTCGAGGCGAAACCCGTCAAACCGGTAGACAGCCCGGCTCTCCACCGCCATCGCAGCCCAGCTCCTCTGCTCCAGGTGCAGCCAGGCTCGTGCTGCACGCCTGGAGTCTCCAGGAGCGGTATTCTGCCGAACCCTGACATGCCGGCAACCCCTGCGTGCATCCCGCCGATGTAAAACACCCGGCATGGTGCCGCCTCGGGCGGCACATCGCCGCGCTTCCCGAACAACTTCCCGGCGGGGATTTCGGCAAACGCTCAGCGCATGATCGCCCGCTTCTCGGGACTTGCCGCGCCGCCCGCGGCTATCTCCCCGCCAGCAAGGCCGTGGCCGCCCCGGATGTCCTCCGGGAGCCGGAGCAGCGGCAGGCGGGGACACGGAGCGAGACCATGCCGATGCTGGAGCAGGTGACGACACCCTGGGCGCGAGGCAGCGCCGCGAAGACACAGCCGGCGCCGCGCGCCAACACCCGGCCGTCGGCCCGCGACGCCGGCTTCCGGAACCTCCGGCGGGAGATTCAGCGCGAGGACCGCCTGGTCAGGCCCCTGCCCGCCCCGCGCGAGCAGGCCGTCGAGGCGCTTCCGAAGACGGATGCCGCGCAGGACCGCCTCGCGGCCGGCCTTCTCGACGCGCTTTCCATCCGCGCGGTGGGCGTGGATGCGGGCTCGGTGGTGCGCTTCGCCAGCGCCGCCGGCCTGGAGGCGCTCCGGCGGCCCGGCTCGGGCATCGCCATGCGGGCCGCCGGGCCGCGGGCGGACGGCTCGATCCTGACGGCGCTCCACCAGGAGGATGCGGCTGCGCTGCGGCGCCTGATCGCCTCCACGGCCCAGGGCGGGCCGGGCGGCTCGCTGCGGATCCGGCCCCGCGACGCGGATGTGTCGGAGCTGCCGATGCAGGCGGCCTTCGTCATGCCGGCCCCGGCCGGCCTGGGCGGCGCGGAGGGCCTGGCGCTGGTGGTGATCGAGGATCTCGTGCGGCGGTCCGCTCCGCCGGCCTCGATGCTCTGCGACCTCTTCGGCCTGAGCCGCTCGGAGGCCGAGGTCGCGGTCGCGCTCGTCGGCGGGGCCAGCGCGGAAGAGGTCGCCGCGCAGCGCGACGTCTCCCCCGAGACGGTCCGGAACCAGATCCGCGCCATCCTGCGGAAATCCGAGATGGCCAACCTGCGCGACTTCGAGCGGGTGATGGCGACGCTTGCGGCCGTCGGCGCCGAAGCACCGCGCCTGACCCGGTAAGGAAGCGAAGGGGTCAGGCGCTGCCCTGCAGCGCCTCCTGCTCGGTGCCGGCCTCGGCCATCAGCTTCAGGAAGCCGGCGAGCTGGAAGATGTGGCGGATGCCGGACGACAGGCCGCAGACCACGACGCGACGGCCGGTGGCCTTCGCCTCCTTCGCCGCCAGCAGGAAGATCCGCAGGCCGGCGGAGGACACATAGGCCACCCCCTTCAGATTCAGCGCCACAATTCGCGCGCCGCTGCGCAGCAGCGGCATCAGCGCGGCCTCGAACGCGTCGCTCGTGCCCGAATCCAGCCGGCCATGGGCGCGGAGGATGCTCGCGCCATCCTAGCTCGCCGTTTCGATCTGCATGGGGCTGCGGTTAGCCCACCTTCTGGACGATGCCCTTCAGCGCGTCGCCGATGGTCTTCACCATGTTGGATTCCAGGTCGACGGCCACCGACCACTGCTGGGTCATGCTCTGCATCTTGATCATGTCGGCCGTGCTGTTGGGATCCATGCTCTGCGAGAAGGCGCGCATGGCCTGCTCTAAGGCAAGAAATTCCGGCCCGCATAACCAGAGTTGACCATGCGTCACGCCCCTGGGGCGGGTGATCCCCTGACCGTCGATCGTGCAGGCCGGAACGTCGGGTTCCGGCTGCGCGCCTCAGGATGATTCAAGCGCCATGCAAATCACCGAACATGCCACCGACGCCGCCCATGTCGTGACCGTTCAAGGCCAGCTCGACAGCACCACCTCGCGCGACCTGGAGGATGTGCTGTGCGCCCGGATGGAGGAGCTGCCGGCGGTGATCATCGACATGAAGGAGGTGCGGTACGTCAGCTCCGCCGGGCTGGGGGTGCTGCTGAAGTCCGCCAAGATCGCGCGGGGCGCTGCGCATCGGCTGGTGCTGGCCGGGCTGGCGCCGCAGGTGCGGGAGGTGTTCCGTATCAGCGGCTTTTCCAACATCTTCCGGATCGAGCCCAATCTGGCAGCGGCCCGGGCTGCGGTGGCCTGACCTGGCTGCGCCTTTCCGGGCGGGAAGCGGCAACGGCAGCGTGGCGATTCCTTCCTCGCGCCTCCACGACTCCCTCGCCCATCGGACCTTGCCGGATCGTTTTGAACCGGCCCGGGTTTGCCTGGGGGCGATGACGAGCAGGATGAGGCGGTCAAATGTCGCGCGCGCGTCAGACGCGGCAGCGGACGTCGCGAACCCGATCTGAAGCCGGCATTCGATCGCCCGTGGCCGGCATGTTGCCGCCCCCCTGCACTGTTCGGCCCCCGCCTTTTTGCCAGCATTGGCTGGCGAGGCCCGCTACATGGCGCGCAAGGCCTGCAGCGCAGCGGTCAGCCCCCGCAGCGGCATCTGGAACGCCAGCGGCGCGCCTTCGCCGTTGCGGTACTGCAGCTGCAGCGCCTCCGCCTGACCCGCTGGGCCCGTGATCTGCGCCTCCTCCTGCTGGCTCTCCGCGAAGCAGCCCTGCACCAGGCAGCGCTGGAACGGCAGGGTGGAGATCGCTGTCTCCCCGACCAAGATCCGCGCGGGCTCAGAGACGGTGGCGCTGACCCCCACCTGCGCGATGACGACGAGGCTCCCCGGCGCCGCCCCGCGCCGCATCACAAGCTGCACCAGCGGCTGGGCCCGCTGATCCAGGACGGTCAGCATGACGTCGCAGCTCCGCCCCTCGGCGCCGGCCGCCTGCTGGCAGCGCAGCGTCCACTCGCCATAGGAGGCGGTGGTGCGGTCCGGCACCGGGACCGCGCGCGCCGCCGGCGCGGCAGGGGGCGGAGCCGCGCCCCGGGCCGGCGCCTGCGCCACCGCTCCCGCGGGGAGCGCCGCGACCGCGGCCAGGACCGCCAGGCCACGCAGCCAGGCAGCGCGCCCGGCCCCTTCGGCTATCGCCATCATCCTCATCTCCTGTCTCCGTTCCGCGTCACGTCAGAACCTATAGGCCAGCCGCGCCAGCCCGGTATGGGAGGTGTACCGGTCACCGAGGTCGGCGTTGTACTGGACCTTCAGCTCGATATTGCCGGTGGTCGCGAGGTTGGCGCCGACCGAGAGGCGGGCCAGCGTGGTCGGGATCGGCGTAGAGGCCCGGAAGCCGCCGCTCGCGCCCTGCGCGCCGGCGAAGCGCGCCGTGGCCGACCAGCCGTCCTGCCCGTTCACGCTCAGCCCCGCGCTCGCATAGGGCAGCAGCGTGCCGAAGCGGCCGACATCCACCCGCGTGCCGACCTCGACGGCACCCGTGCCGGTCACCAGCGTCGAGGATTCGCTTTCCACCGCCAGCCGGAACGGGCTCGATCCGCGCTCGGTGTAGGCATTGCCCATCATCCGGGCCACGCGCAGCTCGGCGATCGGCCGGACGTACCAGCTGCCCATCGGCATCCGGTAGCTCACCCGCGCGGTGGCGCCGATATGCCAGGCGCTCGGCGAGGCGGTGGCCGCCTGCACGAGGCTGCCGGTCACGATCTGGCGCGTGCTGTCGTAGGAGCCGTAGCCCGCATCCAGCGTGCCGGAGAACAGCCAGTTGTCCCGCTGGTACTTCAGCACCACGCCGCCGAGCACGCCGTCGCCCGTGACGCGCGAGGTGCCCTGGCCGCCGGTGAAGCGCGTGCTCTCATAGGCGATGGAGGCGCCGAGGAACCAGTTGGGCCGGACCTCGCGCTGGCCGCCGAACTGCGCCGTCACCGAGCTCGCCTGGTAGCCGAGCGCGCCGGCCATGGCGCCCTGCGTCGTGGTGTTGCCCGCGACGCGGGACCACACGCAGTCGCGCTCGCGCTGGCGCAGCCTGACGTCGGTGAGGTCGGGGCAGCTCTGCATGTTGCCGACGAAGGCCTGGCTGCTGGCGAAGCGGAAGGCGGCGACGGCGCCGAGCGTCTGGCCGGAGAGGGTGTTCAGCGCCTGGGCATAGGTGCCGCCGTCCTTGATGCCGGAGAGGGCGAGGAAGCCGGTGCCGAGGCTCTCGCCATTGTTCCAGAGCTGCTGGAGATGGGAGGCGACCTGGAGCTGGTTGGCATTCAGCCCCCCCGTGCCGGCGAAGTCCGCCTGGGGCTGGATGCTCAGGCTCGAGCCGTCAGTCACCGGCCTGAAGTTGAAGGCGTAGGTCCGCGTGCCGGTGGCCGAGGGATCGAGGCTGACGCCGCCGGTCGCAGTCAGCACCGTGACGGGCGCGTTGACCAGGCTGATAGGGCGGCTCTCGACCGTGCCGGCGATGGTCGCCGTGCCCTGCACGGTGAGCATGTCGCCGCGCTTGGCCACGTGGTCGGTGTCCACCACCAGCCGGCCGGTGGAGCTCTGCGTCAGCGTGCCGGTCAGCGTGGTCGCCGCGATCGAGCGGCCATAGCCGATATCGAGCGTGCCGGCGTTGTCCACCCGCCCGGCGGTGCCGAGATTCACGACATTGCCCATCTGCCACTGACCGCCGCCGGCATTCGTGAAGACGCTGCCACCGCCGAGCACGGCGGAGCCCATGATGCCGCCGTAGTTGACGACATGGGCCACGGCCGGGGTGTTGCCGGAACCAGCCCAGGTCGCGAAGGCCAGCCCGGCCGCCTGGGCGTTGATGATGCCATAGTTGTAGACGGCATTGGCATCCGCGCCGCCGATGAAGACCGCACCAGCCGCATTGACATCGGTCGCGATCCAGCCTGCCGAGCTGACGTTCAGCGTCGTGTTGTTGGTGCCCGACGGGTTGCCCTGGCTCACCATCGCGATGCCATAGGCATTCGCGCCATGGACATAGATGGTCCCGCCATTGTGGTTCACCGTCACCTGGCCGACGTTGGCGCAACCGCTGCCGCAGCTTCCCGCCGAGGCTGCCGTGACCAGCGTGCCTGGCGTACCGGCAGCAGGGCCGAACACGCCGCCGAGCGCGGTGCTCTGCGCGAAGATGCCATGCGCATAGGCGCCGCTCACATGGATGTCGGCGCTGTTGTTGACGGTGACGGTGCCGCCATAGCTCTGCGCCTGGTAGTTCACGGTCCGGTAGGTCATGGCGACGCCGTCCATACCGCCGACGATGCCGCCGCCGGCGACGCTCTGCGCGAGGATGCCGACCGCGCCATCGCCGGTCGTGGTGATGACGGAGGGGCCAACCGTGGTGACGGTGACGGCGCCGGCGTTGCTGCCGGCCACCGAGAGCTCCGGCGAGACGAAATTCGCCATCGTGTAGGGCGTGTAGTCGGTGACGGCGATGCCGCCGCCATTGCCGACCGACTGGGCCAGGATGCCGTAGGAATTCTGCCCGCCCGTCGTGATGGTGCCGAAGGCCGAGCCGTTCGGCTGCAGCGTGACGTTGACCGGACCACCCGTGGACCCTGCAGGGGCATTCGCCATGAAGCGAAAATCGACCCATTGCGGGCTGTCCGCCGGCAGGTTGTTCAGCGCGCTGGTCCAGCCGCCGGTCTGCGAGTTGAAGCGCCCCGACATCACCGCGGCGATGCCGCCGCCACCGCCAACGCTCTGCGCCAGCACGCCCGGCGATTCGTTGCCCGTGGTCGTGATGTTGCTGGTGGTGACGGTGACCTGGCCGCCGGAGGGCGCGTTCCAGGCCGCCTGGCCGTTGCTGGTGCGATCCATGCCCAGCGTCACCGTGCCGAGCAGCCCGGTTCCGGTGATGGTGTTCCGCACGCCCATCATGGTGACGCCGCCATGGCCGCCGCCGCCGCCGATGCTCTGCGCCAGGATGCCCGGCGAGGCATCGCCGCCGGTCACGATGACACCGCTGTCGGTGACGCCGACCGCGCCGCCGGAGCCGCTCAGGCCATTGGCGCCGCCCAGGCTCATCGAGAGGGTCACTGTGCTGCTGTTGACCTGTGCCTGGTCCATCGCCGGGTTGGAGGCGCCGCCCAGGCCGCCGCCGCCGCCGATGCTCTGCCCGAAGATCGCCGGCGAGAGCGGCCCGGCCGTCGTGATGCTGCCCGCATTCAGGACGGTCACCTGGCCGCCATTGCCTGCCCCGCCGCCGCTGCCGGACAGCCCGGCGCCGAGGTTCACCGTCAGGCTGCTGTCGGACGATTCGGGGGTCGCGGGCTGGGCGGCCGCCATGTTGCTGGTGATGTAGGAGTCGACGACTTCGCTCAGCGTGCCGGGCTGGCCGAAATAGCCGGCGACCTGGCCGGTCCATTGATAGACATTGTCGACCACGTTCGTGACCTGGCCGTTCAGGCCCAGGCCCTGCTGCATCAGGGTGTTGACGGTGTAGTTGGGGTCAGCGCCGCCGCTCTGGCCGCCATTGCCACCGCGGCCGCCGCCGCCGCCGACGCTCTGCGCGAAGATGCCGGCGGCATGGCCGCCGAGCGTCTGGATCGTGCCGGTGCCGTTGTCCACGGTGACGGTGTGCCCGCTGCCGCCGGAACCGCCAGTGCCGCCCAGCGAGATGTTCATCGTGACCGTGCCGCTGCCGCCATTCGCGCTGGCATTGCCGCCATTGCCGCCGCCGCCGCCGATGCTGTGGGCGTAGATGCCATCGGACCCGTCGCCCATCGTCGCGATCGCGCCGGCGCCGTAGCCGCCCGCGCCGGTGGGGTCCGGCGTATTGGCCGCGGTGACGTAATTGGTGACCGTGACATTGCCGCCTTCGCCGCCCACGCCGCCGGTGCCGCCCAGGCTGACATTGACGCTCAGCCCCTTCCCCTCGCTGGTGGAGTAGCTGCCCGTGCTCGCATTGCCGTAGCCGCCGCTGCCGCCGCCGCCGCCGATGCTCTGCGCGGAGATGCCCGGCGCCAGCCGGTTCAGCGTCCAGATCAGGCCGCTGTTGTAGACGTTCACGTGGCCGCCATTGCCGCCGCCGGCACCGCTGCCGCCGATCGCGGTGGTGATGCTCATGCTGGAGGGCGTGATCGCGTTGGTGGTCGCGGTCGAATCGCCGCCGGTGCCGCCGCCGCCGCCGATGCTTTGCGCGATGATGCCATGCGCGCCGACGCCCTGGGCGATGACGATGCCGGCATTGAGCGCCGTGACCGTCCCGCCATCGCCGCCGCTGCCGCCATTGCCGCCGATCGAGGCGGTGAGCTGGATCGAGGGCGTATCCTCCGGCGACAGGTTGACCATCAGGTTCTCGGCGACGCTGGCACCGCCATGGCCGCCGCCGCCGCCGATGCTCTGCACGCGGATGCCATGCGCGTCGCCGCCCATGGTCAGGACCTGGCCGTAGTTCAGCACCGTGGCAGGTCCGCCGGTGGGGCAGGCGCCGTTCACGATGCAGGTGCCGCCGGTGCCGCCGACCGATGCCGCCGCGCCCAGGTTGATCACGCCGGTGGCGCTGACGTTGTACGCATGCGCCGCCCCGCCATTGCCGCCGCCGCCGCCGATGCTCTGCGCGTCGATGCCGACGGCATGCAGGCCGGTGGTCTGCACCACGCCGAAATTGGTCACCTGCGCCAAGCTGCCGGCGCCGCCGATGCCACCATTGCCGCCGATCGGGAAGGCTCCCACCCCGAGATCGGCGGTATTGGCGTCGCCACCGCGGCCGCCGCCGCCGCCGACACTCAGGGCGGAAAGGCCCCGCGCCCCGCTGCCGGTCGTCGAGACGACGCCGCCTGGGGTCAAGCCACCGGCCTGGGTGAAGGAGCCATTGAGGACTAGGGCAGGACCGCCATCGCCACCCTGGCCGCCCTGGCCGCCGAAGGCCAGGGACATGCCGAGGCCGCCGCCCTCGACATCGCCCCCGACGCCGCCGCCGCCGCCCACGCTCAGCGCCAGCACGCCATCGGCATGCCGGCCGTTGGTGGTCAGGATGGTGCCGTTGGTCAGGGTGATGGTCGAATAGACGGCGGCCCCGCCCGGGCCGCCCGCGCCGCCGTGCCGGCTCCAGACCGCGCCGGCCTGCCCGCCCGAGCCACCGGCCGCGCCGGCGCTGATACCCACGAGGCCCATGGCGCCGTAGCCGGTGGTCTGGATGCGGCCGCCATCGACCGTGATCTGCACGGACCCGCCATCGCCGCCGGCGCCGCCATTGCCGCCATGCGATACGACATTGCCGTTCGCGTAGTCGCCATAGCCGCCGAGCCCGCCGATGCTGGCCGCGGACACCGCCGCCGACATGACCGAGGCGTTCGCCGTGGTGGTGCCGTTGGCGCCGGCATCGACGGTGATCTGCCCGCCGGTGCCCGGGCCGCTGGCGCCCTGCGCGGTGATGCTCGCCCCGGCCAGGTTCAGGGCGATGGGCCCGCCATCGCCGCCGGCACCGCCGGTGCCGGCGGTCACGGGACCGAGTTCCGAACCGGCCGACGCACCGTAGCCGCCGTTCCCGCCCTGGCTGATGGCGACGATGCCCGACCCGGCCGAGGTGATCGTGCCGCCGATCGGCACGGGCGTCGTGTTGCCCGGCGTCTGGATGACGCCGCCGGACTGGCCCGGCGCACCGCTCGGGCCATAGGCATGATCGATGTGGGTGACGGTGCCGCCCCCGCCATTGCCACCACTGCCTCCGTTGGACTGCAGGATGATGGCTGGCGTGCCGGCGGCGGTGGTCGTGACGCTCGTCCCGGCGACCATGCCGAAGGTGACCACGCCGGCGTCGCCGGCTGTGCCGGCCTGGCCGCCGGTCCCGCGATTGGCCGGGTTCCCGCCGGTGCCACCCGATCCGCCATTGGCCGTGATCGCGATGGCCGGGCCGGCGCCCTGGCTGGTGATCGATGTCGGCTGCGTCGGCAAAGCGCCGATCTGCAGCGTCGCGCTGCCGGCGCTCAAGCCGTTGCCGCCGTTGCCGCCGTTCTGGAAGTCGCAGATGTTGCAGTCGGCGGTGCCCCCCGGGCCGCCACTGCCGCCGGAGGTGTTGAGCCCGATCAACGGCTGGGCGCTGTTGGACTGCCAGGTGACGCCGGCGGGCACCGCGATGTCGACGGACGTGCCGGCGCCGCCTTGGCCGCCCGATGTCGGCGGATTGCCGTCGTTGCCCGTCGTGCCCGTCGTGCCGGTCAGGTTCGGCACGTAGGGCAAGGGCTGATTGGGCGGCAGCACCGTCTGCGCGGTGGCGGATCCCATCAGGACGAAAGCGGCCAGGCTTCCGGCCGCGGTCAGGGCCGTGCTGGCCCGCAGCCAGCTGCGCGGCCCCGACTCCGGCGCCACCGGGGGCCGAAGAATGTACGTCGGCCTCGGCGCGACAGCTGCAGCGGGGTCATGGCGATCCGCGCGCCGCCCGTTCTTCCACCGCATGCGGCGATGCGGAGCGCCCTCGCCCGAGCGCCTCCGGGACGCGCTGGGCATCGTGTCGGCGTCGGAGGGATGGGAGCCGGCCGTGCCCTGCGAGGGGCCGGGGATGGTGTGCTGCATGGAAGGTCCTCGCATGGGGTATCGATCTGCGCGGACCCTGGAGCAGGGAGCCTCCCCTCTTCATGCCCAGAATTCGTCATGGAAACCGAAATTCCACGCACGCGACGGACGCAGCGTGGCCATGCGGCCATTGTTGAAGCCGGCGAATGCCTTGCCCCTCGCCTGCGGCTGACGCTGCGGCGGCAGCCTGTCGTTCCTCGGCTGGCTTGCGCTATCGGAGCAGGCGCGCCGCCTCGGCCCGGCCGCGCGGCGGCGCCTGCGTGCCGATGCCTGCGAGCGTCGCCACCACGCGCTCGAAGTCGCGCAGGTTAGTCACTTCCGATTTCCGCAGGATGGCGCGAATCTGGTTCCTGACGGTGTCGATGGCGACGTCGCGCCGCTGCGCGACCTCCTCCGCGCTCGTCCCGCCGACCAGTCCGACGGCGACCTCGGCCTCCGTGCGGCTCAGGCCGAAAAGCTCGCTCAGCATGGCGGCCGGCGGCGCGGCCCGGCGGACGAGGTCCTCGACGACGACCAGCGCCAGGCCCTCCGCCGCGCGCATCCCGGGATCGGCGTCCTCCAGCATGCCGGGCGGGGCCGGAGAGACCAGCGCGACCTGCATCGGCAATTGGTCGCCATCGTCGCGCGGACGAATGCGGAGCGAGCCGCCCGGGCCGCCCTGCGTCGCCGACAGGACGAGGCGCCTCAGCTCCCGCGCGTCGTCGCGGTGCAGGGCGGTGAGATGGGTGCCGCCATCCATGCGCGGCCCCGACGCCAGCATGGCGATCCCGGATCCCGGCCGCGCCAGGGCGCGGACGCTCGCGGCATTGGCGAAACGTACCTTCGAGCCTCCGTCGACGAGCACCATGCTGGCCGGCAGCGCATCGAGCACGCCGACCGTCACGCGCAGGGAGGCGGCCTGCGCCGCCAGGCGCTCGCTCAGCTCGAGGGCCCGCTGCAGGTGCGGCAGGAGCATCTCGAGCCTGCGGCAATCCTCCGGGGTGAAGGCAAAGGCGGAGTCCCCGCGATGCAGGCCGATCGGTATCGCCTGCTCCATGCCCAGCATGCCGCCCATCACGTGGCGTCGTCCGTGGCGGCGGCCGAAATCGGTGTAGTACTCGCTCCTCAGCAGTTCGCGATCGGGCACCAGCTCGGCCCCCAGCTTGGCGTGCAGGAAGTGCTGCGGCCGCGCCAGCGCGAAGTCCTGCTGCGCCTGGCGCCGGAAGGGATCGACGCCGTGGAAATAGGCCGCATAGGCCGCCTCCCCCTCGCCCAGGGGGGCCAGCAGCTCCCGCGGCATGCCGGCCTTGGCGGGAAGAATGAGGCTCGCCCGCTCCGCCGCGAAGAGGTTGCGGATCCGCGCGCCGACGTCGATCCACGCCGCGCTGCCCGACGCAGCGTCGTAGATGGTGCCGATACATGCCAGAAGCTCGCCATGCGTGTCGCCGGCCATGTCGCTGCCCACCGTGCCTGCCGCCCTAACGATCGCAGACCCTGACAGGCCGGGCAATGTTCCGCGAGGCGCCGGGGGGTCCGCGCCGGGCACGCGCTTCAGGCGCACGGCCGGCGCTGGGGCGGCTTCTTCCGTTCCTCAACGCTTGGCAGGTGGTTCACTCCCATCGTCGGCCGCCTGACAGTCCCCGCTGTCGTGCAGCACCGTCTGCTGTGCCTCCGCGGCGTGGAATTTGGGAGTGCCGTCGATGGGAAGGGAGTCGGCGAGAGCCGGGCCGGCGAGCAGGGCAGCAACGAGGGCGAGGGCCGGTGTCATGGACAGGATCTCCAAATCTTCGCAGGGCGGGAGCCGCGACAGGGTGGCCGCACCGTCGCCCGGAACGACAGCCGGCGCATGCCCAGAACTGGTCATGCGCGGAGGGCGGAAGCGGTGGCATCCCGAGGCTTGCCGCATGGCGGATCAGAAATTCGCGGGATGAACAGTTCTGGGCATGCCGCGCCAGGCGGGGCACGCGCAGGTTCCCGCACGCAATCCGGCGCAGGAGCCCTCATGCAGAAGCATCTTTTCACGCCGCCCCGCCGCCGCATGATCGTCGGCATCAGCGGCGCCACCGGCATCGTCCATGGCCTGCGCCTGCTCGGGCTGCTGCGCGAGCTTGACGTTGAGAGCCACCTGGTGATGACCAAGGCCGGCGAGCGCACGCTCGCCTACGAGACCGAGCGCACGGTGCGCGAGGTCCGCGCGATGGCCGACCACTGGTATCCGGATGCCGATATCGGCGCGGCCATCGCCTCCGGCTCCTTCCGCACCATGGGCATGGTGGTGGCCCCCTGTTCCGTGCGGAGCCTCTCGGCCATCGCCACCGGCAACACCGACGGCCTGCTGACCCGCGCCGCCGATGTCTGCCTCAAGGAGCGGCGGCGCCTGGTGCTCATGCTGCGCGAGACGCCGCTGCACGCCGGCCATATCCGATCCATGGCCGCAGCGACGGAGAACGGCGCCATCGTCTTCCCGCCGGTTCCCGCCTTCTACGACCGTCCGACCTCGATCGAGGAGATGGTCGATCACACGGTCGGCCGCGTGCTCGACCTCTTCGACATCGAGACCGGCCTCGTCCGTCCCTGGTCCGGCCGGCCCGGGCCCGCCGCGGCGTCCTCTCTCGCCGTCGAGGAGGAGGCCTTTCCGTGCCCCTGACCGACCTGCGCCAGTACATCGACCACCTGCGGCGCCTGGGCGAGATCCAGGACGTCGCCGAGCCTGTCGCGCTCGACCTCGAGCTCTCCGCGATCGTCCGGCGCTGCTACGAGACCGGCGCGCCGGCGCCGCTGTTCGGCGCCTTCTCGGACCATCCCGCCGGCTTCCGCATCCTCGGCGCGCCGGCCGGCCTCAGCTGCCAGCCGGGGCGGCAGCTGGTCCGCGTCGCGGCCTCGCTCGACATGCCGGCCTGCAGCACCGGCCAGGACATTGTCGAGGCGCTGGCCGCGAGCCTCGACCTGCCGCCGGTCGATCCGGTGGTGGTGGAGACCGCGCCCTGCTTCGAGAACGTCGCGACCGGCGAGGCGGTGGACCTGAACCGCCTGCCGGTGCCGCTGCTCCATGCCGGCGACGGCGGCCGCTACCTGAACACCTGGGGCTGCATCGTCGCGCGCACGCCGGGCGGGATCTGGACCAACTGGTCCATCGCCCGGATGATGCGGCTCGACGGACGGCGCCTCACGGGCATCGTCGCGCCGGAGCAGCATGTCGGGATGGTGGCGCAGGCCTGGGCCGATGTCGGCCGTCCCATGCCCTTCGCGCTCGCGCTCGGCGTCGAGCCGTCCATTCCCTTCATCTGCGGCATGCCGCTGCCGGCCCATGTGGACGAGGCCGGGCGGCTCGGCGCCTTCCTGGAACGGCCCATCCGCACCGTGCGCTGCCGGACGGTGGATCTCGAGGCGCCGGCCAGCGCCGAGATCCTTATCGAGGGGCATCTCCACCTAGAGGAGACAGCCGAGGAGGGCCCGATGGGGGAGTTCGCCGGCTATCTCTGGCCGGGCGGCGCGATGAAGCGGCCGGTCTATCACGTGACCGCCGTCAGCCACCGCAACGAGGCGATCCTGCCCGTCGTGGTCGCGGGCGAGCCGGTGGAGGAGAACCACACGGCCTGGGGCCTTCCGACCGCGGCGGTGATCCTGCACGACCTGCGCGCCGCGGGGCTCGCGGTCACCACGGCCTGGATTCCCTTCGAGACGGCGCTGCACTGGCTCGTCGTCACCGTGCCGCGCGACTGGCGCCGGCGCAGCGGCGTGGAGGACGGCGAGCAATTCTGCCGCCGCATCGGCGAGGTGGTGTTCGGCAGCAAGGCCGGCGCCGTCCTCCCGAAGATCATCGTGCTCAACGACGACGTGGACCCGACCGATGCACGGGAGCTGCTCTGGGCCTTCGCCACGCGCTGTCACCCGCTGCAGGGCCACGTGCCCTTCGAGCACGTCGCGGCCGCCCCGCTGCTGGCCTATCTGCGGAAGAGCGAGAAGATGTCGGCCACGACCGGCAAGCTCGTCTACAATTGCCTGCCGCCGGAGGAGTGGGGCGAGATGCTGCCCGTGCGCTGCTCCTTCCGCCACGGCTATCCGCCCGAGCTCGTTGCGCGCGTGACCGGGCGCTGGCAGGCCTACGGCTTCGAGACGGCGGACGGCGCGGCGCCGTGATGGACGCCCCAGGCGGCACGGCGGCTGGGTAGACGGGCTCGGCTCGAAGACGCCGCGTCCTGCGGCGCCACCGTGCAGAACGCCCAACGCGTCCTCCTCCTGGCGCGTCAGGACAAATGATGCGCCATCATGGCCTGGGGCCAACATCTAGGCTCAGGACTGTTTGATCCCGGATTTTGATGGTGCAGTCTTTTCGCGGGAGTGGAAGGAAGCGCTATGGGCCAGGTTCTGCATGGGAGCGCCACCACGACTGAGGCAGTCCGTCGAGCAATACAACATAGTCAAGAGAGCCTGAGGGCCCTCGCCAAGCGGTACGGGATCAACCAGAAGACTGTCGCCAAATGGAAGAAGCGGACGTCAGCGTCCGATCTGCCGACGGGTCCGAAGGAGCCCAAGTCGACGGTTCTTTCAGTCGAAGATGAAGCGATCGTCGTCGCGTTCCGGCGGCATACGCTGCTGCCGCTCGACGAGTGCCTCTATGCGCTCCAACCGACGATCCCCCATCTGACGCGCTCGTCGCTGCATCGCTGCTTGGTCCGTCACGGGATATCGAGGCTC